>JBNJDI010000005.1:0-55596 GCA_051744725.1 Pseudomonadota bacterium | reverse complement strand
CATGGCGCCGATCGGCAGGCTGACTCCGGCAATCATGATGGGCAGAAGCAGTCGGTGTGTCATGGGTTGTCTCCCTGGATCCTGCTGTATGGGGGATAAGGTTGGTGAGCGGCTGCTCCCAAGTGGCAACGATGTTATAACATAACATTAAAGGAATGCAAAAAGCCGCCCCGAAGGCCGGCAGGGCGAGAGGCAAAGGGTGGCCTGTCCCGATGGAGCTTGAAAGGCAATAATTTGGGCAGCTTTGACGTGTCTAAATGTCGGGGGCTTGCCATTGTGGGCTTCAGCCACAGGGTTCTCGCGGGGAATCCGTAGAGGTTAGGCTCCGGCAGGCCATGCCTGAGCGCTTCCCTCCACTGTCCGTGAAAGTGAGCGGATATATGACGCCAAGGTTACAAGTGGTTCCTCCCAAGTTCTGTCACTACCCACCATAACACCGACAATAGCACCGACTTCCGGTAGATTCGGGGTGTAGATTTGTTCCAGGAATTTCGTCGCAAGAAGGCTCTTCGGCAGGGCAGCCACACCTAGGCCTGCTGTCACCGCATTCCAAATCCCCTCATGGGTACTGCTAGTGAAGATATCAACTAATGGAATATCGGCCCGTTCCAGCGCGGTTACCGTGCGTTTCCGGTAAGGGCAGGCCGGCGGAAATCCAGCCAGCGGTACCGGCTCCGTTTCGTCCCATACCAGTCCCCGGCTTGCCACCCAGCTCAACTCTTCCCGATACAGTTCCTCCCCAGGTCTTGAATCCGTCGGGTCTCGGTTAACCAAGGCCAGATCCAGTTCTCCATCAGAGACCAGCTGCTCGAGCTCTGTGGACAGCTTGCTGATTACCTCCAAGTGTACATGCGGATGGTGAGCACGGAACGCGGCCAGAGCCTGGGCAATATGCTCATGGGCCGTCTCATCGGCAATTCCGATATAAATGTGCCCGGTCAAACTGGAATTTCTCAGAGTAGCAACCGTCTCATCGTGAATCCGCACGAATCGCCGGGCAGGCTCCAAGAATCGCTGCCCCGCCTCCGTCAGGCCGCTGATACGACCTTGCTTGCGGTGAACCAACCGCTCTCCCAGAAGATCTTCAAGTCTCTTCAACTGAATGCTCACGGTGGACTGGGTCCGGTGTAGACGTTGACCGGCACCAGTGAGACTCCGTTCCTCGACCACAGCCAAGAACGCTCGGACCAAGAGGATATCGAGATTAATCATGGTTAAAGGGTATCAATAATTCAAATATCTATAACGAATATATTTCATTTTGGGGATAGCCAGCAAACGCTTATCGTTTTAGACAGAAGTGCCAAGGCCCTTCATACGTTTCCCACATAGGTTATGGGAACTGTCATCAACGGATCACTGATTGGTAAAGAACAAAGGATGGACCCCATGTCGGAAACCCTTTCCTCCTCTCTAAGCTTTCTGGTACAGGATGAGCTTTCGAAGATGCTTGATGGTTTTGCATTCAACGATATCATCGTTCATTCAAATCGTGACAAGTATTGTGAGAATGAACACTGTCAAATTGCTCATGAAGAACCGGAGAATCTTGCCCGTGTTTTTGAAATTATGTGTGCCCTTAATGAGTACCCTCTATCGGATCCGACCATCGCCAGCAATGACTACGGCGAAAGCGGCTTCAAGGATACATTGGAGAACTTCATCCGAAAATTAGCCACCAGTCTAGAGGGCAAGACGTTCAATTACGTAGAACTCGGCCCCGAGCCTGTAAAAACGCGGTACATTCTGCATCGGCTTAATGAGTTTGGCATTCATATCACGCACTACTTTTGTGTCGATATCAATCCTGCTTCAAAAGAAAGAATGCAAGAGGAACTTTCCTCGTTCTTCACCCCTGATCAGATGACTTTCCACCAATGCGATTTTGATGACCTTAGTTATCAGGATGTCCATATAGCAGGGGAGAGTGCGCTTATTACCATGACCGGCTTCCAGGAAGGAAATGACCACCCTGATATAAATACCGCACGTTTTCAGAATATGTGTGGCGCCAACGATATTATCATTACCGAGTTGCACATGTCCGATCAGGTTGACCACGATGCTCTGTTGCAATTCTACCACACCAGCGAAATGAGGGAATTTTCTAGAATCACCTTTTCCCGGTTTATGGGCGATCTCGCATCGGTCTATAAACCCTACATAATCTATCTGAATCTGGGCAGGCATGGTTATGTCCCGGTGTGCGTTACCACTGAACACTTTGTTGATCCCCACACCCACCGAAACAAGATCTGTGTCACGAATTGGTGCTTGAAGTACACGGCCAGCCAAATCCGCCAGCACAGGGAAGTGGATAATAGGTGCCGGATTCTGGTGGAGGAAAGGACTGGGAATTGCTCCGTACTCTTTCAGGCTGCGGAAGCAACTGATGCCCGCCAACGACAACCGGCGTGGGAGTCGAGTGAAACGACTTGCGCTACTGAATAAATGGTTCACTACAAGCGAGAAATATCATGGGGGATCAAGCGACTACGCCACCAATCAAGCTGATTCCGGCGGGACTTGCCATTGTGGCAGCCACCTACGGCTTGGCCCGTTATACCTATGGGCTGTTTGTACCGGAGATTCGTAATGAGCTAGGGCTTACCATTGAGGTGATGGGGTTGATTGGTAGCCTGTCCTACGGAGGCTACCTGATTGCGACCCTTTTCGGATCCACCGTGTCCGGGGTCGTTGGCCCGCGCCTTCCTATCATTCTCGGTGGGTTGGGTGCAGCTACTGGTATGGCACTGATAGCGGCGAGTCAGGGCCCCTGGCTTCTGGGCATCGGCGTCATGCTTGCCGGGACCAGTCCGGGGCTCGCATACCCCCCTTTGTCGGATGCCGTAATGCGCCTGATTCGTGAGCCCCAGCAGAATCGCACCTATGCCATCATCAATGCGGGGACCAGTGTCGGGGTTATCATTTCCGGCCCGGCTGCATTACTGGCTGGTGAGGAATGGCGCCTTGCATGGGCCGGGTTTGCCATGTTTGCGGTTGTCGCAACCGTATGGAACGCTACCCTGATGCCCAGCGGGCCTTACCTCAACACCCATGGGCAACAGGCCCCTCAGCCGCTACACATCGCCTGGCTGGTCACCCCCGCCACATCGCGGCTTTTCGTTGCTGCGACCCTGTTCGGCATTGCTACCGCTGTTTATTGGACTTTTGCTGTGGACCTGCTTGTCCAGCACGGCGCTATGCCTGGTGCGTGGACCAGAGCCTTCTGGATCCTTATTGGCCTATTCGGGCTTATCGGTGGTGCCGCAGGTGATTCAGTTCGTCGCTTCGGGCTGCGTCGTTCCTTCACGAGTGCTCTGATCGGTTGCAGCCTGTCCATTCTCAGTATTGCCATCTGGTCCACTCACATCCCGGTGGCTCTAGTTTCCGCTATGGTTTTCGGGGCCACTTTTATCATGATTACTGGCCTATTCGGGATCTGGAGCGTGAACCTTTTCCAGCAACGTCCCTCGGCCGGATTCGGAGTGACTTTTTTCCTGATCTCGGCGGGACAGCTTGTGTCACCGACAATCGCTGGGCTGCTTGCAGGTGAATGGCACATGGGTATCCCTTTCCTGCTCGCGGGGGGGCTTTGTGCCGGCACCGCTCTGCTTGGACCCCAGGAAGAGATCTACGCCATGTCGGAGAAGCAGGCCAGTGCGCTGGATAAGGGGTAGCTGACAGCTGGAAAACGACTCTAAATCAAATGGTATGTCAGATCTGACCGGAGCTGTCTTGCTGGAAGTGCGCGGACTCCTGGATCAGCGGTCGAGCCAGAATCAACGCCGGGTTATCTGCAAAACAAGAGACAAGGCCGGCCCGAAAGCCGGCAAGGGGGAGGGTTTAGCGAGCTGGTTCAGTAATCGAAGGCGAATGCCTCATTGCCCAGCTGCATCAGGGTATCGCTGGGGCTCAGCATGCTGTCGGCGTGGCCCTGGGCCTGGGGCAGCATGCGTTCGAAGTAGAACTCGGCGGTCGCCAGCTTGGCGTTGTAGAAATCCTCGCTCTGGTTACCGCCTTCTTCCAGGCCTCTGCGGGCGGCGGCGGCCATGCGCAGCCACATGAAGGCCATGTAGACGTAGCCGCTGTACATCAGGAAGTCGTGGGCGGCGGCTGACACCATGTCGCGGTCCCTGCGCGCGATCACCATCAGGCGCAGGGTCAGCCAGTTCCACTGGGTGGCCAGCTTCAGGATCCGCCAGGCCCAGGGGCGCAGGGTGCTGTCGGTGAGGTGCTTGCGGGCCTCGTTGCTCATGCGCAGGGTGAACTCGCGCACCGCCCCGCCCTGAGTCATCATCAGCACTTTGCGGCCGAGCAGGTCCAGTGCCTGGATGCCCGTGGTGCCTTCGTAGAGAGTGGCGATCCGGGTATCGCGCACCATCTGCTCCATGCCGTGTTCCCTGATGTAGCCGTGGCCGCCGAACACCTGCATGCCCAGGTTGGTGGCCTCGTACCCCTTCTCGGTCAGGAAGCCCTTGAGGATCGGGGTCAGGAAGCCGAGCTTGTCGTCGTACTTCTGGACCTTCTTCTCGTCCTCCTCCAGGTGCCCGCAGACCATGTGGTCGGCGTACTGGGCGGCGTCATAGAGCATGGCGCGCCCACCCTCGGCCACGGCTTTCTGGGTCAGCAGCATACGGCGCACGTCGGCGTGGTACATCAGGCTGTCGGCGACCTGGTCCGGTTCCTTCTTGCCGGAGAGCGCGCGCATGGAGCGGCGTTCCCTGGCGTAGGCCAATGCGTTCTGGTAGGAAAGCTCGGCCGGGCCCACGCCCTGGATGGCGGTGCCGATGCGGGCGGTGTTCATAAAGGTGAACATGCACTCCATGCCCCTGTTCTCCTCGCCCACCATGTAGCCCCTGGCGTCATCGAAGTTCAGGGTGCAGGTGGCGGAGGCCTTGATGCCCATTTTCTCCTCAAGCGCGCCCACGGAGACACCGTTGGCCTCGCCCGCGTTGCCCTGTTCGTCCGGCAGGTACTTGGGCACGATGAACAGCGAGATGCCCTTGGTCCCCTTGGGCGCTTCCGGTGTGCGCGCCAGCACGATGTGGACGATGTTCTCAGCCAGGTCGTGGTCGCCGGAGGAGATGAAGATCTTGGTGCCGGTGACGCGGTAGGAGCCGTCCTCCTGGGGCACGGCCCTGGTCCGGACCTGGCCCAGGTCGGTGCCGCACTGGGGTTCGGTCAGGCACATGGTGCCGGTCCAGCGGCCCTCGGTCATGGGCGTCAGGTAGGTCTGGCGCTGGTCCTCGTCACCATGGAGCTGGAGGGTGTTCATGGCGCCCATGGACAGGCCCGGGTACATGCTGAAGGGCCAGTTGGCGGTGCCCATCATCTCCTGCTTCATCAGGCCCAGGGAGGCGGGCAGGTTCTGGCCGCCGTAGTCTTCCAGGCTGGAGAGCCCCTGCCAGCCGCCGGCGACGTATTCGTTGTAGGCTTCCTTGTAGCCGGCCGGGGTTTTCACCTCACCGTCCACCAGCTTGCAGCCTTCCTGGTCACCGCTCTGATAGAGCGGAAAGAGGGTGTTCTCACAGAACTTCGCACACTCGCCCAGGATGGCGTCCACCATATCCGGGGTGGCTTCCGCGCCATTACTCAGGGACTGGTAGTGGCTCGGGTAGTCAAAGACGTCGTTGAGCAGAAAATTCACATCGGTCAGAGGCGCCTTGTAGCTTGCCATCTCGGACCCTCCCATCAGGTTGCTGTGGAGACAGTCTCCGACAGCAGCGTCATTCCAGCCAATGGCGCCGTATACACCTGTGTACGTCACTGCGGCCACCCGATGATCCCCGGGGGGCGCACCGGCGTATGCACTGACAGTCATTCATGCCGATGGAGATCCAGCTCATGGAAGCCACTTATCCAGCCCGTCGTTTCACCGCCGTCCTTCTACTGGCCCTGCCCTTACTGGCAGCCTGTTCCGGCCCGGCAATCGATGATTATGCAGGTCAACAGCCGGAACTGGTGCCCAGCGAGTTCTTCCAGGGCGAGCTGACCGCGCGCGGTGTGGTGAAGGACCGCTCCGGCGAGGTCATCCGCCACTTCGACGCCACCATCGATGCCTCATGGGACGAGGATGGTGTGGGTACCCTGGATGAGGTCTTCACCTACAGTGACGGTGAGACCGATACCCGGGTCTGGACCCTGGAGCCCCGCGACGGGGGCTATCACGCCACTGCCGGGGATGTGACGGAGCCGGGGTTCATGGAATTCGAGGGCAACGCCATCCACATGAACTACGTGCTGGAAGTGCCCTATGGCGACAGCACCCTCAATGTCCGCATGGATGACTGGATGTATCGGGTGACCGAGGACACCGTGATCAATGAAACGGAAATGACCTACTGGGGCTTCCGTGTGGGTGAGGTGGTCCTGGTGATCCAGAGACAGTGACGCGGTCTTCCTGTGGAAAACTCTGTTTACAGAATCGGGAGAAGGCTGTAAAAATTTCTATTAAACCTTTATATTCAAGCTTCTAAGTAAATAAAAAGGCTGTTTTGGCCACTTACAATCTGTGGACAGTTTTTTGAGTGCTTTGTGATGAAGGCACGCCAGGTCTCTGTTATTCAGGGGTTAAAATCTCTGTTCAGAAATTGTCCGGGGTTGTCTGCACAGGCTTGACGCTTCGGGTTATACTACGCGGTTCATTCAGAGAATCCGGTAAGCCCTGAGGTCCAGCGTGGAATACCCCAAGCACTTCGACGTCATCGTGATCGGCGGCGGCCATGCGGGCACCGAGGCGGCCCTCGCCGCAGCCCGCATGGGGCGCGACACGTTGCTGCTGACGCACAACATCGAAACCCTCGGCCAGATGTCCTGCAATCCCGCCATTGGCGGTATCGGCAAGAGTCATCTGGTCAAGGAGATTGATGCGCTGGGCGGGGCCATGGGCCTGGCCACCGACCAGGCGGGCATCCAGTTCCGGGTGCTCAATTCCAGCAAGGGCCCGGCCGTGCGCGCCACCCGTGCGCAGGCGGACCGTGCGCTGTACAAGGCCGCCATCCGGAACATGCTCGAGAACCAGCCCAACCTGCACATCTTCCAGCAGGCGGCCGAGGACCTGGTGGTCGAGAACGATCAGGTCCGGGGCGTGGTCTCCCAGACCGGCGTCACCTTCCGCGCGCCCACAGTGGTGCTGACCACAGGTACCTTCCTGGGCGGCGTGATCCATATCGGCATGCAGAACCAGCAGGGTGGCCGTGCCGGTGACCCGCCGACCATTGGTCTGGCGAAGCGGCTGCGCGAGCTGCCGTTCACCGTGGGCCGGCTCAAGACCGGGACCCCGGCGCGGATCGACGCCAAGACCGTGGATTTCTCGAAGATGGACGTGCAGCCCGGCGACGAACGCGAGCCGGTCATGTCCTACATCGGCAGCGCGGACTCGCACCCGCAGCAGATGTGCTGCTACATCACCCGCACCACGCCCGAGACCCACGAGATCATCCGTGGTGCCCTGGACCAGTCGCCCATGTTCGCCGGCGACATCGAGGGTGTGGGGCCGCGCTACTGCCCCTCCATCGAGGACAAGGTCCACCGCTTCGCGGACAAGGACTCGCACCAGATCTTCGTGGAGCCGGAGGGCCTGAACAGCCAGGAGCTCTACCCCAACGGCATTTCCACCAGCCTGCCGTTCGACGTGCAGATGGCCTTCATCCGGACCATTCCCGGGTTCGAGAACGCTCACGTCACGCGGCCGGGCTACGCCATCGAATACGATTACCTGGACCCGCGCGACCTTCATCACACCCTGGAGACCCGGTTCATCGGCGGTCTCTACCTGGCGGGCCAGATCAACGGCACCACCGGTTACGAGGAAGCCGGCGCCCAGGGCCTGCTGGCCGGGCTCAACGCAGCCCTGTCGGCACACGACGAGGAGCCCTGGTACCCGCGCCGGGACGAGGCCTACCTGGGCGTGCTGGTGGACGACCTCATCACCATGGGCGCCAAGGAGCCCTACCGCATGTTCACCAGCCGTGCGGAATACCGCCTGGTGCTGCGCGAGGACAACGCCGACCTGCGCCTGACCGAGATCGGCCGCAACCTGGGGCTTGTGGACGACGAGCGCTGGGCCGCCTTCGAGGCCAAGCGTGACGCCATTCAGGCGGAGCGCCAGCGTCTCGACCGCATTCGGATCCACCCCGGTACCGAGGCGGCGGCGGTGGCCGACCAGTACCTCAAGCAGCCCCTGAAGAAGGACCAGACCCTGTCCGAGCTGCTGCGCCGGCCGGAGATCGACTACGAGGCCGTTGCCGCCATTGGGGGCGAACGCGCTGACGATCCGGTGGTCGCCGAGCAGGTGGCCATCCAGGTGAAATACGAGGGCTACATCTCGCGCCAGGAGGCGGACATCGAGCGCCTGCGCCGGCACGAGAACATGGGCCTGCCGAAGGATCTGGACTACGACCGCGTCGGCGGGCTGTCCAACGAGGTCAAGCAGAAGCTCGAGGAGACGCGGCCGGAAACCATCGCCCAGGCCTCGCGCATCCAGGGCGTGACGCCGGCGGCGGTGTCCCAGCTGCTGATCCATCTCAAGAAGCGGGACCTGCTGCAGCAGGAAAGCGCCTGAATGGACGCGGAACGCCGTGAACTCGAGGCGGGCGCCGAAGCGCTCGGTGTCGGCCTCGCCCCGGAGACGGTGGACCGCATGCTGCGGCTTCTGGACCTGCTGGAAAAGTGGAACCGGGCCTACAACCTGACGGCGGTGCGTGAGCGCAGCGCCATGTGCGCCCGCCACCTTCTGGACAGCCTCACGCTGGTGCCGCGACTGGGTCCGGGGCCGGTACTGGATGTTGGCTCCGGCGGGGGATTTCCCGGGCTGGTGCTGGCATTGCACTCGCCGGCAAGACAGGTGACACTGCTGGACAGCAACAGCAAGAAGACCCGGTTCCTCACCCAGTGCCGGCTGGAGCTGGGCCTGGCGAATATGCAGGTGGTGCATGCCCGGGTCGAGGACTGGCAGGGTGGCCCCTTTCCCTGGATCACGAGCCGCGCATTCGCTTCATTGGCGGAAATGGTGCCCATGACGGCACATCTGCTGGCACCGGACGGGGAACACCTGGCCATGAAGGGCCCCGAAGCCACCACCGAGATTGAAGGGCTGCCGGCCGGCTGGCGGCTGATTGAAGACAGCCGGGTAGCGGTGCCCGGCGTGGACGCGGAACGCCGGATTCTGCGCATCGGGCGCAGTACAGCGGATTCCACGGGCGAGACAGGAGACTGATGGCAATGGCGCGCATCGTGGCGGTAACCAACCAGAAGGGTGGCGTGGGCAAGACCACCACCTGCGTGAACCTGGCGGCCTCGCTGGCGGCGACCAAGCGGCGGGTGCTGCTGGTGGACATGGACCCGCAGGGCAACGCCACCATGGGCAGCGGACTCGACAAGAACGAGCTCCGCGTCAGTGGCTATGACGTGCTGACGCGCCGGCAGGACGCGGCCGACGTCTGCACCGAGGCGCCCGATTCCGGATTCGATGTGCTGCCCGCCAACGGCGACCTCACCGCCGCCGAGGTGGAGCTGATGAACGAGATCGGGCGCGAGCACCGCCTGCGCCTGGCGCTGAAGCCCATCAGCGAACTGTACGATTTCATCCTCATTGACTGCCCGCCGGCGCTCAACCTGCTGACGGTCAATGCGCTGGCCGCCGCCGACTCCGTGCTCATCCCCATGCAGTGCGAATACTATGCGCTGGAGGGGCTGGCCGCGCTCATGGGCACCATCGAGCAGATCCAGGAAACCGTGAATCCGGAGCTGAAAATCGAGGGCCTGCTGCGTACCATGTACGACCCCCGGAACAGCCTGACTCTGGATGTGTCACGCCAGCTCAGCGACTACTTCGGGGATCGTGTCTATTCGGCCGTGATCCCCCGCAATGTGCGGCTGGCCGAGGCCCCGAGTTACGGCATGCCGGCACTGCGCTACGACCGCAGCTCCAAGGGCGCCATCTCCTACCTGGCGCTGGCGGGCGAGATGGTCAGGCGCAATGGCAGCCAGCAGTCCCAGGACGCCGTGGCCGTGTAATGGCCCGCGTCCTACCCGTGGAACAAACAGGATAAAAAGCAACCATCATGTCATCGCGCAAACGCGGACTGGGCCAGCGAGGCCTGAATGCCCTTCTCGAAGGCTCCCGGACCAATCTTGAGGAGGAGGCTCCCGCCGACCCGGGCATCAATGCGGAACTGAAAGAGCTGCCACTGGACCTGATCCAGCGTGGCCGCTATCAGCCGCGCCGGGATATGGACGAGGAGGCCCTGCAGGAACTGGCGGAGTCCATCAAGCAGCAGGGCGTGATGCAGCCGGTGGTGGTGCGCCCCCTGGAAAGCGGCCACTACGAGCTGGTGGCCGGGGAACGGCGCTGGCGCGCCACCCAGCTGGCCGGCCTGGACCGCATTCCCGCGCTGATCCGCGAGGTGCCGGATGAGGCGGCCATTGCCCTGGGGCTGGTGGAGAACATCCAGCGCGAGAACCTCAATCCCATTGAGGAAGCCGCCGCGCTCCACCGCCTGCAGGAGGAATTCGGCCTGACCCAGCAGCAGACCGCCGACGCCGTGGGCAAGTCCCGCACCACCATCACCAACCTGCTGCGGCTCATGGGGCTGGCGGAAGAAGTCCGCATCATGCTCGAGCACGGCGACCTGGAGATGGGGCATGGCCGCGCTCTTCTGGGGCTGTCGCAACAGCAGCAGGCACCACTGGCACGCCAGGTGGTGAGCAAGTCGCTCTCGGTGCGCCAGACGGAAGCGCTGGTGCGCAGAACGCTGGAACAGGGCCAGGGCCATGCAAAGCCGGAGCCGAAAAAGGAGGACCCGGACATCCGCACCCTCCAGGACCGGCTGGCGGATCGGCTGGGCGCGCGCGTGGCCATCAATCACGGCAAACGCGGCAAGGGCAAGGTGGTGATCGAGTACAACAGCCTGGATGAGCTGGACGGAATCCTTGACCATATCCAGTAGTCAGCTGCTGTTAATCGTTCGAATTTTCATCCAAATTTATTGATCCGAACTACCCAAAGCCCTATAATCTGCCCCGCTTTAATAACGGCCGACAAGGGTTGGCACATTGAACATCAGGTGGCCTCCGGTAGGCCGACTCATCATGCTCCAGCTGGGAATTCTGCTGCTGGTCAGCGGCCTTTTCCTCTTTGAGTCGGCGCTTGGAGCCCGCTCCGCCCTGTTCGGGGGGCTCGCTTACTGGATTCCGAACAGCCTTTTTGCCCTGCGCTATTTCCGCCATCGCGGAGCGCGGCGGGCCGGGGCGGTTTTCGCGGCCATGATGGCCGGTGAGATGTTCAAGCTGTCCGCAACAGTGGTTCTTCTGGCGGGCACGCTGATGCTGATCCAGCCAATCGACGGGCCGGGCCTGTTTACCGGGTTCGGCACCATGATCCTCAGCCACATGCTGACGCCGCTTGTGTTCAGTAGGGTTGCAAACCGATGACGGGGCGAGAGTAGAACATGGCAGGTGAATCTCCAGCGGAATACATACAGCACCATCTGACGAACCTCACCTACGGCAAGCTGCCGGAAGGCTATGAACGCGCCAACGGCACGGTGCTCGAGGAAGCCACCTGGACCATGGCGCAGTCCGGCGCCGAAGCCAGCGACATGGGCTTCATGGCATTCCACGTGGACACCCTCTTCATGTCCGCGCTGACCGGTATCCTCTTCCTCTTCGTGTTCCGGATGGTTGCGAAGAACGCCACCAGTGACCAGCCCGGCAAACTCCAGAACCTCGTGGAAATGGTGGTGGAGTTCACCCAGAACCTGGTGAAGAACACCTTCCACGGCAGCAACCCCATGATCGGGCCGATCGCGCTTACGGTCTTTGTCTGGGTCTTCCTGCAGAACTCGCTCAAGCTCATCCCGGTCGACTACATCCCGAGCCTGACCTATGCAATGGGCATCGAGTACACCAAGATCGTACCCACCACCGATCCCAATGCCACCTTCGGCATGGCCATCGGCGTTTTCCTGATGGTGCTCTACTACAGCATCAAGGTGAAAGGCGTGGGCGGATTCGCCAAGGAGCTGTCATTCAGTCCCTTCAACCACTGGTCGCTCTCCTGGTTCAACCTGATCCTTGAGACCGTGGGGCTGCTGACCAAGCCGTTTTCACTCGCTCTCCGGCTTTTCGGCAACATGTACGCCGGCGAGGTGATCTTCATCCTGATTGCGTTGCTGCCGTTCTGGATCCAGTGGACGCTCCAGGTGCCCTGGCTGATCTTCCACATTCTGGTGATCACGCTTCAGGCCTTCATCTTTATGGTGCTCACGATTGTCTATCTGAGCATGGCCCATGAAGAGCATTAACCATCAAACTTGATGACCCTAAACCCCTAAACCGTCGTTAAATCAGGAGTTGTTATGGAACTCGTAATCATCGCTGCCGCAATCATCATCGCTGCTGGTGCACTGGGTACCGCCGTCGGCTTCGCCCTGCTGGGTGGCAAGCTGCTCGAAACCACCGCACGCCAGCCGGAAATGGCCGCTGAGCTCCAGACCAAGACCTTCATCATGGCGGGTCTTCTGGACGCGGTCTCCATGATCGGTGTGGGTATCGGCCTTTACCTGATCTTTGTTGTTGCATAACACCGGATGGTTCAGGGGTGGTCGGCAAGCGGCTGCCCCATCGTCCCGAAAGCAACGAATCGGAAAGAGGTAGAACGCCGTGAATATCAACCTCACGATGATCGGGCAGACCATCGGCTTCTTCATCTTCATCGCATTCTGCGTGAAGTATGTCTGGCCCCCGCTGGTTCAGGCCATGCAGGACCGCCAGAAGAAGATCGCCGACGGCCTTGCCGCATCCGACCGCGCCAACCAGGATCTGGAACTGGCCCAGCAACGGGCAACCCAGGAGCTGCGGGAAGCGCGTGACGAAGCGGCCACGATCGTGGAAAAGGCCAACAAGCGCGCCAACCAGATTGTGGAAGAGGCCAAGAGCGAAGCCCGCGAACAGGGCGATCGACTGCTGGCCCAGGCCCGCGACGAGATCGAACAGGAACGCCAGCAGGCGCGGGATGCGCTGCGCGCTGAAGTCGCCACTCTTGCGATCGCCGGCGCGGAAAAGATTCTGGAATCCTCCGTCGACGCCAAGGCGCACAGCGAGATGCTGGATAAGCTCTCCGCGGAACTGTAAACGAGGTCCAACATGGCAGAGTCAACGTCACTCGCCCGACCCTATGCGCGGGCGGCATTCGAGGCGGCACGCGACAGCGGTCAGTTCGATGACTGGAGTCAGTCGCTCAATCTGCTGGCGGCCATCACCAGTGATGACCGCATGGCCTCGGTCCTGCGCCATCCGGGCCTGAGCGCCCAGGAAAAGATCCAGCTCATCAGCGACGTCTGTGAGAACCCGCTCCCGGAGCCGGTCAGCAATTTCATCCAGATCATGGCCGAAAACCGCCGGCTGGCACAGTTTCCGTCGGTTGCGGCGCTCTTTGAGGCCTATCGCCATGATCACGAGCGGATTGTGGACGTCACGCTGACCACCGCCTTTGAACTGACCGATGAGCAGAAGCAGCGGCTTTCCCAGGCCCTGGAGAAGCGTCTGGACCGTACCGTTGAGCTCAGTGTTGAGTCCGATCAGTCGATCATCGGCGGCGTGGTCATCAGAGCGGGTGACGAGGTCATCGACGCCTCGCTGCGCGGGCGCCTGAACAGGCTGGCCAATGCCATGGGCGCCTGAGTCCGCCAGGCACGGCAGGAACCGAATTCCGACACGCGGTCATTTGCAGAATTTTTTGAGGACACAGGCATGCAGCAACTGAATCCATCCGAAATCAGCGAGATCATCAAGAAGCGCATCGAGAAGCTCGATGTGTCTTCTGAAGCTCGCAATGAAGGGACGATCGTCAGCGTTTCCGACGGCATCGTCCGCATCCACGGTCTTGCCGACGTCATGTACGGCGAGATGGTTGAGTTCCAGAACGGCAACTACGGCATGGCCCTGAACCTCGAGCGGGATTCGGTCGGTGCCGTTGTGCTCGGTGAGGACGAAGGGCTCGCGGAAGGCCAGAAGGTCAAGTGTACCGGCCGCATCCTCGAGGTGCCGGTGGGTCGCGAACTGCTGGGCCGCGTTGTGGACGCCCTGGGTAACCCCATCGACGGTAAGGGGGATACGGGCACCACGGAAACCACACCGATCGAGAAGGTCGCGCCCGGCGTTATCTCCCGTGAAGAGGTGAACCAGCCCGTGCAGACCGGTCTCAAGCCGATCGATACCATGGTTCCCGTGGGCCGCGGCCAGCGTGAGCTGATCATCGGTGACCGCCAGATCGGTAAGACCGCTGTCGCCGTTGATACCATCATCAACCAGAAGAACAGCGGCATTAAGTGCATCTACGTGGCGATCGGGCAGAAGCAGTCCACCATCGCCAACGTGGTGCGCAAGCTGGAAGAGCACGGCGCCATGGACAACACCATCGTGGTTGCCGCCGGCGCTGCGGATCCCGCATCCATGCAGTTCCTGGCGCCCTACGCCGGTACCTCCATGGGTGAATTCTTCCGTGATCGCGGCGAAGACGCACTCATCATCTATGACGACCTGACCAAGCAGGCCTGGGCCTATCGCCAGATCTCCCTGCTGCTGCGCCGTCCGCCGGGCCGTGAAGCCTATCCGGGTGACGTGTTCTACCTCCACTCGCGTCTGCTGGAGCGTGCTTCCAAGGTCAATCCGGAGTACGTTGAGAGGGCAACCAATGGTGAGGTCACCGGCAAGACCGGCTCGCTGACGGCCCTGCCGATCATCGAGACCCAGGCCGGGGACGTGTCGGCCTTCGTACCGACCAACGTCATCTCCATCACCGACGGTCAGATCTTCCTGGAGACGGACCTGTTCAACTCGGGTATCCGCCCGGCGATGAACGCCGGTATCTCGGTCTCCCGTGTGGGTGGTTCCGCACAGACCAAGATCATGAAAAAGCTGGGTGGCGGTATCCGTCTGGCTCTGGCCCAGTACCGTGAGCTGCAGGCGTTCGCCCAGTTCGCTTCGGACCTCGACGAGGCGACCCGCAAGCAGCTGGAGCACGGCGCCCGCGTCACCGAGCTGATGAAGCAGGAACAGTACTCGCCCATGTCCGTTGGTGAGATGGCCACGGTGCTGTACGCCGCCAACGAGGGTTACCTCGAGGACGTCGATGCCAAGAAGATCGTGGCATTCGAGAAGGCGCTCATGGATTACATGCGCACCGAGCAGTCCGAGCTTCTGGCCAAGATCAATGAGTCCGGTGATCTGAACGACGAGGTCGAGAACGGCCTCAAGTCAGCGCTGGAGAAGTTCAAGTCGACCCAGAGCTGGTAATGCCGTTCGGGGCCTGCGGGCCCCTGCACAATGGCGGAGCGATTAACCGGAAAAGGCACTGAACTATGGCCAGCGGAAAAGAAATACGCACTCAGATCTCCAGCATCCAGAATACGCAGAAGATCACCAACGCCATGGAAATGGTGGCGGCGAGCAAGATGCGTAAAGCCCAGGAGCGCATGGAGCTGACCCGCCCTTACGCAAGCAAGATCCGGGATGTGATCGGCTATCTCGCGGAAGCCGATTCCGACTACCGGCACCCGTTCATGGAAGCACGGGAAGCGAATCGCGTGGGCTACATCGTCGTCTCCACGGACCGTGGTCTCTGCGGCGGTCTGAACAACAACCTGTTCAAGACCATGCTCCAGGACAGCCGCGGCTGGAACGACAAGGGCGTGCCGTCGGATTTCTGCACGCTCGGTCAGAAAGCCAGCGTCTTCCTGAACGTGGTGGGCGGCAATATCGTGGCGTCGGAAACCCAGCTGGGGGACCGGCCCAGTGCCGAGCAGGTCATCGGCAGCGTCAAGGTCATGCTGGACGCCTACCGTGACGGCAGCATTGACCGGCTCTATGTGGTGTACAACCGGTTTGTGAACACCATGACCCAGACGCCGACCATCGAGCAGCTGCTGCCGCTCCAGGCGGAAGCCGAGCCGGAAGGCAAGTACCGCTGGGACTACCTCTATGAGCCGGATCCGAGGACCCTGCTTGACGGGCTTCTGACCCGTTATGTGGAATCCCAGGTGTATCAGGGTGTGGTCGAGAACATCGCCTGTGAGCAGGCCGCGCGCATGATTGCCATGAAGAGCGCGACCGACAATGCCGGCGAGATCATCGACGATCTCAAGACCGAGTACAACAAGGCCCGTCAGGCCAACATCACGCAGGAAATTTCCGAAATCGTCAGTGGTGCAGCGGCCGTTTAAGGCGATACCGAATACTGAGTTAGTGAGGAAGCAAGCATGAGTAGTGGACGTATCGTTCAGATCATCGGGGCGGTTATCGACGTGGAGTTCCCGCGTGATTCCGTACCCAACATCTATGATGCCGTGAAGCTGGATGACGTGGGCACCATCCTGGAAGTCCAGCAGCAGCTCGGTGACGGCGTGGTCCGCACCATCGCCATGGGTACCACCGAGGGCCTCAAGCGCGGCATGAGCGTGACCGGCACCGGCGAAGGCATCAAGGTGCCGGTTGGCGAGGAAACCCTGGGCCGCATCATGAACGTGCTCGGCGAGCCCACGGACGAGGTGGGTGAGATCGGCGAGAAGGAACGCTGGACCATTCACCGCAAGGCGCCCGGCTACGCCGACCAGTCAGCTTCCGACGAGCTGCTGGAAACCGGCATCAAGGTCATCGACCTGATCTGCCCCTTCGCCAAGGGCGGCAAGGTCGGCCTCTTCGGCGGTGCCGGCGTGGGCAAGACCGTGAACATGATGGAGCTCATCAACAACATCGCGAAGGAGCACTCCGGTCTCTCCGTCTTCGCCGGTGTGGGTGAGCGGACCCGTGAGGGTAACGACTTCTATTACGAGATGAAGGGCTCCAACGTCCTGGACAAGGTCTCGATGGTGTACGGTCAGATGAACGAGCCGCCGGGGAACCGCCTGCGTGTCGCCCTGACCGGCATGACCCTGGCCGAGAAGTTCCGTGACGAAGGCCGTGACGTCCTGCTGTTCATCGACAACATCTACCGCTACACCCTGGCGGGTCAGGAAGTCTCCGCACTGCTGGGCCGTATGCCCTCCGCGGTGGGTTACCAGCCGACCCTGGCCGAGGAGATGGGTAAGCTGCAGGAGCGCATCACCTCCACCAAGACCGGCTCCATCACCTCCGTCCAGGCGGTCTATGTACCGGCCGACGACCTGACGGACCCGTCACCGGCAACCACCTTCGCGCACCTTGATGCGACCGTGGTACTGGCCCGTGACATTGCCGCCAAGGGTATCTATCCGGCCATCGACCCGCTGGACTCCACCAGTCGCCAGCTGGATCCGCTGGTTATTGGCCAGGAGCACTACGAGGTGGCCCGTGGCGTCCAGGGTGTACTGCAGCGTTACAAGGAGCTCAAGGACATCATCGCCATCCTGGGCATGGATGAGCTCTCCGAGGAAGACAAGCAGACCGTTGACCGGGCGCGTAAGATCGAGCGCTTCCTGTCGCAGCCGTTCTTCGTGGCCGAGGTCTTCACCGGTTCCCCCGGTAAGTACGTGTCGCTGAAGGAGACCATCCGCAGCTTCAAGGGCATCCTGGACGGTGAGTACGATTCACTGCCGGAGCAGGCCTTCTACATGGTCGGCAGCATCGACGAGGCGGTCGAAAAAGCGAAGGAAATGGAAAACAAAGCTGCGTAAACCATTTCCGACTGAGAGAGGCGTAACCAATGGCTAACACCGTACAGTGTGACATTGTGAGCGCGCAGGAAAGCATCTTCTCCGGCGAGGTGGAGATGCTGACCGCGACCGCAAGTAACGGCGAGCTGGGCGTCATGGCAGGCCATACGCCCATGCTGACCGGCCTGGCTCCCGGGCCCGTGAACATCCGGATGGCAGACGGCAGAGAGGAAGTCTTTTTCGTCTCCGGCGGTTACCTCGAGGTCCAGCCCAAAAAGATCTCGATCCTGGCGGACACCGCCGAGCGCGCCCATGACATGGATGAGGCCGCCGCGGAACGCGCCCGCCAGGAAGCCGAGCGCGAGCTGGCCAACCGCAGCAGCGAAGTGGATTATTCCCGTGCTGCCGCGCGTCTGGCCGAGGCTGCCGCCCAGCTCCGGACGCTGGAGAAGCTGCGGCGTAAAAAGCGCTGAACACCGGCTGACCCGGACAATCGGGTTGTTACTTGAAACCGCATTGCCGATCATGGCCCCGGTGGGGCATGATCGGATGCGGTTTTTCTGATTCAAGGAGTGCGAACGGATGGCGACACCGCTGCACATCGTCGTCCTGGCCGCGGGCCAGGGATCGCGGATGAAATCCTCCCTGCCCAAGGTGCTCCATTCGCTGGCCGGGCGGCCGCTGCTGCACCATGTGCTGGAAGCCGGGCGCAGCCTGCGCCCTGACGGCCTGCATGTGGTGATCGGCCATGGGGCAGACCTGGTCCGGGAGAAGACGCCCGGGAGCGATATCCAGTGGGTTGTCCAGAAGGAACAGCTGGGTACCGGGCACGCGGTGGCCCAGGCCCTTCCGGGTATTCCGGAAACCGCGCGGGTGCTGGTGCTCTACGGGGATGTGCCGCTCACCTCGGCCGATACGCTGTCGCGCCTGGCCGATGTCATCAGCCGGGATTCACTGGGGCTGCTGACCGTCAACCTGCCGGATCCAGCCGGCTACGGGCGCATACTGCGTGATGGCCAGGGAGCGGTGACCGGTATTGTCGAGCAGAAGGATGCCACCCCGGACCAGCTGGTGATCAGCGAAGTGAACACCGGCCTTCTGGGGGCGCCAGCGGAACGCCTCAAGCAGTGGCTGCCAGCGCTGTCCTCGGACAATGCCCAGGGTGAGTACTACCTGACCGACATCATCGCCCTCGGCCGTTCCGAGGGGCTCAGCATTGAAGTATCCCAGCCGGATGAACCGGAGGAAGTGCAGGGGGTGAACAACCGCGCCCAGCTGGCGGAACTGGAGCGCTGGTTCCAGCAGCAGCAGGCCCTGGCCCTGATGGCCGGCGGTGCCACCCTGGCGGACCCGGCACGGGTGGATGTCCGGGGCCGCGTGGAAACCGGTCAGGACGTGGTAATCGATGTGAATGCGGTGTTCGAAGGAGAGGTGGTGCTCGGTGACCGGGTCGAGATCGGCCCGGGTGTGGTGCTGCGCAACTGTCGTATCGGCTCGGATGTCCGGGTGGATGCCCACTCCGTCATCGAGGGCGCCCGTGTGGATCAGGGTGCCGTGATCGGGCCCTTTGCCCGCCTGCGGCCCGATGCGCTGGTGGGTCGGGATGCCCGGGTGGGCAACTTCGTGGAGATCAAGAAAAGCAGCATCGGCGAGGGCGCCAAGGTGAACCACCTCAGCTATGTGGGTGACACCACCATGGGCGCGGGCGTGAATATTGGCGCCGGCACCATTACCTGCAATTATGACGGCACCAGTAAGCACCATACGACGATCCGCGACGGGGCCTTCATCGGTTCCAACACCTCGCTGGTGGCCCCGGTGACCCTGGGCGAGCGCAGCCTGGTGGGCGCCGGCTCCACCATCACACGGGACGTCGCTGACCGGGAGCTGGCGGTGGCCCGAGGCCGCCAGCGCAACATTCCGGACTGGGTACCGGCGGACCATGGGCGCGACAGCAAAAAGGGAGAGAGCTAGGCATGTGCGGAATCGTGGGAGCGGCGGCACGCCGTGACGTACAGGGCATTCTGATCGAGGGACTGAGGCGCCTGGAATATCGTGGCTATGATTCAGCCGGCCTGGCCATTCTGGATCCGCACAGCGGCGTCCAGCGCCAGCGCGAGGTGGGTAAGGTCGCCGCCCTGGAAGAGGTTGTCGGCAGCAATCCACCCAAGGGGCATCTCGGCATTGCCCATACCCGCTGGGCCACCCATGGCAAGCCTTCGGCCGCGAATGCCCATCCGCACATGTCCGGTGAGCGCCTTGCCGTGGTCCACAACGGCATCATCGAGAACTTCGAATCACTGCGGGAAACGCTTCGCAGCGAGGGCTACACCTTTACCTCTGAAACCGATACCGAGGTGCTGGCACACCTGATCGCGCGTGAATACGAGCGGGCCGGGGATCTGGTCACCGGCTTCCACAATGCCGTGGGGCAGGTCGAGGGGGCCTACGCCCTGGCCGTTCTGCACGCGGACGAACCCGAGACGCTGCTGGTGGCCCGCCAGGGCAGCCCGCTGGTGATCGGCGTGGGCATCGGCGAGCACTTCGTGGCCTCGGACCAGCTGGCCCTGCTGCCGGTCACGGACCGTTTCATCTACCTGGCTGAAGGCGACACCGCGCTCGTCCGGGCCGAGGGCGTTGCCATAACGGACGCCTCCGGCCAGCCGGTGGAAAGGGCGATCAGCCGCTTTGAGCACAGCGCGGATGCGGCGGAGAAGGGGAACTACCGGCATTTCATGCTCAAGGAGATCCACGAGCAGCCGGATGTGATCGAGGCCACGCTCCAGGGGCGTGTGACCGAAAGCCGGGTGCTTGAACGGGCACTCGGCACCGAGGCCTCGCGCCTGCTGGGGGAAGTACGTCATGTCCAGATCGTGGCCTGCGGCACCAGCTTCCACGCCGGCATGGTGGCGCGTTACTGGATCGAGGAGCTGGCGGGCATTCCCTGCAGCGTGGAAGTGGCCTCCGAATTCCGCTATCGCCGGCATGTCATCCAGGACGGGACCCTGTTCCTGACCATCTCCCAGTCGGGCGAAACCGCCGACACCCTGGCGGCCCTGCGCCAGGCCAGGGACGCCGGCTTCCGGGCCGCGCTGGCCATCTGCAACGTGCCCGGCAGTTCCCTGGTGCGGGAGTCGGACATGGTGATCATGACCCATGCCGGCCCCGAGATTGGCGTGGCCTCCACCAAGGCGTTCACCACCCAGCTCACGGCGCTGCTGATGTTCACCCTGGCGCTGGCCCGCCACAATGGACTTTCCGAGTCACGGGAGGCGGAGCTGGTCCAGGCCCTGCGGGCCGTCCCGGACCAGATGCGGGCGATAATGGACCTGGATGAGTCCATCAAGCAGCTTTCCCAGTGGTTCGTGGACAAGCACCACAGCCTCTTCCTGGGCCGTGGTTCGCTTTACCCGGTGGCGATGGAAGGGGCGCTCAAGCTCAAGGAGATCTCCTACATCCACGCCGAAGCCTACCCGGCCGGTGAGCTCAAGCATGGCCCGCTGGCACTGGTGGACAGTGAAATGCCCGTGGTTACCGTGGCGCCCTCCAATGACCTGCTCGAGAAGCTCAAGTCCAACCTCCAGGAGGTGCGGGCCAGGGGCGGCGAACTCTTCGTGTTCGCCGACAGCGAAACCGCCATGGGCGACAGTGAAGGCACACATGTCATGACCATTCCCCACACGGACCCCATTCTGGCGCCACTGCTGTGCACCGTGCCATTGCAGTTGCTGTCCTACCATGTGGCCGTGCTCAAGGGCACGGACGTGGATCAGCCGCGCAATCTGGCCAAGAGTGTCACGGTGGAATAGCGGCAACCGGCGATGATGGCGTCGATTTCATCCACACCTCAGTCGACGCCGAGCGCGCTCAGTGAGTCCGGATCCGGGAAGCCATCGGCCCTGATCCCATTCTCCTGCTGGAAGTCCCGCAGTGCCGAACGGGTGCCCGAACCCAGGATGCCGTCCACCGGGCCGGGCTCATACCCGGCTTCCTTGAGGGCTGCCTGGAGCGCTTCAATGGTGTCCCGGCTCAGGGGCTCGTGGTCCGGCGGGCGGGTCTGGAACGGGCCGGCCCCCGCGATCCGGTCCGCCAGGTGACCCACTGCCAGGGCGTAGAACTCGGACTGGTTCCAGCCCATGATCACGCGGAAGTTGTCGTAGACCAGGAAGGCCGGGCCCTCGTGCCCGGACGGCAGCAGCAGCGCCGCCTCCAGATCCGCCTGCGGCAGCTCGCCGCCGAAGGCATTGCGGATTCCCAGTTCACGCCATTCGGAAAGCGGGCGCTCGCGCTTCAGCCCGGCTGCCAGGCTGTAGTCGAAACCCTCGGGCAGCCGGACTTCGCGGCCCCAACGCTCCTCCTCGTTCCAGCCCAGGCTTTCCAGAAGGTGACCCGCCGAGCTCAGGGCGTCCGGCACGCTGTTCCAGAGATCCACCCGGCCGGAGCCGTCCGCGTCCACGGCATGCTCCAGGTAGACCGAGGGCATGAACTGCATCTGCCCCATGGCACCGGCCCAGGAGCCTTCCATGGCTTCGGCTTCCACGTCACCGCGTTCGATCAGGCGCAGGGCGGACACCAGCTCTTCGGTGAAGTACGCACTCCGGCGCTGGTCACAGGCGAGGGTGGCCAGGGCGCGCGGGATCGGCATCTTGCCGGTATAGCTCCCGAAATTGGTTTCAAGACCCCAGAAGGCGATGAGGTAGCGGCCGGGAACGCCGGTTTCCCGGGTGATGCGCTGCAGCAGCTGGGCACGCTCCTGGTAGAGAGCCCGACCTTTCTCAATGCGCTGCTCGGTTACGCGTTTGTCCAGGTAGTCACGGAAGGAGCGGGTGAACTCCGGCTGGCTGCGGTCAAGCTCGATCACCCGTTCGAGCGGCTCGATCCCTGCCAGTACCCGGGTGCTCACCGATTCGGAAATGCCCTGCTCCACCGCGTGGGCACGTAGATCGGTGACACAGCGATCAAAATCATCGGCAGCCTTGACCGGAATAACGCCGGCAGCCACGAGTAGCGCCGTGAAGAGGTAATTACGCATTCAGGCCGTCCTTTGTGCGGGTGTGTTTACGCATTCTGCACGAAACCACCGGTGTGTCGAGAGATCAGGATTGCTACCATGCATTACAATCTGTGCTGATATCGTGTTCTGCCATGGAAAAGACTGAACCGGTTGAAATACGGGTTTCCGTGAGCGAGCTGCAGCTCGGCATGACGGTGACGCGCCTGGATCGCTCCTGGCTGGAAACCAGCTTCCCGGTGCAGGGATTCGTCATCCGCCATACGGCGGATATCCAGGCTCTGAAGGAACAGTGCCGGTACGTGTATGTGGAGGGCCAGGAGGTCCCGGAGTCCCGGCCCTGGCGATTCGGTCTTGGTGGCGGTAAACGCCGCCGGCGGCAGGAGCCGCGCCTGAGCACCGTGGATATAGAGACCGAGCTCCCGGATGCCCGCGAGGCTTTTGAACTAACCCGGGCGCTGGCTGAAGACATCATGGAGGATGCCCGTCTGGGCAGGACCATTGATGCCCGACAGGCCCGAACCGTGGTCAAAGCCTGTGTGGACAGCGTGATGCGCAACCACGAGGCGCTGCAGATGCTGCTGCAGGTCCGCAGCAAGGACGACTACACCGCCGAACACGGCATGAACGTCTGCATCCTGTCCGCCATTTTCGGACGCCACCTGGGGCTTCGCGGTGGCGAGATCGAAAAGCTGGCACTCAGTGGCCTGCTGCACGATGTGGGCAAGATGCATATACCCGCGGAAATCCTACACAAGACGGATCCCCTCACGGAGGAGGAGGAGGCGGTCATGAGACAGCATGTGGAGCATGGCCGACGTCTGCTGACCGGCATGAAGGGGGTGGATCCGGTGACCGTGGATGTGGCGTATGCGCACCATGAGCGTATGAATGGCACGGGCTATCCCCAGGGCCTTCTGGCCCACCAGATCCCCTACTTTGCCAAGATCGTGGCCATTGTGGATGGCTATGATGCAATGACCAGCCATCGTGTATTCGAATCCGCGCGTTCCTCCAAGGAGGCACTGGAAATCATCTATGAGCAGCGCGGGGACCAGTTCGATGAAACGCTGGCCCTGGATTTCATCCAGTGCATCGGTGTCTACCCGGCAGGCGCCATTGTCGAGCTCAACAGCGGCGAGTCGGCCATCGTGATCACCACCTATGCGCTCAACCGACTGCGCCCCAGGGTGCTTGTGGTGAGGGATCCCCAGGGCCAGCCGTGCCCCCAGCGCATTGTGAACCTGCGCCAGAAAGAGGAATACCGGCCGGGTATGCCCTGTCAGATCAGCCGGGAGCTGCCCATGGGCAGCCATGGGATTGATCTGAAAGTCTTCACCGATGAGGGGCTGACCCTGGAGGAGGATCAGAAGGATCCCGATGTGACCGCCCTGGTTAACGCGCTCCGTGGCATCGATACCGACTGATCAGAAGCTGCTCCAGCCACTGAATTCCGCAATACGGTAAAGCAGGTAACGCCGCCGGCGCTCGTCCGCCCAGACGCCATAGGGCACGCTGCACTGGAAACCCGGCGGATTGCTCCAGCAGCGCTCGAACCAGTCGCCAGCCGCGCGCAGCGCGGGCAGCTCCTCGTTGCCCACCAGCTCACAGCCGGCTTCAAGGTTGAGATCATCCAGGTTGCGCCGGGTCAGGTTGGCGGAGCCGAGGATCAGGTCCACCCGCCCGTCCCGTCGTTCCAGCCGCACCAGCTTGCAGTGGAACTGTTCACCATGGGTGCGGTACCAGCGCACCGGGATGCCATGGGCGTGCAGCTCCAGTGCCACCTGCCGGTTGGGTAGGCCGCCCTTTACCCGCCCGAACGCGTCCTTGTTCGGGTCCAGCAGAACCCTGAGCCGGCAGCCACGGGCCTGTGCCCGTTTCAGGGCCTTTATGACGCGTCTGTGGCTGAGGTAGAACAGGGCCAGATCCAGTTCATCCCCCGGCTCGGCCCCGTTGATCAGTGCCACGCTGGCCTCGCGGATACGGGATTCGGTCAGAAGCCGCAGCCGGGGCGTACCCTCCGGTGGCGGCGTTGCCGGCCCGGACGGTGCCCTGAAGTCGCAGCGGTAGCCCCGGGCCCAGGTCAGCAGGGTCTGCTCCTGATCGAGCAGGGCAAGGGCCGCTTCACCACTGACCAGAAGCCCCACATTGGAATGGGCGCTGCTGGCATCATGGGGGTTGCCGGAGCTGATCAGGCCACGCCAGCCCTCGCCAGTGTCCGCCACCATCACCTTGCGGTGGTTGGCGCGGAAGTTGAGCAGGGTCAGCCAGCTGCGCAGGGTCACCGGCCAGGGGCCGATGGGGTTGGGCAGCCAGCCGTGCTGGGGCCAGCGGGACCAGGGCTGGACCAGAAGCCGCCAGAACACCGACCAGCCCGGGTTGGAATCCCTCAGCCGAGCCAGGGGTGTTTCCAGTATTTCCACGCCCGCGGCTTCCAGGCGCTGGAGGTGTTCCGGCCAGTGGGCGCCGTAATAGCTGTTGATCGGGTCCACAAGCACAGTCGCGCGCAGGCCGGGACACTGGCGTCGGCGTTCAATCAGCGCCCGGGTCAGTGTTTCCGTGACCGGCAGGTGTTCGGCTGGATCCGCGCCGTCGGGATTGAACAGGAACATGTCCATCACCAGCCGCTGCCGGGCCCCCCCGATCAGCTCAAGCATTGCCGGCACCAGTTCCCGGCGGCTGCGGGAGCGGCCGCGGGCGTCCACGTAACGGTGATCCAGCAGGAAGCGGGCCTCGCCCGGTGCGAACCAGTCGGACGCCATGGCGACCGCCGCCGGCAACGGCTTATAGCGGTGGTACAGGCCTACGCCCAGTACTACCGCCAGCAGTATCAGGATCAGTCCTGTCACCATCACGGGGAATACCCCAATCCTGTTGAACGAGTTGAACAGAATCCTTCGATTGTCTGGCGGCCGGCGCTGGGAAATACTGGTCCCATCAGCAACCGGTATGAACCCAGGGAGTCAGACATGACCGAACGCATTGTTGAACGCCTTATCCGGGGCGAGCGCGCCTCTGACGGTGATGGCGTCCAGCTCAGGCGCAGCCTGGGCCAGGGCCCGTCTGCACGCCTGGACCCCTTCCTGATGCTGGATGAATTCCAGGCTGATGACAGTGGCGGCCGCATCGGCGGCTTCCCGCCTCATCCACACCGGGGCTTCGAGACCGTCACCTATATGCTCGCAGGCAGCATGCATCACCGGGACTCACTGGGCAACAGTGGCCTCATCGGCCCTGGCGGGGTGCAGTGGATGACCGCTGCCGGGGGGATTGTGCACTCGGAGATGCCCGAGCTCAGGAATGGACGGATGCGCGGCTTCCAGCTCTGGATCAACCTGCCGGCCGCGGACAAGATGAAGGCGCCGCGCTACCAGGACATACAGGCCGAACGCGTGCCCGAGTATCCCATTGATGGGGGGCGCGTACGGGTGATTGCCGGTGAGGTGGAACTTGAGGGCAATACGCTGCTGGGCCCGGTCTCCGGTGTCGCCACCGCGCCCACCTACCTGGACCTGACCCTGGAACCGGGCCGGGCGCTCACCCTGCCGATTGAGGCCAGCCGCAATGCCATGCTCTACGTCTACGACGGCGAAGTCTCTGCAGGCCAGGATGGCTTCTCGCCGGTGCCTGCCACCCATGCGGGGCTCCTGTCAGGCGGTGACGAGGTACGGCTGCAGGCCGGGCAAGAGGGCGCTGGCGTGCTGCTGCTTGCCGCCACGCCGGTCAGGGAATCCGTGGTCCAGCACGGGCCCTTCGTGATGAACAGCCGCGATGAGATCGAGCAGGCGATCCGGGATTATCAGGAAGGGCGGTTTGAGCGGGAGGATGTGGTGTTTTCCTGAAACGCCTCTTGGTGTCATACACGAAAAAACCCCGGCAGGGCGAACCTGACCGGGGTTTTCAGCGCTCTGGTACCGGTTACAGCACGTTGTGCTTCACCAGCTTGCGCTTGTTGTGGGCGAGCCCGTCGAACGGGAAGTCGTCCACGCTCAGCATCTCCAGCACTTCCTCTTCGTACTGGCGCATGAACTTGGCGTCGTCCTCGGAGATCAGGCCGGCTTCCAGCCCTGCCTCGAACTTCTGCTCGGGGTGCAGGGCCTCGGCGGGCAGCTCGCCCTTGGCGTGCGCCTTGTCCAGGGTCTTATAGAGCTTGTCCGCGCGCGGGTAGTCCGCCAGCAGCTGGTTGTAGTGCGCCAGCGGGTTGAAGACCTCGCCTTTCTGCTCAAGCGTGTCCCAGGTGTTGCTGGTGAGCTTGGCGCGCAGCGCGGAATCCGTGCTGATGGCCCTGGCAATCGCCTGGGTGCGCTTGTCGGACGGAGCTTTCCAGCGCCGTCCCAGCGGCATGGTGACCCAGCGCAGGGCCACGGCCACGGCCCGGTTCGGCAGGTTATCCAGCAGCTCGTCCAGTGCCTTCTCGGCGCGGTTCAGGAGGTACTCGCAGCTGTAGGCCATGAGCTCGCGCTCGCCTTCCACGGCCTGCCCCTCGTGCCAGTTCTTGAGCACCATGGAGGTCAGGTAGAGGTTGGCGAGCACATCCCCCAGCCTTGCCGAGAGCAGCTCGCGCAGCTTGAGGTCCGAGCCCAGGGTGCTCATGGCCGCGTCCGAGGCCAGACCGAAGGCTGCGCTGAAGCGGTTCACGGCGCGGGCGTAGGGGGCCGCGGCGTTGTCGAAGGGCACATCGCCGCGGCCGATGCCGATGGCCTGGGTGAAGGCGCGGGCGGCATTGCCGAAGACCAGGGATGCGTGGTTGAAGAAGGCATCGTCGAAGGCATCGATGTCGTCGCTGTCCTTGGCCGCCAGCTCATCCAGCACGTAGGGATGGCAGCGGATCGCACCCTGGCCGAAGATCATCAGGCTGCGGGTCATGATGTTCGCGCCTTCCACCGTGATGGATACGGCCGAGCCGGCGAAGGACAGCCCCAGGTAGTTGCGCGGCCCCAGTGTTACGGTCTTGCCGCCGTGCACGTCCATGGCGTCGGCGAGGATGTCGCGCTGGTATTCGGTCAGCTGACTCTTGAGGATGGCTGATGGGACCGCCGGCTTCTCGCCGTTGTCGATCATGTTGGCGGTCTGCATCACCGCGGACTGGGCGATGTAGGCCTTGCCGGCAATGCGCGCCAGCGGTTCCTGCACGCCTTCCATGTCCGCCACCGGGGTGTTGAACTGGCGGCGGATACGGGTGAAGCCACCGGCCAGGCCCACGGCGTAGCGGCCACTGCCGCTGGCGCCGGAGGGCAGGGTGATGCAGCGCCCCACGGAGAGGCATTCGACCAGCATGCGCCAGCCCTGGCCGACCATGTCCGGGCCGCCGATGATGTAATCGAGCGGGATGAACACATCCTTGCCCTTGATCGGCCCGTTCATGAAGGGGCTGCCAATGGGCGCGTGCCGCCGGCCGATTTCCATGCCCTCGGTGTCACGCGGGATCAGGGCGCAGGTGATGCCCAGGTCCTTCTGCTCGCCCAGCAGGTTGTCCGGGTCGAACATGCGGAAGGCCAGGCCCACCACGGTGGCGATGGGCGCCAGGGTGATCCAGCGCTTCTCGAAGTTCAGGCGCAGGCCCACCACTTCCTGGCCGTCGATCTCCTGCTTGCACACGATGCCGGTGTCCGGCAGCGAGGTGGCGTCGGAGCCGGCACGCGGGCCGGTCAGGCCGAAGCAGGGGATCTCCCGGCCATCGGCCAGGCGCGGCAGGTAATAGTTCTTCTGGTCGTCGGTGCCGTACTTGAGCAGCAGCTCACCCGGACCCAGGGAGTTGGGTACGCCCACCGAAACCATCAGGGACTCGTTCACGGCCAGCTTCTGCAGCACCGCGGACTGGGCGCGGGCGGAGAGGCCGAGGCCGCCGTACTCCTTCGGAATGATCATGCCGAAGAAGCGTTCCTTCTTGAGGTAGTCCCAGACCTCCTTGGGCAGGTCCGCACGCTCGAAGCCGATGTCCCAGGCGTTGCACATGCTGGCCGCCACGGCGCACTGGTTGTCCACGAACGCCTGCTCCTCCTGGGAGAGGCCGGTGTTGCGGTTGGTCAGCAGGCGGTGCCAGTCGGGGCGGCCGGTGAAGAGTTCGCCGTCCCAGCCCACGGTACCGGCATCCAGGGCCTGTTTCTCAGTCTCGGAGACCTTGGGAGCCACCTTCTTGAACAGGGCGAAGGCGCGTGGGGTCAGCCACTGGCGGCGCAGGCCGGGCAGGCCGGCAAAGGCGGTGATGCCGGCGCCGATGAACAGCAGCAGGCTGAACCAGCCGGTGCCCATGAACAGGCCGATGATGCCGACCACAACCATGACGGTGATTGCCGCCGCCGCGCCGGATTCGCGCCGCAGCACGAACAGCAGGCCGGCGAGCGCGAGCAGAACAACAATGAGGAGATCCATAGTGTTTCCCTGTGTTGGCCTTGGAGTTGGATTGTCTGGCTGTGTACGATACCAGCAATGTAGCGGATTGTATCGCCGTTGGGCCCGCTGATGGCAAGCGTTGTGGCGCTGTCGGCGGTATCCGGTGGAGGGCCTGCGGTTACAAATCACAACCGGGCACGCGCGGCGGCCGGGGTTTACCTCTGATCAGAAGTTGTTCAATATAGTCGTCAGCAACACCACCCGAGCGAGGTGAGCGACATGATTGAAGGCATGAACCCGCAGGCGGCCAACCTGGCCCGGGATACCGGCGCCCAGCAGACGCAGTCGCGCGGCGCCCAGGAAAGTGCCAATCAGGGGCCCCAGGCCCGTGAGAACGCAGCCGGCAGCGGTAATGCCCGGCCAGCGCAGGATGTCAGTGTCCAGATCTCCCAGCAGGGCCTGGATTCCGCAGCCGCCAACAGTGGCGAGGCGGTGCCCGACGCCTCTGCGGCGGACACCAATACGGCGGCAACGCTGGCCACTGGCGACGCCGGTAATGCAACCGGTGAGGCCGGCAACAGCGCCAACAGTCGCGCCGAGGCCACCAACAGCCCGGCGGGCGGTGCCGTGACCGGTAACCAGTCCGTCAGCGCGGGCGAGCAGCTGGGCACCACTATCGACGTGGAGGCGTAAGCCGCCTCCCGCCGATTTCCTTCCTACTGGCTTTCCACCAGCGTCGGATAATCCGTGTAACCCCGTTCATCACCGCCATAGAAGGTGCTGGCGTCCCACTCGTTGAGCGGTGCATCCTGCCTGAAGCGTTCCACCAGATCCGGATTGGCGATGATTGGCCGGCCGAAGGAGGCCAGGTCGCAGCGCCCGGCATTGATGCGCTCAATGGCCTCATTCCGGCTGTAGGCACCGTTGCCGATGTAGGTACCGGTGAATTCCTCGCGGATGGCGTCGATCACGGATTCCGGGCGGCCGTTCTCATGGTTGCCCTGGAAGGAATCCTCCACCACTTCGATGTAGGCCAGGCCCGCTTCCTGAACCTTGCGCGCCAGCGCCCGGAAGGTGCCGTGCGGATCCCTGTCGAACATGCTGTTGAAGCTGCCGGTGGGGCTGACGCGGATGCCGATGCGAGCGGCGGGCCAGACCTGCTTCACGGCTTCGACCACCATCATCGGGAAGCGCAGCCGGTTGTCCACCGTGCCGCCGTAGTCATCGGTGCGGTGGTTGCTGCCGGACTTGATGAACTGATCCAGCAGGTAGCCGTTGGCGGCATGGATCTCGACACCATCAAACCCGGCCTCGCGCGCGTTTTCGGCGCCCTGGCGGAACTGCTCGGCGATGCCGGGCAGTTCATCGGCCTCCAGCGCGCGCGGCGTGGGAATATCGACCATGCCGGAGTCGGCGCTGATGAACACCTGGGAGCCCTCCGGCTGGATGGCGGAAGGCGCTACTGGCAGCTCGCCACTGGGCTGCAGTTCCGGGTGGGAGATGCGGCCCACATGCCAGAGCTGGGCGTGCATGCGGCCGCCGGCGGCGTGCACGGCGTCCGTCACCTTGCGCCAGCCGGCCACCTGTTCCGGGGTGTAGATGCCGGGTGTGTAGGCGTAGCCCTGACCCTGCTGGGAGACCTGTGTCGCCTCGCTGATGATCAGCCCGGCACTGGCGCGCTGGGCGTAGTAGCGGGCGTTCATGTCGCTGGGTACATCGCCTGGCTGGCTGGCCCGGGCACGGGTCAGTGGCGCCATGACGATGCGGTTGGGCAGTTCGAGATCGCCCAGGGTGTAGGGTGCAAAAAGCACGTTGTCCCCGTTGCTCATCAACGCGTCTCCTCTTGGTGGTTGAACGGCTTCTGATAGATACGCCTACGACAGAAAACCGAATCCGATTGATGTGCCCTATAAAATGAGGGTCAGAGGAGACCACTTCAACCGCAGGGGCGTCTCAGGTTGTCAGTATCATCCGCAATCCCTCCAGCTCCACGCCGGCCCGCTCGATGGCCGCCGTGCCCTGTTCGCGCTGGGCTTCCAGGGCTTCAATCTCGCGGTTCTTCAGTTCATCACTGGTGGCCTGCAGGTCGCTGAGCGCTTCGATCTCCGCGTTGTAGTGGGCCTCCAGGGCCTGTCGGGCGCCGGCGATGGTTTCCGGCAGGCCGGCCTCGGCCTTCTCGCGGATGCTCGGCAGCAGGGCCTCGATGTCGTCACGCAGGCGCGGCAGGATCTGCTGGGCGTCCTTGCGCTTGATGCGGCCACCGATCTGGTTGAGCTTGTCGTGGGTGAGCATGGTGCTCAGATCGCGGCCGTCACTGGTCAGCAGCATCCGACCCGGGGCCAGTGGCAGGAAGCGGCCCACGGCCACCGCGCGCGGCGCGGCGGTGGTGACGCGGTAGAGTGCCTCCAGCATCAGGGTGCCGGGCTGTACGCCCTTGAGTTCCAGGGTGATGAGGGCGGCGTTGCCGAGTTCGGAGTCGATCACCATGCTCATGGCATCGCGCACCATGGGGTGCTCCCAGCTCATGAAGGCCAGGTCTTCCCGCGCCAGCGCCACGTCCCGCTCCAGGGTGAAGCTGAGGCCATCGTCCGGCAGGTGCGGGAAGTGCTCGGTCTTCATGTGGTCGGTGGGCCGGATGGTCCACTGCTCCTTGCCGGTTTCCTCGTGGTCGATGCCGTACTGGTCCAGAAGCTGGGTGAGGTAGGCGGCAAGGTCGTCCGGCGCCTCCGTTTCCCGGATGGTGTGGATGCTGGCGTCGGCGGCGGCCTGTTCGTCCCGGGTCAGGGAGGCGATCAGGCGGCGCTCTTCCTGCAGGCTTTCCTCCTGCGCCTCGCGCGCCTGGCGCGTGGCGTCCAGGAGTCCGTCCAGCGGTGCTTCCGGGTCATTGAGGGCGGCTTCGAGCTGGTCCGCCACCCCGTGCTGGACCGCCACGCCCGTGGGGCAGTAGGCCTGGAGGGCGTTCAGGCCCTGCTGGTACCACTGGAACAGGATCTCCTGGGCCGAGCCGGCGATGTAGGGTACATGGATGTGGATGCGCTCGCCCTGGCCAATGCGGTCCAGACGGCCGATGCGCTGCTCCAGCAGGTCCGGGTTGCGGGGCAGGTCGAACAGCACCAGGTGGTGGGCGAACTGGAAGTTGCGTCCTTCGCTGCCGATCTCGGAGCAGATCAGCGCCTGGGCGCCCTGTTCGTCGTCCGCGAACCAGGCGGCGGCGCGGTCGCGCTCGATGATGCTCAGGCGTTCATGGAAGGCGGCGCTGCGGATGCCGGCGCGCAGCTGCAGGAAATGTTCCAGGGTCTCGGCGGTGTCCGCGTGGGCACAGATCACCAGGACCTTCTCGTTGCGGTTGGCCTTGAGCATCTGCTGCAGCCAGGCGACACGGGGGTCCCCGGCGAGCCAGGTCTCGCTGTCCAGAGCCGTCTCCGGGAAGAGGCCAGCGGGGCCGGCCAGCGGCGCCTGTTCCGCGTAGTCCGGGTCCGCCTCCAGGGGCGCGGGTTCGACGACCCGTTCCGGGAACCCGCCCATGTCCTCGCGGGTGTGGCGGAACAGCACCCGGTGCTGCTCGGGCAGGCCACCGTGGTCACGTACCGTCTGCTGGAAGGCCGCGTAATCGGTGAAACGGGCGGGATCGATCAGGCGCAGCCGCGCGAAGTGACTGTCCAGGCCCACCTGCTCGGGGGTGGCGGTTAACAGCAGCACCCCGGGAATCCGCCCGGCCAGCCGTTCCACGGCCTGGTAGCCGGGGTCGGCCGCTTCCGGCGTCCAGTGCAGGTGATGGGCCTCGTCCACCACCAGCAGGTCCCAGCCCGCTTCCTCCGCGGCGGCCAGGTTGGCCTCGCTGTCGCTGAGAAGCGACAGAGGGCAGAGCACGAACTGTTCGTTCTCGAAGGGGTTGCCTTCCTCGGCTTCCAGGCGCTCCTGGTTGAAGAGCGCGAAATGCAGGTTGAAGCGCCGGCGCATCTCCACGAACCACTGGGTCAGCAGTGCGTCCGGCACCACCACCAGAAGGCGTTCGGCCTGGCCGGTAATGACCTGACGGTGAAGGATCAGGCCAGCCTCGATGGTCTTGCCCAGGCCGGCCTCGTCCGCCAGCAGCAGGCGCGGATGGGGGCGCCGCGCGGTCTGCTCGGCGATTGCCACCTGGTGCGGGAGCAGCTGGGTCCGGGTGCCAATGAGCCCGCGTGCGGGCGAGGCCTGGAGCCGGGCCTGGTGCTGCAGGGTGGCGTAGCGGAGCTGGAAGTCGCCGTTGCGGTCGAACTGGCCGCAGAACAGGCGCTGTTCCGGGTGCACGAAGCGCGCATGGGGGCTGAGCATGACCTCGGTCAGGGTGACCGGCTCGCCGGCCTCGTCCTCGCACTCGTAGGTGAAAAGACCCTCGGAGTCTTCCACCTCGCGCACGGTCAGCGCGCGCTCATGGCGGTCCCTCAGGGTCTCGCCCACGCGGTAGCGCACGCGGGCGAGAGGGGCATTGTCCATGGCGTAGGTACGTTCTTCCTCGGCGGCGGGAAAGGCAATGGTAACGCGGCGGCCGCTGACGTCGGTGATCAGGCCGAGGCCGAGATCGGATTCGGTCTGGCTGACCCAGCGCTGGCCCACTGTGAAGGTCATGGAGGCTCCGGACTGGCTGTTTCGGGAGCGCAAACGTAGCGGCTGTGTCGGCTTATTGCAATGCGTGATTGGCCGGGTGTGCCGGGCCCGGCTAGAATGCCGGCAACAGCCCCTCACAGGAGCCGGATTTGGCAGCCAGCGACACGGAGACCCGTCATGCCTGAAGCGGACAGCAGCATCCTGGCTGGCCTCTTCGCGGCTTTCTACGTGGGCCTGGCCATAGCGGCCTCCGGGCACGCCATTCTCAAAAAGGAAGACAGCCGAGCGGCGGTGGCCTGGGTGGGCGTCATCTGGCTGGCGCCGCTGATGGGCTCGATCCTCTATCTGATGTTCGGCATCAACCGCATCCGGCGCCGGGCGGCCGAACTGCGCGGCGAGATGCCCAGGGTGGACCAGGGCTCCGCGGTGCGGGCCTATGCCCCCGAGGACATGGGTCGGGAGCTGCCCCGGGAGATGCAGGCGCTGGCGCGCCTGGCCGACCAGGTCTCACGCCAGCCACTGCTCACCGGCAACCGCCTGACCCCGCTGAGCAACGGCGACGAGGCCTATCCCCGCATGCTCGAGGCCATTGCCAGTGCCCGCCAGAGCATCACCCTGAGCACCTACATTTTCAGTAACGACGCCGTAGGCCGGGATTTCGCCCGCAGCCTGGGGCAGGCCGTGCGCCGGGGCGTAAGCGTGCGGGTGCTGGTGGATGCGGTGGGGCTGCGCTACTCCATTCCGTCGATCATCCGGCACCTGCGCCACGAACGGGTGCCCTATGCCCGATTCATGCCCACGCGCACGCCGCTGGCCATGCCTTTCATGAACCTGCGCAACCACCGCAAGATGCTGGTTGTGGACGGGCTCCTGGGGTTCAGTGGTGGCATGAACATTGACGCTGGCAACTGCGTGGAAAGCCAGCCCCGCCATCCCATCCGGGATATGCACTTCGCCATTGAGGGGCCGGTGGTGGCGGAACTGCAGACGGTCTTCGCCGAGGACTGGGCCTTTGCCTGTCGCGAGCGCCTCAATGGCGAGCGCTGGTTCCCCAAGCCCTATGCCCCGGGTTCCACCCTCAGCCGCGTGATCCCGGATGGGCCGGATGAAAACCTGGATACCCTGCGCCAGGTCATTGTCGGGGCCCTTTCAGTGGCGCGGCGCCATGTGCGGGTCATGACGCCCTACTTCCTGCCCGATGCCACGGTCCAGGACGCGCTCAAGACGGCGTCACTGCGGGGCGCCACCGTGGATGTGGTGCTGCCGCTGCGCAACAACCTGCCGATGGTGGACTGGGCCTGCCGCGGGCAGCTCGAGGACCTGCTCCAGTGGGGCGTGCGGGTCTGGTACAGCCCGGGGGATTTCGATCACAGCAAGCTGTTCACGGTGGACGGGCGCTGGTGCATGGTCGGTTCCGCCAACTGGGATCCGCGCAGCCTGCGCCTGAACTTTGAGTGCAACCTGGAATGCTACGACCCGCGCCTGGCCCGTTCGCTGGAGAGGATGGTCGACCAGGTGCGCGCCCGCGCCGAGCTTCTTGAGCTGGCCGAGCTGCGCAATGCCTGGCTGCCGGTGCGCCTGCGCAATGGCATTGCGAGGCTGGCGTCGCCCTATCTGTAAAAGTGTTAATGAAATCGTGGCTTTGAGACGTGAAACATCCCCCGAAGTCGCGTTATGCTCGCGGGCTCATACATCATTAACACCAAAACCGGAGTGTTCCCTATGAAAATCTTCCGACTCCTCGCCGCCGGCCTTGCCATGGCGATGGCCTTCACCGCCGGTGCCCAGCAGATGGGTCAGCAGGGTGGTGACCAGGTGGATCAGCTGGCAAAGATGATTGATCTGAGCGATGACCAGCAGGAAGAGATCCGCGGCATCCTGGACGAAATGCAGGGTGATATTCAGGATACCCAGAAGGAGATCCAGGAACTGCAGGAGAAGCTGGACGGTCGCGTCGGCCCGGACTATGACGAAGATGCCATCCGCGAGGATGCCGAGAAGCTGGGTAATCTCACCGGTGAGATGACCGCGGAAAGCATTCTGCTCCAGTCCCGCGTGGAATCCGTTTTCACCGAAGATCAGCGTGAAGAGCTGGAGAAGCAGATGAAGAAGCAGCGTCAGCAGATGCAGCAGATGCAGCAGCAGATGCAGCAGCAGGGCCAAGGGCAAGGCCAGGGCCAAGGTCAGGGTCAGGGCCAAGGTCAGGGTCAGCAGTAAGCAGACCCGCTTGATCCGGACGGGCGCCCCCGGTCAGCGATGACCGGGCCGCCCGTCAGAACATGCCCGCATCCAGCCCTGCGGCCACGTACAGGCCCAGCTCCTCACACTGGGTGATGAAGTCCTCCCGGAATTCCCCATGGCACAGCAGTGGTTCCTGAACGGCACGCCAGCGGAGGCCCGTGGTGATGCTGTCGATGGCCCTGAGGGTTCCCGTACCGTCCTTCCCGGCCCGCACGAAACTGGCAAAGGGCAGTGCCTGTGTCTGTTCCAGGCAGGGATAATAGATCCGATCAAAAAAATCTTTTAGCGCACCGCTCATGGTTCCGAGATTCTCGGTGGTGCCCAGAATGATCGCATCCGCCCCGAGAACGTCTTCTGGGCCGGCTTCCAGCGGTGGTATGTGCCGGGCCTCGACGTTTTCGATATCCTCATGGTGTGCGCCCCGGAGAACCGCCTCCGCCATGCGGGACGTATTGGGTGAGGGTGTATGGGCAACGATCAGAAGCTGCCGGGCAGTCATTGAGCCACCTTCTGCAGGGAACCAGCTACCATGGTGGTGCGTATGAAACTCAAGTCAATCCATTCCAGCGCAACGGGGAATCCAACCGTATGAAATACCGTGGCATGAGTGAGCACTTCACCCACGACCAGCCGGCCAGGGTAGGGGTGCTCATCACCAACCTGGGCACACCGGATGAACCCACAACACCGGCACTGCGCCGCTATCTGGACCAGTTCCTCTCGGACCCCCGCGTGATCGAGCTGCCGCGCCTTCTCTGGTGGCTGATCCTGCACGGCATTGTGCTGCGGACCCGCCCGAAGAAATCCGCCGAGGGCTACCGCAGCGTCTGGAGCGAGGAGGGCTCGCCGCTGCTGGTGCACACCAAGGGCCAGGCCGAGGGGCTCAAGCAGCGCCTGCAGTTCCGCTACGGGCAGAACATCGAGGTGGCCTACGCCATGCGTTACGGTAACCCCTCGATTGCCTCCGCGATTGATGACCTGCAGCGCCGTGGCGTGCGTCAGCTTCTGGTGCTTCCCATGTACCCGCAGTACGCCGCCTCCACCACCGGCTCCACCTTCGATGCGCTGGCACAGGACTTCCAGCAGCGGCGCTGGCTGCCGGACCTGCGCTTCATCAGTCACTACCACGATTTTGAACCCTACATCGAGGCCGTGGCGCGCAAGATCGAGCGCCACTGGGAAGAGAATGGCCGGCCGGACATGCTGGTGCTGTCCTACCACGGGGTGCCCAAACGCTACCTGCTCAACGGCGACCCCTATCACTGCGAGTGCCACAAAACCACGCGGCTGCTGACCAGGCGCCTGGGGCTGCGCGAAGGGGAGTACATGACCACCTTCCAGTCCCGTTTCGGCAACGAGGAGTGGCTCCAGCCCTATACGGACGAAACCATGAAGTCACTGCCCGGCCAGGGGGTGAAGCGGGTGCACGTGGTCTGCCCCGGCTTTTCGTCGGACTGCCTGGAGACCATCGAGGAGATCGATGAGGAGAACCGCGAGTACTTCATGGAAGCCGGAGGCGAGGATTTCCACTACATTCCGGCACTGAACTCGGACGAGGATCACATCGACATGGTTACCACCCTGGTGGAGAAGCACCTGCAGGGCTGGACCCTTCCCGAGAACAATCCGGAGGAGCTGGCGGCCAGCCGCGAGCGCGCCGAGGCGCTCGGGGCCGACCAGTAGGGTTGGCCAGAATCAGGCGTCGACCAGATCGAATTGGATCTGGCGGCGCTCCTCATCCACTTCCCTGAACCGGACCGTTACCGCCTGATCCAGCCTGAAGCGGCGCTGGTCGCTGGCGATGGTATGGGTGACCGGGTCGAAGCTGAACTTCTCGGGCAGATCCCGTGCGGCCACAAAGCCCACCAGGCCGGTTTCATCCAGCTTCACCTGGAAGCCTCCGGCGTTCACCTGGACGATGGTGCCCTGGTGCGCCTCGTCGCCCAGGCTGGGCGCGAACTGGCACTTGAGGCTGTGTTCCATCTCGTTGACCGCCTGGCGCAGCTGCCACTGGGATTCCTGCAGGGCCTTGAGCACGGAGTCATCCCAGTCGGGTTTGCCGGCAAGGCCCAGGTGATGGCGGATCAGCCGGTGCACGAAGTAGTCGCTGTATTTGCGCAGTGGCGAGGTCATGGTGGTGTAGAGGGACAGCCCCATGCCCTGGTGGGGCGCCGCCTGGGTAGCCATTTCGGCGCGTTCCAGCTGGCGCATGACGATGGCCTTGACCGGCAGGTCTGTCTCCAGTGCCGAGGCCCTGCGTACCAGGCTGGTGAAGCCTTCCGCCGTGGTCGGGTCGATGTCCAGCAGTTCCGGGCAGTGCTGTTCCAGCAGCTGGCGGATGTTGTCCGCCTTCCCCTCGCGCACGCCGGCGTGGGTGATGAAGAGCCCATCCCCGCTGCGCTGTTGCAGGAAGTCCGCCGCACAGCGGTTGGCGGCGATCATGCACTCCTCGATCAGCCGGTGCGCGCTGGTCTGGTAGCGCTTCTCGATGCTGCGGATCTTGCGGTTCTCATCCAGCCGGATGCGGTAATCCGGCCGTTCCTCGTTGACCAGGGCGTTGGTCTCGCGCCACTGCCGCAGGGCCTCGCCCACGGACTTGAGCTGGTTCAGGCTTTCCAGGGTGGCGTCGTCCAGCGCCTGGATGTCCTCGTCGGTTCGGCCCTCAAAGAGAGCTGCCACGCTTTCGTACGACAGCTTGGCGCGGGAGCGGATGGTGGCGGCGCGCAGCTGGTAATCGCCCATGTTGCCTGCGGCGTCCAGCTGCAGGTCACAGACCAGTGCCAGCCGGTCTTTGCCCGCCATGAGCGAGCCCAGGTCCTGGCTGATGGCCGAGGGCAGCATGGCCCTGGGCTGGCCGGGGAAGTAGGCGGAGCTGGCGCGCAGCCGCGCTTCCTGCTCCGTGGCGCCGTCCTCCGGCAGCAGTGCCGCCGGGTCGGCAATGGCGATGCACAGGCGCCAGCCGCCCCCGGGAAGGGCCTGGGCCATGACGGCGTCGTCCATGTCCTGGGTGCTGGGGGCGTCGATGGTCACAAAGGGCAGATCCGTCAGATCCTCGCGCCCGGAGGTGGCCTGTTCAATGGCCGCCTCCGAGAGGGTGGCGATCTCTTCGTTCACCGCCTCGGGCCATTCGTCGCGCAGCTGGTACTTGGCCATGGCGTAGCCGCGCTCGATGCCCGGGTCCGCCTCGTTGCCGATGACACTCAGCACCTCGGCCTGGGCATTGCCGCTGCTGAAGGGGTGGCGCGTGACCCGGGCGTGGACGAAGTCGCCGTGCTTCGCCTCGTTGCGCTGTTTCGGGGGCACGAAGAACCACCGGCTCAGGCCGTTGATGTCCGGCGCCACGAAGTGGCCCTTGCCCCTGACCACGTACTGGCCGATGAAGGTATCCAGAACCCGCTCGTCGACGGTCTCAAGCTCGCCCGCCTGTTTGCCGCCGTTGCCCTGGGTGATCTGGATCTGGACGCGGTCGCCCAGCAGTACCTTCTGGGCTTCATCCTTTGGCAGATAGATGTCACGGCCGTCATCCAGGGTGACGAAACCGAAGCGTCCGGTGACGCGCTTGATGGTGCCGGCAAACAGCTCCTTGTCGGACTGGATGTCGGAACGGAGCTGCTTGAGCTGGTTCAGGGCGTCGCTGTTCAGCATTGAGAGAATAACCTGTCAGTAGTGCGGAGTCAGAGGCTGGTCTGGGCGGGGTAGTGTTCAAAGACTTCCTGATCACCGTTGTCCTGGAAAAGAATCACATCGAAGGCGTCCCGGCCACGGCCTTCCATCTCCATGCCCGGTGAGCCCACCGGCATACGCGGCACGCTCAGCCCGGCGGCCTCGGGCTGCTCCCGCAGGAGGCGCTTCACGTCGGAGGCGGGGACATGGCCCTCGATGAGGTAGCCACCGATGAAGGCGGTGTGGCAGCTCGCGAGTGAGCGCGGCAGCCCGGCTTCCTGCTTCACGCGGTTGATGTTGCTGACCTCCCGTTTCTCGGTCTGGAATCCGGCTTCGCGCATGTGCTCGATCCAGTCGCCGCAGCAGCCGCAGGTGGGCGAGGCGAAGACGGTGAGCGTCTGCTCCGGAGCGGCGCTTTCCTCGGCCTTGTCCGCTGTGGCGGCTTCCTCTCCGTTGCCGGAAACCAGCTGGGTGGCGCCCAGGGCCACCGCGGCGATGACGGCCAGGCTCAGTACGGTGATGATCAGGCGGCGCATGATGGTCAGGAATACTCTGTTGTGTTGGATCGGTTGAAGCTGATCTGTTTCACCAGCTCATCCGGGGCCAGGGGCGGGCTGACCCGTTCACCCTGGGCGAAATCGCACCGGTGTGCGTTGACGAACGTCAGGTGGGCATCGGTGTCGACGCCCGTTGCCGTGACCTGCATGCCCAGATTGTGGGCCAGGTGGATGATCGCCCTGACGATCACACTGTCATTATGACGGCTGGTGACGCGCCGTACAAAGCCCGGCTCGATTTTCAGCTGATGCACGGGGAAGCCCCTGACCCAGGCGAGAGAGGCGGTGCCCCGCCCGAAGCCGTCGATGCTGATGGGCAGACCCAGTTCGCTGAGCGCCCACAGCTGCTGTTCCCGCTGGTGGCCGTTGCTGGCCAGGCTGGCCTCGGCCAGCTCCAGTTCCAGAGCCTCCGGGGCGACCTCAAAGCGTCTCAGGGTTCCGGCAATGTGCTCCACCAGACCGCTGTCCTCCAGTTCCGGCCCGTAGAGGTTGACGGCCACCGTCAGCTGCTGTGCCCCGCTCTGGCGCCAACGCCGCAGCTGGTCGCAGACCAGCGTGATGGTGTGACGGGTGATGGCGGGCGTCAATCCTGTTTCCAGTGCGGCCTCCATGAAGGATTCCGGCCCCAGGTCCCCCCGTTCCGGATGCTCCCAGTTCAGCGTGGCCTCCGCCGAGACCCACTGCCCGGTGGCCAGATCCTGCTGCGGCTGATAGCGCAGATGGAAGCGCTTGTGCTCCAGGGCATCGTGCAGCCCCCAGTGCAGTTCCATCCGCTCCCGGATCCGTTCGTGCAGGCGTTCATTATAGAACTGGTAGCGGGTGCCGGAGAGCTCCGCCGCCTGGTTGAGCGCTGCCTCGGCGCTGGCGATCAGGGATTGGGTGTCTCCCACGTGGTCCGGAAAGAGCGCTACGCCAATGGAGGCGGAGAGGTAGCGGTCCTCGTCGTCCATCCGTATGGGGCGGAGGAAGAGTGCCCGGATGCGATCCATCAGCTGGATGAGTGATTCCAGTTCCTGGAGCGGGTAACAGCGCAGGAAGAAATCATCGCTGCTGGCCCGGCAGAAAAGGTGGCTGCTGTCCTCCAGGGTTCGCAGCCGGTCAGCCACCGCCATCAGCAGCTGGTCGCCGTAATCGTGGCCCATGGCATTGTTGAGCGTCTGGAAGCCGTCCAGGTCGATCGCGATCACTGCGATCTTCTCCCCGGACTGGCGTGCGCGCTGGACCGCGTAATCCAGGTCCTCCATGAAGAAGTGGCGGTTGGCGAGGCCTGTCAGCGGGTCATTGCTGGCTATGCGTTCCAGGTCGGCCACGGCGCTCACCCGGCGGTCGGTTTCCTGACGCAGGGCGGCGCGGGTCTTTTCCAGCAGCTGGTGGTGGCGCTGCAGGCCCTGTCCCAGGGCCAGCGCCAGGGTGGCAAGGGTCCCGCAGGTGAGGATCAGCGGTGGCCAGAACTGCCCTGCGCGCCACGACATTACGGTTCCGACAGCAATCAGCGACAGGGCGGTAAGCCATGCCAGGGTGGGCAGAATCGGCGGTCGGGTATCAGCACTGAACAGCGAACGCAGCGGCATTGCGGTTGGGCCTCAGGGCCGGATGCGGTGGTTCCACAGTGTAGGGAACTGTGCACAAATGTCCACGGCTGCTATAAGCGCTGGCGGGCATCCGCCAGTGTAACGGATACCGAGTCCGAGAAGCGCAGGGCATGGGGCTTGTCGATTTCCACCTCCGCCTCCAGAACGGCCTCGGGGGCCATGGCCAGATCCAGGACCTCGCGCGTCATCCGTTCCAGCAGCGCGAAGCGGTTGCCCTCGACATAGGCAATGATGTTCTTGGTGATGGTGCGGTAGTTCAGTGCCGCCTCGATGTCGTTGTTACGGATGGCCTGGTCGGCGTCGTACAGCAGCCGGATGTTGATCACCACGTCCTGGCGGTTGTTGATCTCCTCCTCCTTGATGCCAATGTAGGTGCGCAGGCGGAGATCCTTGATGCGGATGGTGGCGGTGCGTGCGTCAATCATGGCGGCCCCGTGGCGGTCAGCTGCGTTTGAGCAGGGTCAGGAATTCCATGCGCGTGGCCTGGGACTCACGGAAGGTGCCCAGCATCACCGAGGTTTTCATGGTGGAGTTCTGCTTTTCCACGCCGCGCATCATCATGCACATGTGATGGGCCTCGATGACCACCGCTACGCCCTTGGCACCGGTGACCTCCTGGATCGCCTCGGCGATCTGGCGTGTGAGCGACTCCTGGATCTGCAGGCGGCGGGCGAACATGTCCACGATGCGGGCGCACTTGGACAGCCCCAGTACCCGCCCGTTGGGCAGGTAGGCAAGGTGGCACTTGCCCACAAAGGGCAGAAGGTGGTGTTCGCACAGGGAATAGAGTTCAATGTCCTGTACCGCCACCATCTCATCATTGGAGGATTCAAAGATGGCGCCATTGACGATGGTATCCAGGTCCTGGTGATAGCCGCGGGTCAGGAATTCCATGGCCTTGGCGGCGCGTTCCGGTGTCTCCGCCAGGCCCTCGCGTTCCGGGTCCTCGCCCAGACGGCGGATGATGTCCCGGTAATCCGCCGCCAGCCCCTCAGTGTTGTGCTCCATGGTGTACTCCCCGGGTTCAACCCATCGTTGGTCAGCGATCCATTATGCCGTTCGCGCCAGTCTCATCATAGAGAAGCTCAATAGGATACGGCGATCAGATTATCTCTTTTTCTCAGTTTACGACGCAACGCAGCCGCTGGATGAGTGTTTCGGGTTCGTTGCAGATTGCACATTGCGATAGACTCAGCCGCCGGAAGACAGAATCGTTTCAGCACAGACAGGGAGAGGCCGCGATGAACCGGAACACAGACGACTTTCCCCCCGGCGGTCGGGTCGAGGGGGAGTCCCATGGACTGCAGCGCTGGCAGGAAGCCGGGTGCTGGTTCATGTACGGCGAGCATGCCGTGTTCAGCCGTCTCGGCGGACGGGGTGAGCCCCTGCTGCTCATCCACGGCTTTCCCACTGCCTCCTGGGACTGGCACGGGCTGTGGCCGGCGCTGAGTGAGCACTACCGGCTGCTGGCCCCGGACATGCTGGGTTTCGGGTTCTCGGACAAGCCCCAGGACCACGACTATTCCATCATTGGGCAGGCGGACCTGATCCAGGGCTGGCTGGAGCAGATGGGCGAGGAACGCGTGCATGTGCTCGCTCACGACTACGGGGCGAGCGTGACCCAGGAGCTTCTGGCCCGCCAGCGCGAAGGCAGCCTTGGATTCCGCCTCGAGAGTGTCGCCCTGATGAATGCCGCGCTCTTCCCGGAGGTGCACCAGCCCATCCTGATCCAGAAGCTGCTTCTGGGGCCGCTGGGCGGGCTGGTAAGCCGGGCGCTCACACGGCGTGTGTTCGAATCCAGTCTGGGGCGTATCTTCGGCGCGGCGACCCAGCCCACGGCCCGGGACATCGAGGATTTCTGGCAGCTGCTGATCCACAACAACGGGCGTGGGGTCATCCATCGCATCATCCATTACATGGAGGAGCGCCGGGTTCACCGGCACCGCTGGGTGGGGGCGCTCCAGGCCATGGACCAGCCCACACTGCTGATCTGGGGCGGGGCGGACCCGGTCTCGGGCGCGCCGATGCTGGCGCGTTACCGTGAGCTGGTCAGTGACCGCGGGATTGCACTGCTGGACGACATTGGTCACTATCCGCATTTCGAGGCGCCTGCGGAAACGCTCCAGCACTACCTGGCCTTCCGCCGCCGTATTGCACTGGGTGATGACTGACCGCACTGATGACCGATTCCGTACCGCCCCTGAGTATCCATGCCGGCGACAGAGCGCTGGCGCGCATCCGTGAGCGCGGGCTCCGCCCCGAGGATGTGGGCACCATCCCGGGTGCGGCGGGTGGCCCCAAGGCCCTGGGGCTGCTGGGGCTGGACCGGGTGCTGTTCGGTGACTGGCTGGAACGGGCACCGCGCGAGCGCGCGCTCATCGGCTCCTCCATCGGCAGCTGGCGTTTCGCCTGTGCCTGCACGCCCGAACCAGTCGCGGCGCTGGAGCGGCTGGCAGAACTCTACACCACCCAGCGCTTCCCCAGGGGGATAACCCCGGCGCAGGTCTCCGAGCAGTGCCGGGAGATGCTGCAGGCGCTGCTCGGCGGGCATGAGAACGCCATCCTTGAGCAGCAGCGCTACCGTCTGAACGTGATCGTGGCACGCTCCAAGGGGCTGGCGGCCTCGGATCGCCGGCTGTTGCTGATGGCCGGCCTGGCTCCGGTGGTGATGGCCAATGCCATTCACCGGCCCTGGATCCGCCTGGGGTTTGAACGCATTGTGATGCACGATGAAGGCGCCGAGCCGCCACTGGCGGCCTTCAGTGACTTTCCGGGGCGCTGTGAGGGGCTTAACCCGGGGAACCTGCAGGCGGCACTGCTGGCCTCAGCCTCGATTCCGTTCGTGATGAACGCCGTGCCGGCAATCCCGGGTGTTGCGGGGGGGGCCTTCCGGGACGGTGGCCTGACCGACTACCACCTGGACCTGCCCTATGCCGGGGACGATCTCGTCCTCTACCCGCACTTCACCCAGCGGATCGTGCCGGGCTGGTTCGACAAGAGCCTGCCCTGGCGCAATGGGGACCCCGAGCGCCTGCGCAATCTGGTCCTGATCGCGCCCACACAGGCGTATCTGGATCAGCTGCCGGATGGCAGGCTGCCGGACCGCCGGGACTTCCCGGCCTACCGGGACGATGACGAAACGCGCGAGGCCCACTGGCGCCAGGCCATGGCCGAGAGCCAGCGGCTGGGGGACTATTTCCTGGAGCTGGTGGACAACGACCGCGTGGCCCAGGTGGCGCGGCCGCTGTCCGAACTGGGCTGAGGCTCAGTCACGCCTGCGATCCTGTTCCAGGTCCTCCACCCGCCGGCGCAGCTGGCGGACTTCCTCGAGCAGGTCCAGCGACAGGGCCACGCCGGGCAGGTTGACCTCAAGATCCCGCCGCAGCCGCTCGGCCTTCTTGACCCTGACCAGGTCCTCGCCGGCAAAGATCCATTCCCGCGGGTTCCGGCCCTCGCGTGGCTGCACCACGCCGAACTCCACCAGCTCGATCACGTACTCGGCGTTGACCTGGCAGTCATGGCAGAGATCGCGCAGTGTCAGCCGCATCAGTTCGTCCATCATCTCGGCTTGGGGCGTTCTGCTGCTCATGGTCAGACTCCCAGGTGGTCACGTGGGTTGAACGGCACTTCCTCGCCCAGCTCGCGGAAGAGTTCGCGGCTGCGCTCCGTGTGTTTCGGCGGCATGGCGACCTGCAGCACCACGTACTGGTCGCCCGGTGTCTTGCCCGGCATGCCCTTGCCACGCAGGCGCAGTTTCTGGCCCTCGCGCGCGCCTTCCGGGACGGTGAGCGTGGCCCGGCCGCCCATGGTGGGCACCGTGATGCGACCGCCCAGTGCCGCCTCCCAGGGGGTCACGGGGACGGTTACATACAGGTCACCGCCTTCCAGCCGGAAGTGTGGATGGGGCGCGATCTGGATGTCCAGATAAAGATCCCCATCCGGGCCGTCGCCGACGCCGGGCCCACCCTGGCCGCGCAGGCGTATGGTCTGGCCGTGGCGTACACCGGCGGGCACCTTCACCTTCAGCGTACGCTCACGGCGCTGGACGCGGCCGTCCGGCCCGGGTTCGGGCTGCTGCATGCGCAGGGATTTCTCACAGCCGTTGTAGGCCTCCTCAAGGAACAGCGACAGCTGATGGTGGAGGTCCTCGCCGCGCATGGCGAAGCCCTGGCCGCGCTGTTGCCGGAAGCCGCCACCGGCGCCGCCGAAGATGGATTCGAAAAAGTCGCTGAAGTCCATGCTGTCCGCGCCGGTGAAACCGCCGCGCGAGAAGCTGGCGCCGGACTCCCAGTCGGGCGGCGGATCGAAACCGCCGTCCGCCGTCTGCCCGTACTTGCGCAGCTGGTCGTACTCGGCGCGTTTCTCGTCGTCCTTCAGGACCTCGTAGGCTTCACTGACGTCCTTGAAGTGGTCTTCGGCGTTCTCCTCCTTGCTCACGTCCGGATGGTACTTGCGCGCGAGCTTGCGGTAGGCGGACTTGATCTCGGACTTGGAGGCGTCCTCGTCCACGCCCAGTATCTGGTAGTAATCCTTGAATTCCATTGGCGAACCTCTGTTCAGAATCTGGCGCCGTGTTCAGGTTATCTCTGCTCACAGAGGTGGTGGCGAATCCCTGCTATTCAATGGGGCCCCGTGATGAGGCGACCACACGGAAGCCCTGGCAGTGGGAGAGGGCGTCCACGATGGCGCAGATGCGCAGGTGCACGGACAGGGTGTTGCCCCCGGGCTCCGTGAGCCAGGTGTCCAGGCTGGTGTGGCGGGCCTCGCGACGGCTGGTCTCAAGGGCCTCATCCAGGCGGTCGTGTTCGGATTCGGGAAGGAGGATGGAAAAGCGCTCACCCGCCAGGTTGGACGGGGTATGCCCCAACCAGGTTTCCACCTGGGGCGAGACGTAACCAATGGCATGGGCATCGTCCAGCTCCAGGGCAATACCCGTGCCCAGGCGGATGAAATCGCGCGTGCGCTGCTCACTGTCCGAAAGCGCCCGGCTCATCACCTCCTTTTCGAGGCGCTTGTTCTCCAGCGCGCGGCTGTCGCGCTGACGCAGCCGTTCCAGGCGCACCTCGCGCCGGATCATGAGCCGGTGGGCGCGCACGATCTGCCAGGTGGCCAGGGCCAGGCCAAGGCTCAGAAGGATACCGCACAGCAGCAGAAGGCCGGGGAAGACCGGGTCTTCTCCGGTGGTGGCGGCGCGGGTCAGTGCCTGGCGGGTTTCGGACCACAGCAGCAGGCTCAGCGCCAGCCCCACACCCAGCACGATCGGGGGCAGCGCCCGGTACCAGCCCGGCTGATCGGTATCGGGTACGCTTTCCGGTTCCATCGTCCTGGCTCCCGCGCTGTCTGCCTTGCTTCACTGTAGCGCAGTGCTGTGCGCAGACCAAGCGGTGGGTGTTTCAGGCTGGCGAACGTGCCCGCGCGAGCCAGAGAAGCAGGAAGAAACCGAAAGCCGAGACCACCACCGACGGGCCGGCCGGGGTGTCCATGTGCCAGGACAGGGTCATGCCCGCCACCACCGAGCCCATGCCCAGCAGCGAGGCGATCACCGCCATGCGCTCGGGGGTGGCGGCCAGCGGCCGGGCGGCCGCCGCGGGAATGATCAGCAGCGCGGTGATCAGCAGAACGCCCACGATCTTCATGGCGGTGGCGATCACCAGCGACAGCATCAGCATCAGCGCCAGCCGCAGCAGACCGGTGCGGTGGCCTTCCACCGCCGCCAGCTCATCGTGGATGGTGATCATCAGCAGGCCGCGCCAGAGCCAGACGGTGAGCGCGAGGATGAGGGCCCCGCCCAGGGCGATCCACAGCAGGTCCCGCTGGTTGATGGCCAGCAGATCACCGAACAGGTAACCGGTCAGGTCGATGCTGAAATCCTGCATCATCCCCAGCACCACGAGCCCGATGGCCAGGGAACTGTGGGAAAGGATGCCCAGAAGGGTGTCGCTGGCCAGTGACTGCTGGCGTGAGAGCAGCATCAGCACCACTGCCAGCAGGGTGCACACCAGGGCGATGCTGAGGTTGAGGTTGGCCTGGAAGGCGGTGCCCAGGGCGATGCCCAGCAGGGCGGAGTGCGCCAGCGTGTCCCCGAAATAGGCCATGCGCCGCCAGACCACAAAGCATCCCAGTGGTCCCGCCACCAGCGCGACCATCAGGCCGCCGGCCATGGCGCGCCAGAAGAAGTCGTTGAGAATCAGATCGATCATGGCACGGTGTCTCCGTGCACGTCGTGGCTGTGGTTATGGTGGTGATGGTAGACCGCCAGGGTGTTGGCCAGGTGTTCGCCGAACAGCTGGGTGAAGGCCGGGTCCCGGGAGATCTGTTCCGGCTGGCCACGGCAGCAGATGTGGCCGTTCAGGCACAGCACCGTATCCGTCGAGGCCATGACCACGTGCAGATCGTGGGAGACAGTCAGCACCGCGCAGTTGAGTTCATCGCGCAGGGACTGGATCAGCTCGTAGAGCGCCGACTGGCCGTTGACGTCCAGCCCCTGGGCGGGTTCGTCCAGCACCAGCAGCTGGGGGCGGCGCAGTATGGCCCGTGCCAGAAGCACCCGCTGGAACTCGCCACCGGACAGGTAATGGACGGATTCATTCGCCAGATGGGCCACGCCGGTGCGGGCCAGGGCCGCCTCAATGGCGCTGTTGTCACCGCCGGCGAGCCCGAGAAAGCGCCCCACCGTCAGCGGCAGGGTGGGCTGGAGGGTCATGCGCTGGGGCACGTAACCCACCCGGGTTCCCGCGCGCTGTCGGACATGGCCGGAGCTGGGCTTCTCGATGCCCAGGATCAGCTTGATCAGGCTGGTCTTGCCCGCGCCATTGGGGCCGATGACGGTGACAATGTCACCTTCGCTCATGCTGAAGGTCAGGTCGTGCAGGACGTGTGTCTCGCCATAGCGCAGGCCGGCGTCCTCCAGTGATACCACGGGCTCAGTCATGGTCGCCCTCCTCCCGGCAGGCCGGGCAGAGCCCGGTCACTTCGGCCACCGTCTCCTCATTCAGGAAGCCGTGGCTCCGGGCCTCACTGTCGATGGCCTGCTGTATGCCGGATGCCTCAATCTCCAGCACGTTGTGGCACTGGCGGCAGATCAGGAAGCAGCCGGTATGGCGGTGGTCGGGCTGGTTACAGCCCACGAAGGCATTGAGCGAGGCGATGCGGTGAACCAGGCCCATCTGCAGCAGGAAGTCCAGGGTGCGGTACACCGTGGGCGGTGCCGAGCGGCGGCCTTCGCCATTGAGGATATCGAGGATGTCGTAGGCCCCGAGGGGCCGATGCGACTGCCACACCAGCTCCAGCACCTGTTCCCGCAGCCGTGTGAGGCGTGCGCCTTTCTCGGCACAGATGCGCCGGGCGTCGGTGAGGGCCTGGCTGACGCAGGCCTGATGATCGTGGGAGCGGTAGGGCAGCGGATGCGTCATACGTTACAGGGTAACATTGACCCCAGAGGCACGGAACCTCAGCCGCCGGCGCGCTGGGCCAGGTCCTCGAGCACCGCCATGTCCGGAATCACGCAGTGCTCTCCCTCGAAGATGACCGTCATCAGCGTCGCGTCGCCGTCCGCGCCCGGTTCCCGGCGCAGTTCCTCGGGGCTGACCTTGGCCTGTCTTGGGATGCCGCGGGTGGCCATGGCCATGAAGGGCATGGCCTCGTGGCGCTCGGTGATGGTGTTGAGCACCAGAATACGCCCGCGCCGGCCCTCGGGCGGGAAGGGATCACCGCCATTGGCCGCCTCCCAGGACAGCACCGGCAGGCTCACGCCCCGCCACTGCAGCCGGCCAAGCACCCATTCCTGATCCTCGTCCGCCGGGTCGGGCTCGTAGTCCACGATCTCGGCAATGGAGACGTTGGGCAGAAGCAGAGTGGTGTCCTGGACCGGGATCAGCACGCAGGACAGTTGTTCGGGGTTCTCCGCCATGATGGGTTCCTTGCAGGTCGAATCAGGCTGAATGATATCGCGAGCGGCCGGCCAGCAGGCTCTTTTCCTCAAGCACGCGCAGCAGCCGTGCCGCCAGCTCGCGGGGATCGCCCTGGAAATCCGCCGTGCCGGTGGCCTGGACCGACTCCGGCATGGCCGGGCTGGCGCAGTTATCCGGGCGCTGTACCCAGATGTGACCGCCCGCCTGGTGGAGCGCCGGTGCGGCCAGGGCGCCGTCGTTGCCCATGCCGCTGAAGATGATGCCGTGACAGTGGCCGCTGTGCACCCGGGCGATATGGGTCATCACCTGGTCGATGGAGGGGCCATAGGGGCCGGACCAGGGCTCGTCGTGGAGCTGGATCCGGGCGTGTTCGTCGAGCCAGAGCGCCTGATCCACGGGCACCTGCAGGATGTCACCGCACCGCAGCGTGCGGTCCTGTTGGGCGGTAACCAGGGACCATTCCGAGTCGCGGGTCAGCACGCGGCTGAGCACGCCGCTGAAATGGGCATCGATGTGCTGGGCGTAGACAAAGGCGATGGGCAGACGACCGGGCAGGACATCGAGGAATGCCTTGACCGCAGCCGGGCCACCCAGGGAGGCGCCCAGGATCCAGAGCTCCCGGGCGGGTTCGTCTTCCCCCGCGGGTTCCAGCCAGTTGGGCATGGGCAGGCGTTCCCGGGGTGCCGGTTGCGCGGCGAGCGCATCCAGGCTGCCTTCATTCTCCAGTGCCTCCAGGCGGCCCAGCTGGTTCTCCAGCTTGGCGACCAGGCGCCGCTCCCAGCGCACGTATTCCTGGCGGCCGGGCTCCGGTGCCGCGCCCGGCCCGAACAGCAGTGGGCGCTCGTCCTCCGCCAGCAGTGCCTCGGTCAGTTCCGGGTACTCCTCCTCATCGGTGAGCTCCACCAGACAGAGGTCCGCCTCGGGGGCCTGACCCAGGGCGGCAAAACGCTCCGGGTCCCCGATGAAGGCAACGGGCAGGCCGTGGCGGTCCAGCGCCTGCTGCAGGCGGTGGCGCTGGAGCACGTCGTCGGCGATGACGATCACGCCCCTGCCCGTGCTCATTGCTCCGCTCCGACGCTGGCATGCTCCATGATGGTGTCCAGCAGCTCCTGTTCCTGGAACGGCTTGCCAAGGTAGTGGTTGACGCCAATGGCCTCGGCCCGCTCCCGGTGCTTATCACCGGTCCGGGAGGTGATCATGATGATGGGCACGTCGCTGAGCTTGCTGTCATGCCGGATGAAGCTGGCCACCTCGAAGCCATCCATGCGCGGCATCTCGATGTCCAGCAGGACGATATCCGGACGCCGGTCCTGGAGCTGGCCGACGGCGTCGAGCCCGTCCTTGGCCAGCAGTACCTCCATGCCGTGGCGTTCCAGAAGGCGCGAGGTGACCTTGCGGACCGTGACCGAGTCGTCCACCACCATGACCTGGGTCGGGCGCTGTTCACGCGGCGTCTCGCGGGTCTCGACCTGGGCCAGCATGCGCTGGCGCTGGGCCAGGATGTCGCCACGGATCATGGCCGGGAGGTCGAGGATCACCACCACGTTGCCGTCGCCCAGGATGGTGGCGCCGGAGACGCCGCGCACGCTGCCGAACTGCGGCCCCAGCGATTTCACCACGATCTCGCGGCTGCCCATGAGGCTGTCGACCTGCAGGGCCATGGGCTGGTCCGCCCCGCGTACCAGCATCACTGGCAGCGGCAGGGCCTGGCCCTGGAGCTTGGGCTGGCTCTCGGAGTTGAGCAGCGCGCCCAGGTACTGCAGGCGGTACTGCTGGCCGGCGTATTCGTACAGGGGGGCGTCGGGCTGGTAGTACTCCTCCAGCTCGTAGGTGGAGACCCGCACAATGCCCTCGATGGTGTTGAGCGGGATGGCGTAGTAGTCGTCGCCGATGGTGACCATCAGCGCCCGGTTCACGGACACCGTGAACGGCAGCCGTACCGTGAAGGTGGTGCCCTTGCCAAGGCTGGAATCGATGTCCAGGCTGCCGCCGAGCTGCTTGATCTCGCTGGCGACCACGTCCATACCCACGCCGCGCCCGGAGATCTGGGTGACGGAGGCGGCGGTGGAGAAACCGGGCTGCAGGATGAACTGCAGGATCTCGTGATCGGTCAGGTCCTCGCCGCTTTCCAGCAGCCCCTGTTTGATGGCCTTCTGGCGGACCTTTTCGGTATCGATGCCGCCGCCGTCGTCCTTCAGACGCAGCACCACTTCGCCACCCTCGCGGCTGAGATCCAGGCGCACGTTGCCGGTGGCGGACTTGCCAGCCTGCTCCCGCTCGCCGGCATCCTCGATGCCATGGTCGATGGCGTTGCGCAGCATGTGCTCCAGTGGCGCCACCATCCGGTCCAGGACCGTCCGGTCGAGCTCGCCCTCGGCGTTGTTCACCTCAAAGTGGGCCTTCTTGCCGGTCTCGCCGGAGATCTGGCGCACGATCCGGCGCAGGCGCGGCACCATGGAGGAGAAGGGCACCATGCGCGTCTTCATGAGCCCTTCCTGGAGCTCGGTGTTGGTGCGCTGCTGCTGCAGGAGCAGGGTCTCGGCGTCACGCACCTTGTCGCTCATGGTTTCGCGCAGGTCGGCAAGGTCCGAGGCGGATTCCGACAGCGCCCGGGAAAGCTGCTGGATCGCGGAGTAGCGGTCCATCTCCAGCGGGTCGAAGTCCTGGTCGTAGTCCGGGCCGAACTCCTGTTCGGCGCGGTGCAGAATCTGGGCCTCGGTCTCGATCTCCATCCGGCGCAGCTGCTCGCGCAGGCGCTCGGTGGTGGCGGCCATCTCGTCCAGGGTGTGGCTGAAGTCGCTGATCTGCTGTTCCAGCCGGCCGCGGGTGATGCTGGTCTCGCCCGCCAGGTTGACCATTTCATCCATGAGCTGGGCGTTGACGCGCAGGGTCTCCTGGGCACTGCGGGTCAGCTCCGCCCGGCGCTGGTCACGGGCCTGTTGCTGGGGCTGGGTCTCCTGGCCCGTGGGACCCGGTTCCGGGGCGGTCTGTGCCTCGGGTTGCGCGGGCTCTTGCGGCGACTCAGCGGTTTCCGCGGGTGTTTCCGGCGCTTGGGCCTCCGGGGCCTCGGCCGCCGCTTCGGGCTGCGCCTCCCCGGTATCCCCCTGCCAGGTGCGGCGGACCTGTTCCACGCGGCTGATGATCTCGTCGTGGAGGCCGTGGATTTCCTCCCACTGGGCTTCCGTGGGCTGGTTGCCCTCGGATTCAATGCGCGAGAGCAGGCTCTCGAAACGGTGGGCCTTTTCGCCCAGGGTGGTCAGTTCCGCCAGCCGGGCGCCGCCCTTGATGGTGTGAAGGGCGCGCTGCGCCTCCTGGCTGTGGGTGGCTTCATCGCCGTCCTCCGCCTTCTGCCAGGCGGCCAGGGTGTGATCCAGGGTGTCCACCAGCTCACCGGCTTCCTCCAGGAAGATCTCGAGGACTTCCGGATCCACGTTGCTGGGGTCGTCTTCCGCGTCATCGCCCGCTGTGGCCTCGCCGGCTTCCGCCCCGCTCGCGGCGGCCTCCAGTGGCTCACCGGCCTCGACCCGGTCCAGCATGCCGCCCAGGCGGGTCAGGCTCTGCTGGCTGAAGCTCAGGGCCTGGTGGCTGTCGCCGGCGCCTTCGATGACGCTGTCGAGGGTGCTTTCCCAGGTATCGGCGAGCTCGGCAATGGGTTCGAGCTCGGACAGGCGGGCGCCGCCCTTGAGGGTGTGGAGCTCTTCGCGCATGCGCGCCATGGGCTCACCCTGTTCGGGGTCGGCCTCCCAGTCCCGGACGGCCTGCTCAAGGGCTTTCTCGATCTCGCGCGCTTCGTCCAGGAACAGAACACTGAGTTCGCTTTCGGGCGCGCTTGCGGGCTCTGCTTCGGGTTCGGCGGTGGTTCCGGAAGCCGGTTCCTGTTCCGATGTTTCGGGCTCGGGCTCGGGCTCGGGCTCGGGCTCGGGCTCGGGCTCGGGCTCGGGCTCACTGGCTTCGTTTTCGGTTGCCGGGGTGGCCGCTTCGCCGCGCATCAGCGCCCGCACCCTTTCGGTCAGCTCGTCCGCCGGCTCACAGGGCTGGAAGGCACTGGTCTGCTCAACCATCCGCGCCAGCGCGTCGTGGCAGGCGAGCAGGGTTTCGCCGGTGGCCTCGCCCAGCGCCAGCCGGCCTTCGGCCACGCGCTCGAACAGGTCCTCCAGTGAGTGCGACAGGTCCGCAATGGGCGCGATCTCGGCCATCCGGGCGCCGCCCTTGAGGGTATGCAGCTCGCGCTGGAGGGTCTTGGCCAGCTCGGTGTTGGCCGGTTCCGAGATGTACTGGTGCAGCGCCTCGCCGGTGCTGTCGATCAGTTCATGGGCTTCCTCGAGGAAGATTTCCGCCAGCTCCGGGTCGATGTCCGCGCTGGCCTGTTCGCCGCTGCCGGTGTCATCCTGTTCTACAGGCTCAGGCTCAGGCTCAGGCTCAGGCTCAGGCTCAGGCTCAGGCTCAGGCTCAGGCTCAGGCTCAGGCTCAGGCTCAGGCTCAGGCTCAGGCTCAGGCGCGGGTTCCGCCTCGATATCGTCGTTCAGGGCTTCGTCCATGGACGCGAGATCCCCGCCGAAGCGCTCCTCAAAGACCTGCTGTTCGGCGTCACTCCGGGCCTGACGCAGGTCGGCCGCCTGTTCGTTGAGGCGGGTGACGAGACCGGCCGGGGATTCGGTGGCGAGCCCGGCAGCCAGCTGGTCCATGAGGTTGATCATGGCCTCGTGGGCTTCCCGCAGCAGCGGCGTCAGTCGATCCACGGGCAGGTCCGTGGTTTCGATGACTTCCTCGTAGAGGTGCTGCAGGGCTCCGGCGAGCTCACTCACGTGCTGCACCTGGGCGCGGTCGGCACTGGCGCTGAGCGTGCTCAGGCTGTCAATCAGGGCCTGCAGTGGCGCTTCGCCCGTGTTGCCTTCCAGCCACTCTTCCAGGGTCTGGTCGGCGTCGAGCAGCTGCTCAATGCCTTCATTGAGAAAGATACTGATCAGGCTGTTGTCGCCCGCCGTTCCGGTCTCGGGTGTGGCGGTGCCGGCCGGGGGCGCCTCGTCGGGGTAACGCGCCTGGTGCAGGTTGCCCAGGTCGGCGAGGAATTCATCCGTTCCGTCGAGCGGGCTCAGGGGGTCGGTGGTCAGGCGTTCGAGCCCGGTCTGCACAAAGTCGCGCACCCGCCGGATAAGGTCGATCACCTCGTCGTCGGCGCGATCGCCCGCGGCCCGGGCCCGTTTGACGAACTTCTCCATGGGCGCGGTGACCCGGGCGATGGGCTCGATGCCGGCGGTGTGTGCGCTGCCCTTGAGGGTGTGCAGCGCGCGCGAGAGGTTGTCGGTATAGTCCGTTGTCGCCTGGGTTTCGGCCTCCGCCAGGAAGGCGTTCAGTGCGTCCAGGTGGCTGTCGGCCTCGGAACGGAAGATGTCCATGAGCATCGGGTCGAGCTCGGCCTCTCCGGCGCTTTCCAGGACGTCGGCCGGAGCTTCCGGAGCCGGGGCTTCGGGCTCGGCCTCCGGCATGGGTTCGGCATCCAGAACCTCGCCACGGGCCAGCGCATTGGCGCTCTCCTCGAGCCGTGCCGTGTCAACGGAGGGCGCACGCTGCTGCCGGAAGTCCTCCACGAGGGTGGGGATGGCGTCGGTCACCTGCTGCAGCACCGATGCCATGTCATCGCTCATGAAAAGGGTGCCGTCGAGGATGCGGTTGAGCGCGTTTTCCACCGCCCAGGCCAGCTCGCCGATGCGTTCCGCCTCGACCATGCGTCCGCTGCCCTTGAGGGTATGGAAGGCCCGGCGGACCTCGGTGAGGGCGCTGGTGTTCTCGTAGCTTTCCAGCAGCCGCGGCAGGTATTCATGGATGGTTTCCAGGACTTCCTCAGCCTCCTCGATGAAGATATCGAGGATCTCCTGGTCCACAAGCGGTTCGTCGGCGGTTTCCGTCCCTGTTTCCGGAGCCGGCGTTGCGGCCGTTTCAGTCTGCGGCTCCTCTGCTGTTTCCCTGTCTTCCGGCTCCGGCTCCGGCTCCGGCTCCGGCTCCGGCTCCGGCTCGGCTTCGGCTTCAGGCTCCTCGCGTACGGCGCGTTCGGCATCCGTATCCTCGGGC
>JBNJDI010000004.1:0-57382 GCA_051744725.1 Pseudomonadota bacterium | reverse complement strand
TTCGCACCACTTCTTTTCCTTTCCCGGATTTTCCCTCTCGGAGTGCGCGGTCAGAACGTGATAGAATCAGCGCCCCGAAAGCCGCGACCTTGCCAAGTCGCGTTCACATTTCTATGATCCCCGGCTTTACATTGAATCGGAACGGCAATAACTGAGGATATTCCATGCAAGTCTCCCTTGAATCGACCTCCAACATCGAGCGTCGCATGACCATTGGCGTGCCCGCGGAGGAAGTTGAGCAGCAGGTTGACCAGCGCCTGCGCGAAGCCGCCAAACAGGTCCGTCTCAACGGTTTCCGTCCGGGCAAGGTCCCCATGAAGGTCGTGCGCAAGCGCTTTGGCCAGGGCGTTCGCCAGGAAGTTCTCGGCGAAGTGATGCGTAATGCCTGGATGGAGGCGATCCAGGAGCAGGACGTGCAGCCGGCGAGCCAGCCGCGGTTTGAACCCCAGACCGTGGAGGAAGGCAAGGATTTTGAATTTGTTGCCGTTTTTGAGGTCATGCCCGAGATCGAGGTGGGCGACCTGAGCCAGATCAGTGTTGAGAAGCCCTGGTCCGAAGTGCAGGACAAGGACATCAACAAGATGATCGACAACCTGCGCCGCCAGCAGGCGACCTACAAAGAGGTCAAGCGCAAGGCCAAGAAGAAGGACGTCATGACCATCGACTTCACCGGCACCATTGACGGTGAGGAATTCGAGGGCGGCAGCGGTGAGGACCAGCAGCTGACCCTGGGTGATGGCCAGATGATCCCCGGCTTTGAGGACCAGCTGGTGGGTGCCAAGACCGGCGAGGAACACACCCTCGATGTGACCTTCCCGGAGGATTACCAGAACGAGGAACTGGCGGGTAAGCAGGCGCAGTTCCAGGTGACCGTCAAGAAGGTCGAGGAGCCGCAGCTGCCGGCCCTCGAGAAGGAATTCTTCGAGCAGTTCGGCGTGGAAGCCGAGACCGAGGAGGAATTCCGCGAGGAAGTGCGCAAGAACATGGAGCGCGAGCTCAAGAACGGCATCCAGAACCGCATCAAGCAGCAGGTCATTGACGGCCTCCTGGAGGTTACCGAGCTGGAAGTGCCCCAGGGCATGGTCGATCAGGAGATCGAGCGCATGAAGCAGGAGGCGGTACAGCAGTTCGGCGGCCAGATGGATCCGTCACAGCTGCCCTCGGAGCTTTTCCAGGACCAGGCCCAGCGCCGTATCAAGACCGGTCTGCTGTTCCAGCAGCTGGTACAGGATGCCGACCTTGAGGTGGACAGTGAGCGGGTTGATGAGAAGATCCGCGAGATCGCCTCCACCTATCAGGATCCCGATGAGGTTGTTGAGTACTACAACAACAACCCGCAGGAAAAGCAGCAGGTTGAGTCCTCGGTGCTTGAGGACCAGGTTGTGGATTACGTCCTTGAAAACGCCAAGGTCAAGCAGAAGAAATACAAGTACGAGGACGCTGTGAAGCCGCCTGAGCAGGGCGCGTGAGGCTCCGGGGGTGAAAACCCGGCCAGCTCGTCTACAATTGGGGTTCTGAAACCCGCCAAACAGGCAACAACCGGGAGACGACAATACCCATGACACAGCAGATATCCGACGGCGCGAGCGACGTCACCAATTCCGGTCTGATCCCGATGGTGATCGAGCAGACCGCCCGGGGTGAACGGTCCTTCGACATCTTCTCCCGGCTGCTCAAGGAGCGCGTGATCTTTCTGGTGGGGCCGGTGGACGACCACACAGCCAACCTGATTGTCGCGCAGCTGCTGTTCCTGGAGTCCGAGAATCCGGACAAGGACATCCACTTCTACATCAACTCACCGGGTGGGGCAGTGACCGCCGGCATGGCGATCTATGACACCATGCAGTTCATCAAGTCCGATGTCTCCACGCTCTGCGTGGGCCAGGCGGCGTCCATGGGCGCTCTGCTGCTGGCAGCGGGCGCGCAGGGCAAGCGCTACTGCCTGCCCAACTCGAAGGTGATGATCCACCAGCCGCTCGGCGGTTTCCAGGGTCAGGCCTCGGACATCGAGATCCACACCCGCGAGATCCTGAAGACCAAGGAGCGGCTGAACAGCATCCTGTCGGAGCACACCGGCCAGAGCTATGAGCAGATCGCCCAGGACACGGACCGGGACAACTTCATGGACGCTGCCGAGTCAGCGGAGTATGGCCTTGTTGATGCCGTACTTGATAAACGCTCGGGGAATACATAATACTGGTATCAATCCCCATTTCTGTCGCTCGACCGCGGGAAGCGGTCAACGCAAGGCGGCCGGAACCAGAACAGAGGTAATCCAATGGCAGAGAAAGGTAGCGGCAGGGGCGACGATAACGGCAAGCTGCTGTACTGTTCCTTCTGCGGCAAGAGCCAGCATGAGGTCCGCAAGCTGATTGCGGGTCCGTCGGTGTTCATCTGTGATGAATGCGTGGATCTGTGTAACGACATCATCCGCGAGGAAATCCAGGAGACCACCGAGGAAGAGCCGAGCGACCGTCTGCCCTCTCCCCACGAGATCAAGGAAACGCTGGACGAGTACGTAATCGGCCAGGACCGTGCCAAGGTGGTGCTGTCCGTTGCCGTGTACAACCACTACAAGCGTCTGCGTTTCGGTGAGAAGCGCCCGGAAGTGGAACTCGGCAAGAGCAACATCCTGCTGATCGGCCCCACGGGCAGCGGCAAGACGCTGCTGGCGGAGACGCTGGCGCGCATGCTGAACGTTCCGTTCACCATTGCGGACGCCACCACGCTGACCGAAGCCGGCTACGTGGGTGAGGACGTCGAGAACATCATCCAGAAGCTGCTCCAGAAGTGCGACTACGATGTGGATAAGGCCCAGCGCGGCATTGTCTACATTGACGAGATCGACAAGGTCTCGCGCAAGTCGGACAACCCCTCCATCACCCGTGACGTCTCGGGGGAGGGCGTGCAGCAGGCACTGCTCAAGCTGATTGAGGGCACGGTGGCGTCAGTACCGCCCCAGGGTGGCCGCAAGCATCCGCAGCAGGAGTTCCTGCAGGTGGATACCGCGGGCATGCTGTTCATCTGTGGCGGTGCCTTCTCGGGACTGGACAAGGTGATCCGGGAGCGCTCCGAGAAGACCAGTATCGGTTTCGCGGCCCAGGTGGTCGGTCAGTCTGACAGCAAGAGCACGTCCGAGATCCTTAAGCACATCGAGACCCAGGATCTGGTGAGCTACGGTCTGATCCCCGAGTTCGTGGGCCGTCTGCCGGTTGTGGCAACGCTCACCGAGCTGGATGAGGATGCGCTGATCGAGATCCTGACCCAGCCCAAGAACGCGCTGACGAAGCAGTATCAGCAGCTGTTCGAGATCGAGGATGTGGAGCTGGATTTCCGGGAGGACGCGCTGCGTGCGGTGGCCCGCAAGGCCATGGAACGCAATACCGGTGCCCGCGGGCTGCGCTCCATCATGGAGGGCATCCTGCTGGATACCATGTATGAGATTCCCTCCGAGCCGGACGTGTGCAAGGTGGTGATTGATGAAGGTGTGGTGAACGGGGAATCCGACCCGATCAAGATCTACGCCAACAATGAAACCGCGCGCGCGGTTCCGGAGGACTGATTCCGGTATCCCTGTTTTCAGCCCGTCTGTCAGTATCCGGCTGGCAGGCGGGTTGAAGCCGCCCCTCTTAGCCCCCATTCTCTAGTTAGTCAGCAGCGAAACGGGACTGTGCCCACTCTCAGGACCCCGACTTCGCCCACTTCGCCAGTTCAGAGGTCAGATCATGACAGAGCAGCCCCAGGGCCATACCCCTTTTGAACTCCCCATGTTGCCCCTGCGTGATGTGGTGGTGTTTCCGCACATGGTGGTTCCGCTCTTCGTCGGGCGGGAGAAGTCCATCAATGCCCTTGAAGCCGCCATGGAGAACGACAAGCAGATCCTGCTCGTCGCCCAGAGGGACGCGGAGACGGACGATCCCGGCCGTAATGACCTCTATGGCATCGGTACCATCGCCACGGTGCTGCAGATGCTCAGACTGCCCGACGGGACCGTCAAGGTGCTGGTGGAAGGCCATGCACGGGCCTCTGTGGATGAGCTCGGCGGTGATGACCAGTATGTGACCACCAGCTGCCGGCAGTTGCCGGAGACCGGGGTTGAGGCGCGTGAGGAAGAGGTGTTTGTCCGGACTCTGATGGAGGAGTTCGAGAAGTTCGCGCGCATGTCCAAGAAGGTGCCCAACGAGGTCAGCAACTCCCTGCAGGGCATTGAGGAACTGGACCGCCTGGCGGATACCATGGCCTCCCATCTTGAGCTCAGGGTGGCTGAGAAGCAGGAGCTGCTCGAGACTCTGGATCTGCGCCAGCGCATCGAACAGCTGCTGGGCAAGCTCGACAGCGAGATTGACCTGATCGAGGTGGAAAAGCGCATCCGTGGCCGCGTCAAGAAGCAGATGGAGCGCAGCCAGCGTGAGTACTATCTGAACGAACAGATGAAGGCCATCCAGAAGGAGATGGGCCAGCTGGGCGACGGCAGCGGTCAGGACTTCGAGGAACTGGAGCAGAAGATTGAATCCGCCGGCATGCCCAAGGAGGCCCGGGAGAAGGCCGAGCAGGAGCTGAACAAGCTCAAGATGATGTCGCCCATGTCCGCCGAGGCGACCGTGGTGCGTGGCTTCATCGACTGGATGCTGGCGATTCCGTGGAAGAAGCGCAGCCGTGTTCGTCACGACATTGACCGGGCCCGGCGCATCCTGGACGAGGACCACTACGGCCTGGATGAGGTCAAGGAGCGCATTCTCGAGTACCTGGCGGTCCAGAGCCGGGTGCGCAAGGTGAAGGGGCCGGTGCTGTGCCTGGTGGGACCACCCGGCGTGGGCAAGACCTCACTCGGGCAGTCCATCGCGCGCGCCACCAACCGCAAGTACACCCGCATGGCGCTCGGCGGCGTGCGGGACGAGGCCGAGATCCGCGGCCACCGGCGCACCTACATCGGGGCGCTGCCGGGCAAGATCATCCAGCGCCTGTCCAAGGTCGGCGTGAAAAACCCGCTCTTCCTGCTGGACGAGGTCGACAAGATGGGCATGGATCACCGTGGTGATCCGTCCTCGGCACTGCTGGAAGTCCTGGACCCGGAACAGAACCATACCTTCAGCGACCATTACCTGGAGCTCGAATACGACCTCTCGGACATCATGTTCGTGTGCACGTCGAACTCCATGAACATTCCGGATGCGCTGCTGGACCGGATGGAGATCATCCGTATTCCCGGCTACACCGAGGATGAGAAGGTCAATATCGCCCGCCGCTACCTGCTGCCCAAGCAGCTCAAGGCCAACGGGCTGAAGGAAGAGGAGCTGAGCCTGCCCGAGGCGACGCTGCAGGCCATCATCCGGTATTACACCCGGGAGGCGGGTGTGCGGAATCTCGAACGCGAGATCGCCAAGATCTGCCGCAAGGTGGTGCGTGAGCACGTGGAAGCCGGCGAACGCCATGCGGTGGAGGTCACGCCCGAGACACTGGAGCACTATGCCGGGGTGCGGCGCCACAAGTACGGACTGGCCGAGGAAGAGAACCAGATCGGCCAGGTTACCGGGCTGGCCTGGACCCAGGTCGGCGGCGAGCTGCTCACGCTTGAGTGCGCGGTAACGCCGGGCAAGGGCAAGGTGGTCAAGACCGGCTCGCTGGGCGATGTCATGCAGGAATCCATACAGGCCGCCCTGACGGTGGTCCGGAGTCGCGCCCCTGGACTGGGGCTGTCCTCGGATTTCCAGGAGAAGCAGGACCTGCACATCCATGTGCCGGAAGGCGCGACCCCCAAGGATGGCCCGAGTGCGGGCATTGGTATGTGCACCTCACTGATTTCCGCGCTCACCCGAATTCCGGTGCGCGCGGACGTGGCGATGACCGGTGAAATCACGCTCCGTGGCCGCGTTCTGATGATCGGCGGACTCAAGGAGAAGCTGCTGGCGGCGCACCGGGGCGGCATCAAGACAGTGGTGATCCCTGAGGAGAACGTCCGCGATCTGAAGGAAATTCCGGACAACATCAAGGAATCACTCGATATCCGGCCGGTGGAATGGATCGACCAGGTCCTTGATATCGCGCTGACCCGGCAGCCTGAACCGCTGCCTGCGGATGCGCCCGCGCACGCGGGCAGCCGTGACGAGGATACTGACGGTAACGAACGGGTGAACACCCACTGAAGGGTGGAGTCATTGACACTGTTTAAAGGCCGTTGGTATAACGTATTCGCCTCTCAGCGGAGCCATGGGCCACCCTGTCAGGGCTCGCAGGGTGAGGGATGTCCCGGCCTGCGGCCATGGAATTCTCCGATGGCGTGTGCCATAGTCAGTGGCGCCGAAGAAAAACACAACGTCCAACATGGAACCAGATAGAAAAAGGGGTTTAGTGTGAACAAGTCCGAACTGATCGACGCTATCGCAGATTCAGCCGATATTTCCAAGGCCGCAGCAGGTCGTGCACTGGATGCGATGGTTGATTCCATCACCGGTTCTCTCAAGGAGGGTGATCCAGTCACTCTGGTTGGCTTCGGAACCTTCTCCGTCAAGGAGCGTGCAGCGCGCACCGGCCGCAACCCGCAGACCGGTGAGGAGATCAAGATTGCTGCTTCCAAGGTACCCAGCTTCAAGGCCGGCAAAGCCCTGAAGGACGCCGTCCAGTAACGGCGGTTCCCGCCATTCTGTATCGACGGAGCGGTAGTTCAGCTGGTTAGAATGCCGGCCTGTCACGCCGGAGGTCGCGGGTTCGAGTCCCGTCCGCTCCGCCAGACTGTGGGCGCATGCCGTAAGGGATGCGCCCTTTTACGTTGAACACAGGCCACCCGTGAACGTGCGGGCACACAGGGGAGCGCGGAATGCTTCAGAACATCCGGGAGAACGCCCAGGGAATGATCGCCAAGACCATCATCGTGGTCCTGATCCTGTCCCTGTCCATCTGGGGGCTGGACTCCATCGTGGGCGGCAGCGGCGAGAACGAGATCGCCACGGTCAACGGCGAAGCCATCACCGAGCGGGAATTCGAACGTGCGGTCCAGATCCGGCGGCAGCAGCGGCTGCAGGAAATGGATAACCCGGACTCATCCCGGATCGATATGGACGCACTGAATGAAGAGGTCATGGACTCACTCATACGGGACGAACTGATCGGTCAGGACATCCGGTCCCGCGGGCTTGAGGTTTCGTCAGCCGATCTCGACCGCATGATCACCGGCGCCGAGCAGTTCCGCGTCAACGGTGAGTTCAGCCAGGAGCGCTTCATACAGGCGGTCCGCAATCAGGGTATGACGGTGGACCAGTTCCGCACCATGCTGGAGCAGGATCACCTGAGCCGCGTCATCCAGGCCGTGATCCAGGGCAGTGCCTTCAGTGCGCCCTCCGAAACGGAACGGGTAGCCTCGCTCCTGAGCCAGACCCGGGATTTCTCCGTCCTGCAGGTCCCGATTGGCGAGCGCGCAGAGTCGGTGGAGGTGTCTGACGAGGAACTCAGGAGCTTCTACGAGGATAACAAGGAACGCTTTGTGCAAAGCGAGTCCGTGGATGCAGCCTGGATCACCCTGGATCGTTCCGAGCTGGTCGACCCTGCCGACATTGAAGAAGAGGCGGTGCGGGACCGCTACCGTGAACGCATTGAGTCCATGCAGGCTGACGAGCAGCGCAATGCGGCCCATATCCTGATCCGTGAGGATCGTGAGGACGCGGAAGCCGCTGTTGAGGCGGTGCAGAAGGGGCTGGAGGAAGGCCGCTCCTTCGCCGAGCTGGCAGCGGAATATTCTGACGATGGCGCCACTGCGGAAGACAGCGGCGAGCTGGGTTTCTCCTCGCGGGATGACTTTGATGAAGCCTTTGCGGAAGCTCTGTTCGGTATCGAGGAAACCGGTGAGGTGGTCGGTCCCGTCAGCACCTCCTTTGGTCAGCATTTCATCAAGCTGCTTGATACCCGCTCAGAGGAACCGCCCAGCTTCGAGAGCATGGAGGCGTCCCTGCGTGAGACCATTGCCAAAGAGAAGGCGGAACGTCGCTATGTGGAGCTGAGCGAGGAACTGGCGGACATGGCCTATTCCGAGTATGACCTTGAGGCGCCGGCTGAGCTCGTTGATGCCTCCATCGAGACCCGCGATGGCGTGCGCCCGGGTCAGGGGCAGGCCCCGTTTGACCATGAAGGGCTGCGCGAGCAGCTGTTCACGGAAGAGGTGCGCGAGGAAGGCTTCAACACCGAGGTGGTTGAAACCGGCGATGGTGTCTCGGTCGTGGCCCGCGTGCGTGAGTACTACCCGCGCGAACAGCAGTCCTTTGAAGACGTGCGTGACGAGGTCGCACAGCTGGTGCGCCAGAAGAAGGCCCGTGAGGCCCTGGGGGAATCCCTGGAAGGCATGACAACGGACATGCAGGCCGATTCCGGGCTGCCCGAGCCGGATCTCGAAACCAGCGCGGAATGGGAGACCTTTGAGGGCGTCAACCGGCGCTCGCTGCAGGCGCGGGCCGTTGTCCGGGATGCCGCCTTTGAGATGCCGGCCCCGCAGGATGGTGAAGCCAGCACCCGGATCGTGGATCTGCCCAGTGCGGTTGCCCTGATCCGCCTTGATGCGGTCAACCCGCCGGATTCCGCCACGGTCAGCATGATGGCCTCCAATCTCGGAACCTCTCTGGGCCAGCGCCATGGCCAGATGGCCTATCGGGCCTACATCGAGTCACTCAGAGCCGAGGCGGACATCAACCGCGACTGATCCAACCCTTCCGGAGCCGGGTCTTCAAACCCGGCTCCATCGCCTTTCCACCTGTGTCACAAAATTGATTCCCGCTCGGGAATGGTCCGAATTCCAACGGTTTAAGACGCCGAGAATTGAGGACCAGTTATCTTTCAGCCTCCCCCAAATTCGCTATTGTCCCTTCCGACACCGTCCTCCGTCGGGTTTATAAGAGACAGGCGTTCATGCTTTTCGTTCTGGCCGGATCACTGCTGACTTTCTCCATGACGCAGGAAGTCGTCGAGGTGGAGCCCCATCCGAGGGGGACCTTCATCTATGAGCAGCATTACAACGAGAGTCCGGATTCCCTTCTGCACCGCTATCAGGCGGAACCGCTCAAGGCCCAGAAGTTCCGCAACGTGGTGCGTCAGCAGTATGACTACAGCTGTGGCGCGGCCTCGCTCACAACGATTCTGCGCCATTACGTGGGCCAGAATCTCAATGAGCGTAAGGTCATGGAAGGGCTGCTGCAGTACGGGGAGAGTGAGCGCATTGTCGAGCGTCGCGCCTTTTCGCTGCTGGATATGAAGCGACTGGTTACAGAGCTTGGCTTCCCCTCCGGCGGTTTCCGGGCCGAGATGTCCGACCTGGCTGAGCTCGACCACCCGGCGATCGTCCCCATCAACCATGCTGGCTTCGAGCATTTCGTGGTGGTGCGTGACATCCGCGAAGGGCGCGTTTTCATCGCGGACCCGGCCGTTGGGAACCTGTCATTCACGCTGCATGAGTTCCAGGAGAAGTGGGCGGAGAACGTTCTGTTCATTGTTTTTCCAGGCGAGGAACCGCCCCTGAACAACCTGGCCCTGAAGGAAGAGGACATGCGGTTCGTGGATGACCAGACACTGACCCTGCAGGCACGCCAGGAGTTCCCGCCATTCCACGAATCGCTCATGTGGGATATCCAGAATGAACTCGAGCGGCTCAAGAACAACCCGGACGGCAGCGCGGAGAACACGCGCAAACAGCTCTATTTCCGTAATCGATGAGATTCACGGACGACAGGTGATTGGTGGTTTTATGCATCGAACTGGATACAGGGAACCCGCTATGACGCGCTCTGTGCTTTGGCTTATGGCTGGTCTCGTGCTGTTCTCGGCACTGGCACTACCCGCCGCTGCCCAGCAGCAGGAAGACGATGGTGCCACTGTGGATGATGCCCGGGAAGCGCTTGCGCAGCAGGAAGGGGATGAGGATTCCTCTGAACAGCTGGAGGAGGTCTTCCAGGCTGCTGAGAAGAACTATTCGCTGCTGCAGTCGGGGCGCCAGTCACTGAACTATTCCTTTGACTACTCCTATTCCGGGACACAGAACCTGGACCTGGAAGTCATCGACAGCCAGGTCCGCAATCTTGATGTAACGCCGGAGGCCACCCACAACTTCACCAACGCCTTCTCCTACGACTATGGATTCTACGACAACCTGACGCTGGGCACCCGGATTCCTCTGACAACCAAGTTTGATACCCAGGAGGATCTGAACGTCAACGACGTGGGGGATATCTCCTTTACCGCACGCTGGCAGCCCAATCCCCACGTGCCGGGCACCATGTCCACCACGCTGTTCAGTACGCTGAGCTCCAAGACCGGTGTCAGCCCCTACGAGATCGACGTCAACCGCCAGCTCTCCACGGGCAGTGGCTATTACTCCTTGGGCGGGGGTGCCAGTGTTTCCAAGGTGTTGGATCCGGTGGTTCTGTTCGGCTCCGGCAGTCTTCGTTACAACCACAAGGTTGAGGATCTCAAGCAGGTCCGGGGTGCCCGGCTTCTGCAGGAGCTTGATCCCGGCTTCACGCTTTCCGGCTCCGGTGGCTTCTCCTACTCGCTGTCCTACGACATATCGCTGAGTCTGTCGGTCCAGCTGACCTACAACGACGAAACCGTTCTGAGTTTCAGCGATGGCACCGAGGCAACGGCCAGTTCCCAGATGGCCGGCATCATCAATATGTCGCTGGGCACACGGATCAGCGATCAGACCATCGTCAACACCAGTGTTGGTTTCGGTATGACGCGGGGGGCCCCGGATTTCACCATCGGCTTCTCCATGCCCATCAATATTTCCGGGCTGTCTGAATCATCCTGATGCGTGGTTCAAGGGCGATAAGGAGCAGGACGTAATGCGAGCGAATGGCGTTGGCACACGCGTATTCGGCGCACTGGCGTTGGCGGCCGTGTCCGTGGGGGCACAGGGCCAGTTCAGCCATCAGCTGCTGGTGCATCCGAAGGCCGCCGCGCTCGGAAATGCGGTTACCGCGGATCCGCCTGGCATCATGGCGATCCGCCGCAATCCAGCCGGTCTGAGCCGCCTTGAAGGGCGCCAGTGGGAAATCGGCGGCGCCATGCCCATGACGCAGTTCGATGCGGAGTTCACGGTCCCGGAAGAGGGCTGTGATGTCTTTGGCATCGAATGCGCGGAGAATGACCCGGTTGCCAACAGCAAGAGCAGTACCGATGTGGGCGCCAACTACATTCCCGGCATCGGGCTGATGGAAAGCGCCGCGCCCGTGGCACCGTTCAACGCCGGCTTCAGTGTCCAGCCCCCGGGCTCGAAGCTGACTTTCGGCAACGCGGCCTTTATCGAGAACTCCGGTGGCTTTTCCCGGGAAGAGGACGATCCGGGCCGCTATCAGCCGACCCAGGCCGCCATCCAACGCATCACCTATCTTTCGCCCACGGTCTCCTACGAGATCAATGATGAATGGACGGTGGGCGCCGGGATTCATTTCTCCCACCAGGGTATCGAGGTGAACCAGCTGACACGGGCCCCGAACATGCTGGTGGGCGTGGGGGCCACGCTCCAGGATGCTTTCGGCTGTGACGAGGAGGCCCAGGAGCCCCTGGCCCCCTGGCTGGCCCTGTGTGGCGGCAAGATCGGGCCCTTCCAGGACATCGGCAATGTCAACTTCCGGGCGGAGGAAAGTCTCTCCACCAGTTATAAGATGGGTGTTCTCTGGGAGCCCACTGACTGGTTCACCTGGGGGGCCCAGTACAGCTCCGGCGATGACATGAACCTCAAGGGTGACTTCCAGATCGATTACACCGAGGACTGGGCAGCATTCTGGCAGAGCGTGAACAGTTCGGTGCTCGGTGCCATCGGTGCCGCCATACTGAGCCTGCCCTCCGGGGTGCCCAAAGAGGAGGGCCATGTCTCCATCAAGGAGAGCTATCCGCAGCATTTCTCTACCGGGGTCAGTATGCGGTTGCTGCCGTTCCTGACCCTGAATGCGGATATGGACTATGTGGATCTGTCCTCCCAGAAGTATCTGGAACTCAAGTTTGACCGTGAGCTGGAGTTCCTGAATGCGGCCCGTATCCTGTCACCGGAAAAGGCGACGCCCACCAGCCTGAAAATTGCCCGCGAGTTCACGGATGTGTGGAACCTTGGCTATGGCGTGACGCTGCATGTGAACGACCGTCTCGATCTCAGGGCCGGGGCCCAGAAGCGCAGCAGCGTGATCCCCAAGGGGGCGGAAAGTCTTTTCTCGCCGATCGGGGATGGCACAATGTATGGTGTCGGGCTCGGTTACAGGTGGTCAAAGGATACTCATATCGATATGAGTCTGAGTCAGATGAAAAGTACCCAGAACATCCCGGCGGACTCGAGCTGTAACATCAACTGCACGAACATCACCAACATTGTGTACAACCCCTACGCAGGCCTGGATGTCAAAACCGAAACCACCACCACCTTTGCCAATCTCACCATCCGCAGCCGCTTCTGAACGGCTGGCCCTGGCGCTGCTGCTTGTGGTGGTGCTGGTGACCGCGGGCTGTGCCACTGGCGCTTCAGATGCGGATGGGACCTCGGGGGGCATGCGCGCCTGGGTGGATGAACGGGGCCAGGTGCGCTACACGCCGGCGTCCGGAGAATCCTCTGACGCCTCCGGGGAGGCTGAAGGGCAGGAGGAGCCCGGCAAGCCGGAAGTGATCCGGACAGTGGAGCCCTCCCATCCGGAATTCAACCTGGAGCAGTATCCGGATGCCGGGGATCCGGACAGCAGCAGGGAAACCGAGGAGCTTTTCTACAGCTGGCGGGATGCCCAGGGGCGCGTGCACAACACACCCTACCTTTACGGGGAGGAGGCCCTTGGGCGGGTGATGCGTGAACCCGAATCGGTTCGGGCCTCCGAGGCGCGGGTCACGACCTCCGGGGCTTCAGCCGCGCCCGGGTTCCGTCAGGATTCCGAGGCCGCCGCCATCCTGGGTGTGGGCGAAGGATCAGGGACCCGTCTGGATGCCTTCTCGCAGCAGTGCTGCGGCAACCTGCCACGCCTGGACTACCAGCAGCTGGAGCGCGAACGGACCCTGCCTGTCAGTGTCGGGGACGAGGCCGAGGTGTTCCGTTTTAACACTGGGGCGAGCCGTTTTGCCCTGGTGCGCCTGCCGCGGGAGTCTGAACAGTCGCTGCTGCGTATCCGCAGTTTCATCCGCGATGGCGGGTTCTTCCTGCCCAATGCTGTGTTCCTTGATGGTGGCTTCCGTCCTGTCCGGATGGTGACCGACATTGTGATGGAGTACAGTGCCGAAACCTGGCGACGCTATGGGCATATGCAAGCAAGGCTGGCCATCAAGCCGGATTCCGGCGAGCGCTGGCTGGTGATTTTTACACGCTCAGAGGATCGGGAATCCGGTACCAGGGTAGGCCAGGAAGGCCAGCGACGCAGGCTTACCCACGAACCCGTGGGCAGCCTGTCACTGCGGCTGGTGGACTAGCCTCAGCCTTCCGGGGCTTCCGGATTGAACCAGGGCTGGGAAAGCCAGTAGAAGCGGCCATCGCCGGCCGGATAGGTGCAGTTGTAGCGTGAACGGCGCGCCTCAATGGGGTTCTCGGCGCGGGCCTGGATACGCACACCATTGGCGACGGTCTCCGAGTCCAGTTCCATCATGCCCTCACCGGAGGCAAAGCAGCTCAGTCGGCCGCTGTCCCAGCCTTCAGGCACCGTCATGTCCAGAAGGGGTGGGTTGTCGTCGTTGATCACCGGGTCCGGAAGGCTGGTCCTGGCAACCGGGAAATTGCGGGCCTGCAGCTTGTCCCTGAGGGTGTCGATGCCGCCATAGGCGTCCGCCACAGCGAAGCGTGGCATGGCACCGGCATGGGAGTTTTCTCCGATGACGCCGGAATGCTGCGCGAACCCATACCAGTCGCGCTCCTCCAGCGCCTTGAGTACCGGCTCGGAGAACTCACCGTAGGGGTGGGCATAGAGTTCGGTTTCCACGCCAATCTTCTCTTCGATGCGCTCGGCGCCCTTGTCCAGTTCCCGGGCGATGCGCTCGGCGTGTTCTTCCGCGCTCTCATCCGGGCGCTGCAGCATGGTGCCGTGATCCAGGCTGTGGTTGCCGATGGTCACCAGGTCGTGCTCCGCCATCTCACGCAGCTCGTCCCAGGTCATGTAGCCATCGTCGCCGACGGAGCCACTGAGTACGAACACCGTCACTGGAATGCCCTTTTCCTTCAGCAGCGGCCAGGCTTCGGTGTAGACGCTCTCGTAGGCATCATCAAAGGTCAGGGCAACGCGCTGGCTGTCCGCATAGTCGCCATCCAGGGTTTTCTGCACGCGCTCCGGTGTGAGCGACAGCGGCTCAATGCCCAGCTCCTCGATCAGGTCCAGCTGATCCCGGAACAGCGACGGAGACGTCGTGGTGGAGGGCGGTGTTTCCGTGGACACATGGTGGTAGGCCAGCGTGGCAACGCCGGCATGGGCGCTGGAAGCCATGCCCAGGCCGAAGGCGGTTGTGGCTGCAATACGGGTCAGGGTGTTCACTCGCGTCATGGGTGTCCTCTGAAATGGTGTCTTAGGGTAGCCATGGCCCGGTTCAGGGCCTGGAGCTGCTCGTTGGAGCCACCCCGATCCGGGTGATGACGCATGGCAAGGCGCCGGAACGCTTGCCGTGCCGTCGCCAGATCCGGTGGTGGCGTGTCGATCGCCAGCATGTGGCAGGCCTGGGCGAGCTCATCATCCGCCGGGCGCGTGATGCCCTGCCAGAAGTCATCGAGCATGCGGTTGATGGTGCTCTCGCCAAGGTCATGGTTCGACAGGTCCCGGTAGAAGGCGTGCAGCGCATCGTGCCGGCCCGCCTCCTGCTGCCCGGCGTTGTGGGTCGGGCGGATGCGGATGTTCAGGGCGTTGATGTCGATGGTCTCGCCGCTCTCGGCGGCCAGCCGCTCGCGCTGCCGGTAAAGGCTGTGGAACAGGAGAAAGTGCACCGGGTAGAGGGCGGCCGGGCTGCTGAAGTCGATGGTTCCGAAAAGGTACCAGGGCTCACGCTGGAGGGTGCGCAGCATCACCAGCTCGCTCATGCCTTCGGGGTGAGTACGCAGCAGCGCCTCGCAGGCGTCCATGATGCGCCCGACAAGCGCTTCCAGAGCGCTGTCTCCGGTCTCGCCGGTGCGGTTCAGTGGGGCGGTGGAATCCATCATAATCCAGACTATGCGTTGCCAGAGCGGGCAATGCAAATCCCGGTTGGTGGCAGCCCATGGCTCTCCGGTATAATCCGCAACCAAACAGTCTGACCGGGGCCAATCAATGCTGGACAAGACCTCCACCGATCCGCGCGACGAAAGCAAGCGCCTGCAGAAGAAGCTGCAGCGCGAGACCGGGCGCGCCATCGCGGATTTCGACATGATCGAGGAAGGCGACCGCATCCTGGTCTGTCTCAGTGGTGGCAAGGATTCCTACACCATGCTCGACATGCTGATGGTCCTGCGCCACCGGGCGCCGGTGAATTTCGAACTCATGGCGGTGAACCTGGACCAGAAGCAGCCGGGCTTCCCCGAGCATGTGCTGCCGGATTACATGGCCCGGCTCGAGGTGCCCTTCCGGGTGCTGGAGAAGGACACCTACAGCATCGTGAAGGAGAAGATTCCGGAGGGCAAAACAGCCTGCGGTCTGTGCTCACGCCTGCGCCGGGGCATTCTCTACAACTTCGCGGAAGAGCAGGGCTGCACCAAGATCGCACTGGGCCATCATCGCGATGACATCCTCGAGACCATGATGCTCAACATGTTCCATGGCGGGACACTCAAGGCCATGCCGCCCAAACTGTTCAGCGATGACGGCCGCAACACCGTGATCCGGCCGCTGGCCTACTGCCGTGAGAAGGACATCGCCCGGTTTGCCGAGCTGCGGGAATACCCCATCATCCCCTGCAACCTCTGTGGTTCCCAGGAGAACCTGCAGCGGGAGATGGTCAAGGACATGCTCAACGACTGGGACCATCGTTTCCCGGGGCGGATCGAGAACATGTTCCGGGCCCTGCAGAACGTGGCGCCATCCCACCTGGCGGATCCGCAGCTGTTTGACTTCTCCGGCAAGGGAGAGGGGCAGGCAGCGGTTCCCGAACCCCAGCGCGCGGAGCCCGGTACCGAATACGGGCGGGTCGAGGTGCTCAACCTCTGAGCGTCGCCTCAGATAATCCGTGAATAGCGCCCGCTCTGCGTCTGCTGGGCGTTGGCATCGAACAGCTGGCAGATGGCCCGGATCAGGAGCCGGCCGGGTGTGCGTACTGTCAGCCGCCCCGCATCCTCCTCGATCAGACCGTCTTCCGCCATGGTCCGGCGTGCCGGCAGGGTATCGGCAAACACCTGATCAAAGGCCTCTCCCCACTCGGCCGCGAAAGCCTGCTTGTCCAGCGAGAAGTGGCAGATCAGCTCCATGATAACGGCGCGGCGCATGCGGTCATCGTCACTGAGCTCATAGCCCTTCTTCAGCGGCGTGCGGCCGAAATCGAGCTCGAGATTCCAGGCGCCTTCATCATGATGGTTCTGGAAGTAGCTGTCCGCGGCCTGGCTGATGGCGGACACGCCCATGCCGATCAGGTCGCATTCCCCGTGGGTGGTATAGCCCTGGAAGTTGCGGTGCAGTTCGCCATTGCGCTGGGCGATGGCCAGTGTGTCATCCGGCCTGGCGAAATGGTCCATGCCAATGTACACGTAGCCGGCCTGCAGCAGCCGGTTGATGGTGTCCTCAAGGATCCGGAGCTTTTCCGCCGGGGAGGGCAGATCCTCCTCGCGGATGCGCTGCTGGGGCATGAACCGGTCCGGCAGGTGCGCGTAGTTGAACACCGACAGCCGGTCCGGCGCCAGCTCCAGCACCTGGTCCAGGGTTTCGTGGAACGTCTCCAGGGTCTGGTGGGGCAGTCCGTAGATGAGATCCATGTTGATGGAGCGGAAACCGAGATTCCGGGCGGTGACAATGCGGTTGGCCACCATTTCCCGGGGCTGGATCCGGTTCACCGCTTTCTGGACGGTCGGATTGAAGTCCTGGACGCCCAGGCTGATGCGGTTGAAGCCGATGGAACGCAGGACCTCCAGGGTTTCGGGGCCGCACTCGCGGGGATCAATCTCAATGGAGTGGTCGCCGCTGTCGTCGTCCGCCAGCTGGAAGTGCTGGCGCAGCACGGCCATGAGTTCCCGCATTTCCTCGTGGTTGATGAAGGTGGGGGTGCCGCCGCCCCAGTGGAGCTGGGTCGCGGGGCGTTCCTGGCCACCGAACTGCCGGGAGCGCATCGCGATCTCCCGGTGCAGCCTTTCCAGATAGGGGGCGGCGCGGTCCCGCTTGCGGGTCACGATCTTGTTGCAGGCGCAGTAGTAGCACAGGTGCGCGCAGAACGGGATGTGCAGATAGAGTGACAGCGGTGCACCCGAGGCGCGGCTGCGTTCAAGGGTGCGTTCGTAGGCCTCGCCGTTGAAGTCCTCGCTGAAAGCCAGTGCCGTCGGGTAGGAGGTGTAACGGGGGCCTGACAGATCGTAGCGTGCGATCAGGTCCGGGTCCCAGAGGAGGTTGATGCGTTCCGAAACCATGGCGTCCTCCGACGGCGCGTGCTGTGCGGCGTACAGCCTAACGCAGCCGGCCGAAGGAGCTGTTGATATCGGTCAAACACCGATCAGTGGGAGAGGATCAGGTGCTGGATCCAGGGGATGGTCCAGAGCCCGAAAACGATCAGGGCCACACCGGTGACCCGGCGGAAGGCCGTGGACTGGCGCAGGCGGGTAATGCGGCTGGCCAGCAGCCCGGTGGCCACCATCGCCGGCACCGTGCCCAGGCCGAAGCTGAACATCAACAGGCCGGAGAGAACCGCGTCACCCTGGGTCAGGGCCCAGGCCAGGGTACTGTAGACCAGGCCACAGGGCAGCCAGCCCCACAGCAGCCCCAGCGGCAGGGCGCGGCTCAGGCGGTCAACGGGCATGAAACGCTGGGTCAGGGGGGACAGGCGCTGCCACAGGGGCGCGCCAATGCGTTCCAGACTCATGATGCCCTGCCACCACTGACCCACGGCCAGGCCCAGAAGGATCAAGACCACACCGGCCAGGGTGCGCAGGACCATGCCGGCGCCCGGCACGCCGTCGGTCAGCAGGGCTCCGGGGAGGCCGGCGAGCAGCCCGATCAGGCTGTAGCTGAGGATCCGCCCGAGATTGTACCCGGCCAGCAGTGACAGCTGGCGCCGCCGGTAGCCCGGGCCCACCGGCAGGGCCAGGCTGAGCGAACTGGCGATGCCGCCGCACATGCCCAGACAGTGGGTGCTGCCCAGGAATCCAATCAGGAACGCCGAGCCGAGGGTGGTGATGAGGGCATCAGTCATTGCGGATCATCTCCATCGTTCTGGTGGCGATCCCGTTCTTCGTTCTGCCGGGCTTCCGGGGGAATACGGTCCTCGTCGTCATCAAAAAGGATCTGATGGGCCGGCCCTTCCAGGTCATCGAACTGGTCGTTGCGCACCGCCCAGATGAGCACCCTGACCGCGATCGCCAGCAGGATCAGTGACAGTGGAATCAGTATGTAGAGTATTGCCATCGGGCTTCATTCCTCCCAGACGCAGCGCATTCATCACCACAGCCACCGAGCTGGCGGACATGCCCGCGGCCGCGATCCATGGGATGACCAGCCCTGCCATTGCCAGCGGCAGGATGGCGGCATTGTACAGCAGCGACAGGGTCAGGTTCTGGCGGATGACCCGGCGGGCCAGGGGAGCGACCTTCAGCGCTTCCAGCAGCGGGTGCAGGCGCTCCCCCAGCACCACGGCGTCCGCCTGCAGGCGGGCGATGTCGCTGCTGCCGGCCATGGCCACGGACAGCCGGGCTCCCGCCAGGCCAGGCAGGTCGTTGAGCCCGTCGCCCACCATCATGACCCTGTGTCCCTCGGCCTCCAGGGCACGGATGCGTTCCAGCTTCGCCTCCGGTGACAGACGGCCTTCGTACCGGTCGATGCCGAGCGCACCGGCGACCCGGGCCACCTGTCCGGAATGGTCGCCACTGAGAAGCACACAGTGCCAGCCCCGGGCGCGCAGTGTCGCAAGAACCGGCTGCGCGTCCTCACGCAGGGTATCATCCAGGGTGACCCGCCCCAGCCAGCCTGCCTCGCCGGCCAGATGGATCGCCAGGGCGGCATCGTCCCCGGTTTCCGGCGGAGGGTCCAGGCCGAGTTCATTGGCCACGAAATCCGCCCGGCCCAGGGCCAGCTTACGACCGTCGCTGAAGCCGGTTACACCGCCGCCAGGATGGTTCTCACGGTCGCTGATGGGCTCTGCCGGTTCGTTCTGGAAAGCTCGGGCAATGGGATGCTCGGAGCCGCGTTCCAGCCCCGCTGCAAGTGCCCGGCAGTGCGCTTCCGAAATGCCGGATGACGGGGTGACGGAAGCGATGCTGAGCTGGCCCCGGGTAAGGGTGCCGGTCTTGTCGAACACCAGTGTATCCACGGTGTTCAGGGTCTCCAGGGTCGAGCCTCTGGTGGGAACAAAGCCGGCCCGGCGCAGGCGGTTGGTGGCCACGGTCAGCGCTGTCGGGGTGGCCAGCGACAGGGCACAGGGGCAGGTGGCGACCAGCACGGCCAGTGTGATCGGAAAAGCCCGCCCGGGGTCCAGGAACCACCAGACCAGGCATGTGGCAGCGGCGGCAGCCAGCACTGAGGTCACAAAAACGCCGGCAACCCGGTCGGCGAGCTGCTGGGTCCGGGGCTTCTCGGCCTGGGCACGGTCCAGAAGCCGGGTGATGGCGGAAAGCCGGGTGTTGTCACCGGCCTGGTCCACGATCACCTCCAGCGGGTGATCGGTGTTTATCGTGCCGGCTGATACCGGCTCACCCGGCCCCCGGGCGACGGGCAGTGACTCCCCGGTCAGCATGGATTCATCCAGGGAGGAATGGCCGCTGGCCACGTGCCCATCCGCGGCCAGGGTATCACCGGGGCGTATGCGGATCCGGTCACCGGCCTGCAGGTCCCGGGCGCGCACTACGGTTTCATCGTCCCCATCGATGCGCAGGGCGGTGCCGGGCATGGCATTGATCAGCGACAGGTTCTCCAGGCCCGCCCGGTAGCGGGCCCGGCCCTCCAGAAACCGCCCCAGGCCGAGGAAGAAGGTGAACATCGAGATGGATTCGAAGTAGACGTGCTCACCGCCGAAGAGGGTCACATGGACGCTCGCCAGGTAGCCGGCAAGGATGGCGATGGACACGGGCACATCCATCCCAGGGTGACGGTACCGGAGATCCCTAACCGCTGCCTGGAAAAAGGGAACGGCACTGTAGAGCACTACCGGTGTGGCGATAATGAAACTGGCCCAGCGGAACAGTTGGACCATGCCCGGGTCGGACTCGGTACTGAGCCCGAACTGCAGCGGGTAGGCCAGCATCATCGTCTGGAAGGCTGCAATACCCGCAATCCCAATCCGGATCATGGCCTGTTTCTGCTGGCTGCGAATCCGCTCTTCCCATTCGCCCGGCCGGAAAGGCGAGGCCTGGAAGCCCAGTTCGCGGATACCCAGGATGAGGTTACCCAGGCCGGTGGCCTGCGGATGCCAGACCAGGTGGGCGCGCTGGGTGCTGTGGTTGATGCGGATGGACTCAAGCCCCTCAAAGCCCGCCAGGTGGTGCTCGATGAGCCATATGCAGGCGGCACAGCTGAGGCCGTCGATCATCAGCCAGGTCTCGTGGAGCCCGTCATCCCGGACATGCACCACCTCGTCAAGGAGCTGACGGTCGTTGTAGTGCAGGCACTCGGCACGCACCCGGTCGTCCACCGGGTCCGGCGTGGTGATGGGGCCGTCGATCTGCTGGTAGAAGCGGTCGAGCCCTTCGTTGCGGATGATGCGCGAGACCGCGAGACAGCCCTCGCAGCAGAACGCCTCGGTGTGGCCGGCGATGTCGCCGGTGACCGGGGGTGTTTCCGGCAGCGGTTCCCGGCAGTGGAAGCAGGCGCCGGCAGCCGCCGTCATTGCTGGCGGGCCTCCCGGATGGGCTGCAGTGTGAGCGGCTCTTCCAGCGGGGTTTTGAGCGCGCCGCGCAGGCGCCAGTCATTGCCGGTGTTGCGGATATCGATGTACCAGCGTCCATCGCTGAGCGACTGAATACGCGCACGATAGCGGCCTTCCCCGACCCGTTCTGCGATGGTGGTCTGGTCGCGGTCCCCGAGCGTGGCATGGGTGAGCTCCACCTGCAGGCGGTCCCAGTTGCGGCGTTCAGGGGATTCCAGCAGGATATCCAGGCGTTCTCCGTCGGTGAAACTGACGCGCCCGCTCAGCCCGAGGTTGGCGGCCTCGATATCCCGCGACAGTTCGCGGTTGATGCCCGTGCCCTCGTCGTAATAGTCATCCTCCACCATCGAGACATGCTGTTCCAGTGAGAACAGGAACAGGAAGATGCTCCAGATGATGGTAATGCCTGGAATCGCGATCAGGACCCAGGGCCAGGGCTCGCGGTACCAGGGGCGATTGGTGTCGTCGTCTGTCATGGTGTTTCCGGTGTTCAGGGTCTGGGGCCGATGAAAGCGGTTTCGGCGCTGTTACGCGCATCTGAGCCCTCGGCGATGACTTCAAAGGTGACGGGGGTACTCATTCCCTCAAGCTCACTCCGCGGGATTCGCACCACGGCGGGAAGAGAGCGTGAGTCCAGCGGGCCCAGCTCCATTCCAATAGGCTCAAGCAGGTGGGTACCCTCTGGGCCGGAAACCTGCACGCTGAGCTCTTGCGGCTCATTGACGCGGTTGCTCAGCTTGAGGCTGTAGGAATTCTCGATGGTAGCATCCGGTCCGGTCTGGTACAGGCCGCCCCGGTCACGGGTCACCTCGATTTCCAGTGTATCGCGCTGCATCAGCAGTGTCGCCATGGTTGTCAGCAGCAGGGCCATGCCGACCCCGTAACCCAGCGTCCGTGGCTGGAAGCGGCGTTTCGGCGTTCCTTCAACCTCGCGTTCGGTGGTGTAGCGGATCAGCCCCCGCTCATACCCCATCCGGTCCATGACCTGGTTACAGGCATCCACGCAGAGCCCACAGTCCAGGCACTCGTACTGCATCCCGTTGCGGATATCAATGCCGGTCGGGCAGACCTGCACGCAGATGTTGCAGTCAATGCAGTCCCCCAATCCGAGCTCGGAACGATCAGCATCCTTTTTCCTGGGACCGCGTGGCTCACCCCTGTTGGCGTCATAGGTGACCGTGCGCGTGTCAGGGGAAAACATGACACTCTGAAAGCGCGCGTAAGGGCAGACGTAAAGGCAGACTTTTTCCCGCATCCAGCCAGCATTGAGGTAGGTCGCGACCGAAAAAAAGCCAATCCAGAACACCGCCCAGCCGGTGCTCACGCTGAACGTGAGCAGGTCCGGTACGAGCTCGCGGATGGGGTAGAAGTAGCCGACGAAGGTCACGCCGGTCCAGAACCCAACGCCCAGCCAGAGGCCGTGCTTGATGATCTTGCGCGGCAGCCACTGGCCCAGGGAGCCCTTACGGTCGAGTTTCATGCGCTGGTTGCGGCTGCCCTCAACCTTTTCCTCGATCCACATGAAGATGAAAGTCCAGGCGGTCTGCGGGCAGGTGAACCCGCACCAGATACGGCCAAAAAGGGTGGTGACGAAAAACAGTCCGAATGCGGCAATGATCAGCAGCAGCGTCAGGATGAAGAAGTCCTGGGGCCAGAAGGTGGCGCCCAGGAGATGGAACTGGCGTTCCGGTAGATCGAAGTGAACCAGGGGCCGGCCGTTGATATGGATCCAGCAGGCGATGAAGTAGAGACCCATGAGCGTCCAGAGAGTGACCGTCCGCAGCTTCTGATAGAAGCCGGTGGTGCTGCGGACATAGATCCGGTCCGGGTTGGGGCCGGCGTCAACCTGCCTGACGGGTATCTCGTTCATTCCGCTCCTTCTTCACGGTGCTGACCTGACAGCCGATAGACATAGGCGGTCAGAAGGTGGATTTGATCCTCGGACAGCTGCTTCTGCGCTGGCATGTGACCATTACGGCCATACTGCAGCGTTTCCATGATGGTGTCGCGATCCCCACCGTAGAGCCAAGTATCGTTCGTCAGGTTGGGTGCACCCATACTCTGGTTACCCTTGCCATCCTTGCCATGACAGCTGGAGCAGGCTTCGGCGAAGAGTGGCTTGCCGCGCTCCGCGGCTTCGGCATCCACATCATCACGGTCGTTCAGAGACAGCACGTATTCAGTGATGTCGCCGAGCTCGTCTTTGCTCAGATTCGGGTTGACGCCACGGGCCGGCATGTTTGCTTCACGGCCGTTGGTCAGGGTCTGTTTGATGGCATCAACACTGCCGCCCCAGATCCAGTTGTCGTCAGTGAGGTTGGGGAAGCCGTAGCCGCCGCGTCCGGCAGACCCGTGGCAGGTGGAGCAGTTGTTGGAGAACAGGCGCTGGGCGGCCTGCATGGCCTCGCCATTGCGTGCCAGCTCGGGAACATCCGTCTCCGCGTACTGTGCGAAAAGGGGACCGTACTCCTCACGGGCACGATCCATTTCCTGCTCCCAGGCCTCGGTCTGACTCCAGCCCAGCAGCCCCTGGTAATTCCCGAGCCCGGGATAGAGTGCCAGATAGAGCAGTGAGAACAGGATCAGGCCGATGAACATCCAGTACCACCACTTCGGCAGCGGGTTGTCCAGCTCTTCAATGCCGTCGACCTCATGACCAACACTCCGGTTTTCAACCTTGTCCGTTGGTTGGTTACGACGCACGATCCAGAGGAGCCACCAGCACCCAAAGACCACAAGCAGGATCAGTGCGCTGATCCAGATGCTCCAGAAACTACTCATCGTGGTTGTCTCTCCGTTGCTGTTCGAGGGTGCGCGCTTCCATGTCTTCGTCTTCGAATACCAGATGCGCGGCCTTTTCGTTTTCCCGCTGCCGGGATGGGCTGAACGCCCAGATGCAGATGCCGATAAAGAGGGCGATCATCAATAACGTGTGAAGCCCTTTGAACTGACTGAGCAGTGTCTCCCAAGCCATACCGTTACCTCTGTTCCGGAATCGCTGTACCAAGCTGCTGCAGATAGGCGATCAGCGCCTGGATCTCGAAGGTGCCCCGCACATTCTCCTTGGCGTTCTTGATCTGCTCATCCGTGTAGGGGACACCCAGTGAGCGCAGGGCGCGCATCTTACGCGCGGTCTGCGTCGGGTCCACCTTCTGTTCAAACAGCCAGGGGTAGGCCGGCATGTTGGACTCCGGAACCACCATTCGCGGATCATAGAGGTGCAGGCGGTGCCAGGAATCCGAGTAGCGTCCGCCTACCCGGGCCAGGTCAGGGCCGGTGCGTTTGGAACCCCAGAGGAAGGGGTGTTCATACACCTGTTCGCCGGCAACGGAGTAGTGGCCATAGCGCTCGGTTTCGGCCCGGAAGGGGCGGACCTTCTGTGTGTGACACACATGGCAGCCCTCACGGATATAGATGTCACGGCCTTCCAGTTCCACGGCGCTCAGCGGTTCCAGGCCTTCCACGGGTTCGTTGACCTGTTTGTCGAAGAACAGGGGCACAATTTCCGCCAGTCCCCCGAGGCTGACCACAAAAATGATCAGCCCGATCAGTAGACCCAGGTGCTTTTCAACTTTCTCGTGACTCATGCGTTGGCCCCCTGCACTGCGTCAGTGGAATCATCAAGTGCGCCAGTCTCGCTCTGACCAACAGTGCGCCATACGTTGTAGGCCATCACCAGAACGCCGCCCAGGAAGAAGGCGCCGCCGATGAAGCGCACCACATAGCCCGGGTAACTGGCTTCAACGGCTTCAACGAAGCTGTAGGTGAGCGTGCCGTCGTCATTCACGGCGCGCCACATCAGGCCCTGGAGCAGGCCGTTGATCCACATGGAAACGGTGTAGAGCACCACGCCAATGGTCGCGAGCCAGAAGTGGAGGTTGATCAGCGGAATGCTGAACATTGACTTGAGACCGTAGAGACGCGGGAACAGGTGATAGAGCGAGCCAAAGCTGATCATGGCGACCCAGCCCAGGGCACCCGAATGCACGTGGCCTACGGTCCAGTCCGTGCTGTGGGACAGCGCGTTCACGGTACGGATGGACATCAGCGGTCCTTCGAAGGTGGCCATGCCATAGAATGAGACGGCCACAATCAGGAAGCGGAGGATCGGATCCGTGCGCAGCTTATACCAGGCGCCTGACAGGGTCATGATGCCGTTGATCATGCCGCCCCAGCTCGGCGCCAGCAGGATCAGGGACATGATCATGGACGCGGTCTGGGCCCACTCCGGCAGCGGGGTGTAGTGAAGATGGTGGCCGCCGGCCCAGACATAGGTCGCGATCAGTGCCCAGAAATGCACGATTGACAGCCGATAGGAGTAGATCGGCCGGTTGGCCTGCTTGGGCACGAAGTAGTACATCATGCCCAGGAAGCCCGCGGTCAGATAGAAGCCTACGGCATTGTGCCCGTACCACCACTGAACCATGGCGTCGATCGTACCGGGGAAAATGGAGTAGGACTCGAACCAGCCCACCGGAATCGCCAGGTTGTTCACCACGTGCAGGATGGCAATGGTGATGATGAAGGCGCCGTAGAACCAGTTGGCCACGTAGATGTGCTTGACCCTCCGGCGGGCGATGGTGCCGAAGAACACATAGGCGTAGGTCAGCCAGACGATGGCGATCAGGATGTTGATCGGCCATTCCGGCTCAGCGTACTCCTTGGTCGTGGTATAGCCCAGCGGCAGTGTGATGGCGACCAGAACGATCACCGCCTGCCATCCCCAGAACGTGAAGGCGGCAGCCTCGTCCGAGATCAGCCTTGACTGGGAGGTGCGCTGCACCACGTAGTACGAGGTGGCAAACAGGGCACTACCGGCAAAGGCGAAGATGACCGCATTGGTATGCAGCGGGCGCAGGCGCCCGAAGCTTGTCCAGGGCAGGTCAAGGTTCAGTTGGGGAAGGAACATCTGGGCCGCGATGAACACGCCCAGACCCATTCCGACGATACCCCATACCAGAGAGGCTATGGCAAACTGCCTGACCACCCGGTAGTTGTAGGTTTCCGCGGACGTCTGTGTTTCCATGTTCTGCTCTTCCGGGACTGTTTTGGAGGGTATGCGCAGCGTAGGCAACGCGGCGCTGGCGCTCAATGATATATGTCAAAACCTTAATGCGGTAGTGCTTTTGAATATACTCTGTAATGGTGAACAGGGCCCGGTTCTGGTGCTTGCTCATGGATCCGGCGCGCCTGCGGACTCCGCGCCCATGGAGCGGCTCGCCACTGCGCTGGCCACGGCAGGCTTCCGTGTCCGGCGGTTCGAGTTTCCGTTCATGGCGCAGCGCCGCACCACGGGCAGGCGCCGCCCGCCGGACCGTCCCTCGGTTCTGCTCCGGAACTGGCACGAGGCGATCGAGGAGATCCGGCGCCGGGAAGCGGACGCGGACCGCCTCTGGATCGGTGGCCGGTCGCTGGGCGGCCGCATGGCCTCCATGCTGCTGACACCGGAACAGTGTCCGGCATCCGTGGCCGGCGCCCTGGTGTTCGGATACCCCTTCCATCCACCGCGCAGGCCGCAACAGTGGCGCACGGACCACTTCGCGCAGCTGGCCCGGCCCCTGTGGATAGCCCAGGGCGAGCGGGATCCTTTCGGAAAGCGCGTCGAACTGGAGGAGCGCATGCCGTTTGCCGGGCCGGTGCACCTGAAGTGGGTCACCGATGGCGACCATGAGCTGATGCCCACGCGCCGCAGCGGGCTTGACCCGGATCGTATTCTGGCGACAGCCGCGGAGCAGGCGCGGGCTTTTGTGCGGGCAATGGAGACAGACAGTCAATGAGTGAAACGGGTGTGATCCGGGCGCTGTGCCGGCCCGGCTTTGAGTCGGATGCCGGGCAGGAACTGGTCAACCGGGCCGCGGAGGCAGGCGGCTATGGCTTCTTTGTTCCGGAAGCCGCCGGCTGGATACGGTTTGAACTGCCCGGCCAGAGTGCGGAAGACGTCATGCGGTCAGTGTCATTGCGCAACCTGGTTTTCGTTCGTGACTGGTATGCCGGCATCGGTGTGGTGGATCCGCTGCCCGGGGAGGATCGTGTCGGCGCTGTTCTCGAGGGGCTGCGGGATGCCGGAGAGAACGGGCCTTTTGGGCGTGTGGATGTGCATGTGCCTCTCGGGGAGACGGAAGAGGCGTTGCCACGCTTTGCCCGCAAGTGGACCAGCCCGCTCGCGAAGGCGCTGCGCGGCGCGGGTATCCTGCATAGCACCCCCGAGGCGGACCCTGGTGCCCCGGGGCTGGAGATCCTGCTGCCGGATTTCAGCCGGGCCCTGCTTGCCCGCCGTGATCCGGCCCTGTCATCGGCCTTTCACGAAGGCGTTCCAAGGCTTCGGATGCCGGGCACCGCCCCCAGCCGTTCAACCCTGAAGCTGGAGGAGGCCCTGCACCGGTTCTTCACCATGGATGAGCGTGAGCGCCTTCTGCGTCATGGCATGACGGCGGTGGATCTGGGGGCCGCGCCGGGTGGCTGGACCTGGCAGCTGGTGCAGCGCGGACTGGCTGTGACCGCCGTGGATAATGGGCCCATGGATGAGGCGTTGATGGCCTCGGGGTTGGTGACCCACAGGACCGAGGATGCCTTCAGCTGGCGGCCCTCGCATCCCGTGGACTGGCTGGTGTGCGATATTGTGGACCGCCCCGCCCGGGTGGTGGAGCTGATGGCGGAGTGGCTCGAGAACCGGCTGTGCCGGATGGCGGTGTTCAACCTGAAACTGCCCATGAAGCAGCGCTGGGCCTGCTGGCAGGAGTATCGGGCGCGCCTGGAGGACAGCATTGCCGACAGCGGCGCGGACCTGACGGTCAGAGCCGCTCACCTGTATCACGACCGGGAGGAGATCACCTGCTGCGTGGCGCCTGTCACACGTTCCCGGTAGGCACCGCGTATTCCAGCACCGTGATGCGCTCATCGGACTCCAGCAGCGGGCGGATGCGGTTGATCTTCTCCCGCCGTTCCGGCGATTCATACCAGTGGTACCAGTCCGCGGTTGAACGCCAGGTTGAGAGGATTACCCGGTGACGGGAATTTTGTTCATCCTTGAGCGATTCGCCGGATATGAACCCGGGAATCTCAACGGCATTGCGCAGGGCCTGGCGGGCCTGGGCGTCATAGGTGCTTTCCATGGCTTCAGCGATGTAGCGCTCGATGATGACACGGATCATGGTTGTTTTCTCCCCGAAGGCTCCCTGTTACTCATATGGTTACCCTGATTGTGGTATCCTTGGATCAATTCTGGCAGAAAATTCGGGAAGCGCGTGTACGGAGGTTCCGCCATTGACCCGGGAATACGACGCAACGCTTGATGCCACCGGCCTGGTCTGCCCGGAGCCGGTCATGATGCTTCACAACCGTATTGCGGATGTGCCGGTCAACGGGGTGCTGCGGGTAATAGCCACCGATCCATCAACCCAGCGGGACATCCCGCGTTTCTGCCAGTTCCTTGGCCATCGCCTGGTCGAGGAGCAAGCCAGCGACGAGCAGTACACCTACTGGATCGAGCGCATGTTCTGAAGGGCGTCAGCGGCGCATATTCAGAAGCCCCGCTCCGACGATGAACACGCAGCCGATGGCCTGGTTGAGGGTGAACGGCTCGGACCAGATCAGCCAGCCCAGAAGTGCCGCAAAAACCACTGACGAATAGGTGAACTGACCGATACGGCCTGCCGGCGCAATGCGGTAGGCGGTGGTGATCAGCATCTGGGCCGCGGTTGCGCAGGCGGCAATGGAAACCAGCCCGAGCCACTGCCAGAGGGTGGGCCACTGCCAGTTCAGCAGAGCGGCCGGTGCCGAGACCGTGGTTGCCACGATGCCGAAGTAGACCACGATGCGTGCACTGGGCTCGCGTGTGCCCATGCGCCGGATGGCGACCTTGGCCGTACCGCCCAGGATTGCCCCCGAGACCCCCGCCATCACGAAGAGTACATCCTGCATGCCGGCATGACCGGGCTGCAGCAGAACCACCACGCCACAGAATCCCAGCACGATGGTCATCAGAGCCCACATTGGTGTGCGTTCCCCCAGCCAGAGGAATGCGATCAGCGGAATGAAGAAGGGCGATGTGAGCTTGAGCAGCACCGCCTCGGTCAGGGCCAGTCCGCCCAGGCTGAAGAAATAGCAGTACATGGCGGAGACGCCCACCACACCCCGGACCGCATGGAAACGCAGGTTGCTCGTGCGCAGGCAGTCCGGGCCCTGACGCCAGAGCATGATCGGCAGGATGATGGCCAGCCCCAGCGCGTTGCGGGCGAACACCAGCATGGTGTTGTCCAGCTCCGGGGCCAGTGCCTTGACCTGGGCGCCCATCAGGGCAAGCAGCAGCTCACCGGCAAGAACACAGGCAGCGCCCCGGTGCAGGGGGGATCGCAGGCTGAAACCGGCCACGCTCAGACGTCGGTCCGTTCGCGGACACGCTCAAGATGGTCGAGGAACTCGTCCTGGTCCATTTCCCCAAGGATGCGCGCCTGCTTGAGCTCCTCGCCCTCGCCGTTGAAGAACAGCAGGGTGGGCGGACCGAAGAGGTTGAAACGGTCGAGCAGCGCCTGGTCGGCGGCGGTGTTGTCCGTCACATCCACCTGGAGGCGCTCGAAGCCCGCCATGGCCTCCAGCACCGGCTCGGTATCGAACACCTGGCGTTCCATCACCTTGCAGCTGATGCACCAGTCCGCGTAGAAGTCGAGGATCACCGGTTTGCCGGCTTCGGCCGCCTGCTCCAGGCGGGCCTCGATGCGCCCGGCGTCGGACACCCGGTCGAAGGGCTCTTCCGGAAGCCCGGAACTGCCACTCCCGGAGGCAGCATGGAAGGGCGCCAGCGGCCGCAGCGGGTCACTGGCCCCAGCCATGGCCCCGGCCAGCAGCATGGCGGCGGCCAGGACCAGGACCACGCCGATGCCCTTGCGGGTGCGCGGCCAGCCTTCGCCCAGGGGTTCAAAGGCGCCCAGCTGGACCCCGGTTACCGCCAGCAGCAGGGCCCAGAGCACCAGTGCGGCCGGTCCCGGGATCACCCGCTCCAGCAGCCAGATGGCCACGGCCAGCATGAGGATGCCGAATGCCGCCTTGATGCGGTTCATCCAGGGGCCGGGCTGGGGCATGAAGCGCCGCCCTCCGGTACCCACAAGGATCAGCGGCGTGCCCATGCCCAGGGCCAGGGCAAAGAGCGCCAGGCCTCCCATGGCCGCGTTCTGGGTAGCGCTCAGATAGACCAGCGCGGCGGCCAGCGGTGCCGTTACACAGGGCGAGACAATCAGGGCGGAGAAGGCACCAATGCCGGCCACGCCGGCCACGTTGCCACCGCTGAGACGCTCGCTCTGGCGTGTGAGGCGGTTCATGACCCGCTCCGGAAGCCGGATCTCGAAGACCCCGAACATGGCCAGAGCAAGAAGCGTGAACAGCCCGGCAAAGAGCGCCAGAACCCAGGGCGCCTGAAGCTGGGCCTGGATGTTGAAGGAGGCACCCAGCAGGCCCACCAGTACGCCGGCCGCGGCGTAGGTCAGGGCCATGCCCAGGACATAGGCCAGGGACAGGTAGAAGGCCTGGAGGGTGTTGAGCTGGCGCTGGCCGGCCACAACCGCCGAGACGATCGGGATCATGGGCAGCACGCAGGGTGTGAAGGTCAGCCCCAGCCCCAGGCCATAGAACACCAGCATGGCCCAGAGCAGCGAGTCGCTGCTCAGCAGTGTTTCGAGGCTGCCGCCGCGCCACCGGCTGTCATCGCTGCTGGCGCCGGCTGTGGAGGAGGTGGCGTCTCCGTTCGCCGATGGTGAGCTGGTCTCCTGTTCCGGAGCGGGGTTCGTGACGCTGCCGTCGGCCGGGTCGTAGCGCAGAGTCTCCGTCTGGGGCGTGTAGCACAGGCCCGCCTCGGCGCAGCCCTGCCATTCGATGGTGACCCGGATGGGCTCGTCGCCGTGCTCCTCGGCAGGGCTCAGTCGCGCGCTGACCGGCTCGTAGAAGACGGGGGTCTTCCCGAAATAGGGGTCGTCCTTGATCTCACTGTCGATACTGAATTGCGGGGGCAGGTCAAGGGCATCCGCCGGTTCCGTCTCGATGCTGATGCGGTCCTCGTAGAGGTAGTACTCCGGTGTCACGTCCCAGTTCAGGACGAGTTCACCGTCCTCCACCCAGGTACTGAATGGAAAGGCCTCCTCGACCGGCGGGAAGTCACCGTCATTGCCGTCGGAAAACGGTGACTGGGCGGCGGCGGGGCCGACGAGGGCCAGCAGCAGGATCAGCAGACGCGTCAGGATGATGATGACTCCTATGGCTTGGAAGTGGACTGGGCGCGCCTATTATAACGAACGCTTGAAGGTTGCGGCACAATCCCTAGACTGGCGCCATGATATCAGGTGAACCTCTCCCGGATTCCTACGCGGATGCAGTGCGGCTGTTCAACGGCCTTTTCCAGCCTACCCATGCCACCATACTGGTGCCGGGTGGCGATGAACCCGAGTATCTGCCGGCCGATGGCGAGTGCCGGTGGAATCGGATAGTATTTGCCCATGGTTTCTACGCCAGTGCCCTGCATGAGGTCAGTCACTGGTGCATTGCCGGCCAGCGTCGGCGCCAGCTCTACGATTACGGTTACTGGTACGAGCCCGATGGCCGGGATGCGGATCGACAGGCCCGGTTCGAGCAGGTCGAGGCCAGGCCCCAGGCGCTGGAATGGCTGTTCACGGTGGCCGCGGGTCGCCGTTTCCACCTGAGTATGGACAACCTGGCCGGTGAGGTCCCCGGGCAGAGGGAACGCTTTGCCGAAAGGGTGCATGCCGAGGTGCGGCGCTGCCTGGATGAGGCCATGCCCCCCAGGGCCGCCCGGTTTCTGGAGGCACTGCAGGCCTGGTACGGCACCCGGCGCCACTTCCAGAACCATGCCTTCACCCGGGCCCAACTGACTGGATCAGAGGAGGTGCAATGAACGACCAGGCCGAAACACCTGCGGACACAGAGCCAGAGAAGGCGCAGCAGAAACCGGAAAAGGAACAGGAGCAGGAGGCGGCGCAGCAGCCACGATTCCGGGATTTCAACCTGAACGAACGGCTCCAGCGCGCCATCGACGACCTGGGCTTCGAGCACTGCACCGGTATTCAGGGCGAGGCGTTGCCTAAAACGCTGAAGGGCCTCGACCTGATCGGCCAGGCCCAGACCGGCACCGGCAAGACCGCCGCCTTCCTGATCAGTGCCATCCAGCGTCTGCTGGAGAACCCGATTCCCTTTGAGCAGCGCTATGCCAGTGAGCCCAGGGTCCTGGCACTGGCACCGACCCGTGAGCTGGCGATGCAGATCGCCCGGGATGCGGAAGCACTGACCCGCCACAGTGGCCACAACGTGGTCACGACCGTGGGCGGCATGAACTACGACAGCCAGCGCCGACAGGTGCGCAACGAGGCCATCGATATACTGGTGGCCACGCCGGGCCGGCTTCTGGATTTCCTCGGCAGCAAGGACATCTTTCTCGACCAGCTGGATCTCCTGATCCTGGATGAGGCGGACCGCATGCTCGACATGGGCTTCATCCCGGATGTGAAGAAGATCATCCGCCACTGCACCCCGAAGTCCAGGCGCCAGACGGTACTGTTCAGCGCCACCTTCAACCAGGATGTCCTCAACCTTGCCGCCATGTGGAGCGAGAGCGCGGAGTTCATTGAGATCGAGCCGGAAACCAAGGCGGCTGAACGGGTCGAGCAGATCTTCTTCACGGTCAGCGATTCCGACAAGGCCATGGTGCTGATCAATTACCTCAAGCGGGAGGAGGTCAGTCGCGCCATCGTGTTTGCCAACCGGCGGGACCAGACGCGGGAGCTGGAGGAGAAGCTGCGCAGCCACGGGGTGCGTTCGGCGCTGCTGTCCGGGGAGATTCCGCAGAATAAGCGCATCAGCACCCTCAACCGCTTCAAGGAAGGGGATATCCAGGTACTGGTGGCCACGGATGTGGCGGCCCGCGGCATCCATGTGGAAGACGTCTCCCATGTGTTCAACTTCAACCTGCCGGACAATCCCGAGGATTACGTGCACCGGATCGGGCGCACCGGCAGGGCGGGCGCTTCCGGCACCTCGGTCACCCTGGCCGGGGAGGATGACAGCTTCGTGCTCCCGGACCTGGAGAACTACCTGAACCAGTCACTGACCTTTGTACGCCCGCCGGACCCGCTCATGGTGCCGCTGCCGGAACCGGAAAAACCCCGGAAGCCGAAGCAGGAGGAGTCCGGGGGAAATGGAAAGCCCGGGCGCCAGCGCAATCGCAACCAGCGCCGGGAAGAAGACACCCCGGGATGAGCAGCCTGCGCATCCTGGCGGATGAGAATATCCCCGCGCTGGAGGCCTGCTTCGGTGGTCCCGGTGAGATCCGCACCCTTCCGGGGCGGTCCATCCGCCAGGCAGACCTGCTGGATGTGGATGTTCTTCTGGTGCGCTCCGTCACCCGTGTTAACGCGGACCTGCTGGCGGGAACGCCCGTGCGCTGGGTGGGCACCGCCACCATCGGCACCGACCATCTGGATACCCACTTCCTGGAGCAGCAGGGCATTGCCTGGGCCTCGGCGCCAGGCTGCAACGCCGAGGCGGTCGCCGATTACGTGCTGGCGGTTATGGCGCTGGCCGCCATGGAGCGGGGTCAGGCGCTGACGGATGGCTCCGTGGGGATTGTGGGTTTCGGCAATGTGGGCAGCCGCGTTCACCGGCGACTGCAGGCACTCGGCATTGAGACCCACGTAACCGATCCCCCGTTGGCGGAATACGGCGTCTCCGGGCTGACCGGACTGGATGAGGTGCTGGCCTGTGATCGGATCGCACTGCATGCGCCACTGGTCCGGGACGGCCGCTGGCCCACGGAGCACCTGCTGGACGCCGCGCGTATCCAGGCCCTGAGGCCCGACCAGGTACTGATCAGCGCGGGGCGCGGCGCTGTGGTGGACAACGCTGCGCTGCGTGAGCGACTGGAGGCTCCTGACGGAGGCCCCTGGACGGCACTGGATGTCTGGGAGGGGGAGCCACTGGTTGAGCCGCAGCTTGCGCGGAGAGTCCGCATCGCCACGCCCCACATCGCCGGTTACAGCCTGGAAGGCAAGCTGCGGGGAACCGTGATGCTGGCGCAGGCCCTGAATCGCTGGCTGGGTGTGGATTCACACCCTGTTCTCGAAGCCCTGGTGCCCGGGCCGGCAGGACTGGATGCACTTCCCGCCACCCTGGAGGAGACGCTGCTGGCCGCCTACGATCCGCGCCGGGATTCCCGCCAGCTCCGTGAGAGCCTCGCCGGTTCCCGGGCCGAGCGGGCCAGCGCGTTTGACCGTCTGCGCAGGGAATACCCGGTGCGCCGGGAGTTCGGCCTCCATCGTCTTGCGGCCAGCGGCAATTCGGTTGCGGACCGGCAGCTGGAAGCTGCCGGCTTCTCGCTCATCTATTGATGGGTGCGATTGCGCAGCGCGTCGATGCGCTCGTCCAGCGGCGGGTGGCTGGCGAACAGTTTCTGGATTCCTGAGCGCACGCCGCTGGTGATGCCGAAGGCCTGCATGCTGTCGGGCATTTCATCGGGGACGCCGGCCTCGCGCTTGAGCCGCTGCAGGGCGGAGATCATGCCCTCATTGCTGCCCCAGCGGGCCCCGGCGGCGTCCGCCCGGAACTCGCGCCGGCGTGAGAACCAGAACACGATGGTGCTGGCCAGGATGCCCAGAACAATCTCGGCCGCGATGGTCACCATGATGAATCCGAGGCCGTGACCGCCGTCGTTCTTGAATACCGCACGGTCGACGAACGAGCCCACCACTCGGGCCAGAAAGATCACGAAGGTGTTCACCACCCCCTGGATCAGGGTCAGCGTGACCATGTCCCCGCTGGCGACGTGCCCCATTTCATGGGCCAGCACGGCACGGATCTCATCCTTGTTGAAGCGCTGCAGCATGCCCTCGCTGATGGCCACCAGGGCGGCGTTGCGGTTCCAGCCGGTGGCAAAGGCGTTGGACTGCTGTGCCGGGAATATGGCGACTTCCGGGGTCTCCACACCCGCCTCGCGGGCAATCTGCTGGACGGTTTCCACCAGCCACTGTTCCGCCGGGTTGGACGGGGTCTCGATGACCCGCGCCCGGGTGGCCTTCTTGGCCATCCACTTGGAGAGGAACAGCGACACAAAGGAGCCGCCGAAACCGATAACGGCCGCGAAGATCAGCAGGGCGGTGAAGTTCAGCCCCTGCCCCTCGAAATAGCTGTCGAAGCCCAGCAGGCGCAGCGTGACGCTGGCCAGGATGATGACCGCCAGGTTGGTGGCGAGCAGAAGCAGTATTCTCATTGATCGTTATCTCCCGGATAAGGGCCTGTATCCAGCGGCTATAATGGGGATTCCAGCGCGGGATTCAAGCACGGAAAGCGTGTATTACGGAACGGTCAGGTGCGTGCCGGTGGGTCAAAGAGGAAAAGGTGGACTGTCTCAGAGAGCTCAGTGGAGGTGCCATTGGCCATACAGTCACGGATGCGGTTCACCGCCAGTCCGGCCTCGCGGAGCAGACCACTGCCACCGGCGGCTTCGCCCTCGGGGTACTGGGTGGAGAGCCGGTTGAAGCACTCAGCCGTAAGCACCGCCTGGTCGATTGCGTCCTGGCCGATCAGGGATTCATAGCGCAGGAGTCCTTCCTCGGCCAGCCAGAGCATGGTGCCGAAGCACGCCATGTGCCGGTTGCTGTGCAGGCCGAATTCATCCGGCTCGTCGTCGCCGGCAATGTCCTCCACGAAGACCGCTCCCTTGCGCGGAAAGCGGTTATAGAGGTGGATCAGGATCGCGGCCGTGTCCCGGTAGAAATCCTCAATGTGGAGATCGGCCATGGACGCCCCCGTCAGTCCTGCCGGTAATGCTCGAGGAAACGACCCAGGCGGCCGATGGCGTCTTCGAGGACATCCACACGGGGCAGGAAAACCACCCGGAAGTGCTGGGTGTCCGGCAGATTGAAGGCGGAGCCGTGCACCAGCAGCATCTGCTCCTGCCGCAGCAGGTCGTAGACCATCTGTTCATCGCTGTGGATGGGGTAGACCTCCGGGTCCAGGCGCGGGAACAGGTACAGCGCCCCCGCCGGTTTCACACAGCTCACCCCTGGGATGTCGTTCAGCATCTTCCAGGCCAGGTCGCGCTGCTCACAGAGGCGTCCGCCGGAGACCACAAGATCGTTGATGGACTGGTAGCCGCCCAGGGATGTCTGGATGGCGGTCTGCGCCGGCACATTGGCGCACAGGCGCATCGAGGCCAGCATGTTGATGCCCTCGATCAGGCCTTCGGCGCGGTGCTTGGCGCCGCTGATGATCATCCAGCCGGCACGGTAGCCGGCAGCGCGGTAGTTCTTGGAAAGGCCGCCGAAGGTCAGGAACAGAATGTCGTCCGCCAGCGATGCCGCCGGTATGTGTCGGTTGCCGTCGTACAGGATCTTGTCGTAGATCTCGTCGGCGAGCACGATCAGATCATGCTCGCGCGCCAGCTTGATGACCTGTTCCAGCAGGTCGGCGGAATACACCGCGCCCGTGGGATTGTTGGGGTTGATCAGGACGATGGCCCGGGTGCGCGTGGTGATTTTGGCGCGGATGTCGTCAATGTCCGGGTACCAGTTCTGCTTCTCGTCGCAGCGGTAGTGCACCGGCCGGCCACTGGAGAGGGTGGTCGCGGCGGTCCACAGGGGATAGTCCGGGGCGGGGATGAGGACCTCATCGCCGGTGTTCAGCAGGGCCTGGGTGGCCATGACGATCAGCTCGCTGACGCCGTTGCCGATGAAGACATCGTCAATGTCCACGTCCGGAATACCCAGCTGCTGGCTGTACTGCATGACCGCCTTGCGCGCGGAGAAAAGGCCCTTGGAATCGCAGTAGCCCTGGGCCGTGGGCAGGTTGTGCACCACGTCCTGCTGGATCTCCTCGGGAATATCCAGGCCGAATGCGCCGGGGTTGCCGATGTTGAGCTTGAGGATCCGGTGACCTTCCTCCTCGAGGCGGTGGGCTTCCTGCTGGACGGGTCCGCGGATGTCGTAGCAGACGTTCTCAAGCTTGGCGGATTTTTCAAATTGCTGCATTCTGTTGTAAACCCCTGAGTTGGCGCACTCGGTATTGTAGCGGAGGGTCGCGAGATGACAAAAGTAAACCAGTCCGATCAGGAATGGCTTGAGCGGCTGTCGCCGGAAAGCTACCGGGTCACCCGCGAGGGTGGCACGGAAAGGCCGTTCAGCGGCGAATACAACGACTGCAAGCAGGACGGTGTCTACTGCTGCATCTGCTGTGGCGAGCCGCTTTTTGATGCCCGGCACAAGTTCGATTCAGGGTCCGGCTGGCCCAGCTACTGGCAGCCGGCCGGCGAGGGGGCCGTTACCGAGCGCGTCGACCGCAGCCACGGCATGGTCCGCACCGAGGCGCTCTGCGCCCAGTGCGAGGCCCATCTGGGCCATGTGTTCCCTGACGGGCCGGAGCCCACGGGGCTGCGCTACTGCATCAATTCGGCGGCACTTCAGCTTCAGCCCCGGGAGGACTGAGCCCCCGTCGCGCTCCAGCGTTCCAGAACCTCGCGCATGGCCTCGATACTGTAGGGCTTGGTGAGGTAATCGTTCATGCCGGCACTGAGGCACTGTTCACGGTCACCCTCCATGGCGTTGGCGGTGACGGCGATCACCGGGATATGCGCCAGTCCTTCCGTGGCACGCATCCGCCGCGTGGCCTCAAAACCGTCCATGACCGGCATCTGACAGTCCATCAGAACCAGATCACAGCTGTTGCTGCGCAGGTACTCCAGGGCCAGCTCGCCGTTTTCCCGGATCATGACCCGGTGACCGAGCTTGCGGAGCATGCCGCTGGCCACCATCTGGTTGACCTGGTTGTCCTCCACCAGGAGCACATCCAGTGCTGTGGATGAGCGCGATGCCGCCCGGTGCGATGTGGACTCCATGGCAGTAAGCCCGATGGCGACGCGCAGGGTATTGACCAGCTGACGGCGCACCAGCGGCAGCTGGATGATTCCGACATGGTCAGCGCCATCAGCATCCGTGCCGAGATGGACGACCGGTGGGCATCGCTGGGCCTGGTCGACCAATGGCCGCCATCCGGGCGCATGACTGTCGACGATGATCAGGTCCTGAGTCTCCACCTCCAGATCGGAAGCCGTCTCGGGTACTGTAGCCTGGTGGCGGATGTGCACGCCCCAGTAACGCAGGTGATCCTGCAGGGGCGCTGCATGGGGATTGTCTCGGTCGGTGAGCAGCAGGGCCTGCATGCCACCGAAGTCGTTTTCGCCGCTGCGTGGCGACGCTTCCGGATCGGGGGCCAGCGGCAGGTGGACCCGCACGCGGGTTCCTTCCCGTTCCTGTGACCGGACTTCGATGGTGCCGCCCATCCGGTCCACCAGCTGCCGGCACAGGGTCAGGCCGAGTCCGGTTCCACCGAAACGTCGTGCGGTATCCGGTTGTCCCTGGGAGAACGGTGAGAACACCATCTTCTGGGCCTCCCTGGACATACCAATGCCGGTATCAGCCACCACCAGCTCGATGCCGTCATGGTCGGGTTCGAGGCTGAGGGTGATCTGTCCCTGTGGGGTGAACTTGATGGCATTGCCCATCAGGTTGTTGATGATCTGGCGCAGGCGGGTGGGGTCGCCGAGGTAGACGGGCTCGATGTCCGGGGCAATGCGCGTGACTATGGCCACATCCGCGGTGCGCACTCTCTGCTGGGCGAACAGGGTCGCGCACTCCTCGGCAAGAGCCCCGGGATCCAGGCTGATACGCTCAAGGGTGAGCTTGCCCGCCTCGACCTTGGAAATGTCCAGGATGTCATTGACCAGGGCCACCAGGTTCTCGCCGGCGCTCAGCGCCAGCTCCATGCGTTCCCTCTGGGGGGCGCTCAGCCGGTTCTCAAGCGCCAGGCGCAGCATGCCGAGGAGCCCGTTCAGCGGCGTCCGGATCTCATGGCTCATGCTGGCGAGAAAATCCGCACGGGCGCGTGCCGTTTCCAGGGCTTCCTCACGGGCATCGATCAGGGCCCGGTTGGAGCGCTGGAGCGCTTCATTCTTGTCCCGGATCTCGGAGGTCCGGGCCTCGACAATCTGGGCCAGCTTCTCATTGTATTCCTTGAGCCGGCCCTCCGCTTCACGCTGCTTCTGGAGGCTGTTGTCGATGGTATCCAGGTGCTCATTGGTGATGTGCACCAGCAGCCCGATCTCATCATTCTCATGGCGCCGGGGTGTCGGCAGGCGCGCTTTTTCGGCCTTATCCGAATCCACATCCTGGAGGCCGCTGACCACCCGCAGCAGTGGCTTGGTGATCATCATGTAGAAGATCACCAGCAGCAACCCCGCCAGGGCCAGGCTCATGAGGAAGCCGCTGAGCAGGGTGTAACCGGCGCGCTGGACAAAGGTGCTGCCGAAAGGGTAGGTGTCGATGGAAACGTGGAGATGACCGAGCTCCATCTCCTGCAGCTGGGACACGTGCAGCTGTTCCCTGTAGTCCCGGCGGGGCTGGAACAGGGAATCACTCAGCCAGCGGTAGGGGCCATCGGACGTGGGGCGTTCGCGCTCCGCCAGAATGCGCCCCTGGGGATCCTCAATGCGTGCATCCACGATGGCCGGATGGCGCAACAGCCCGTCCAGCAGTTCTTCGGCCAGCCGCGTGTCGATGTTATAGGCGATCTGGGAGGCCGGGCTGTGGCTGATTTCCATCAGCGCCCGGATCTCGCTGTTCATGTTGGAGCGGGCGTTGAAGTAGTCCAGCGTGACCACGCCCAGATTCAGCAGAACCCCAAGGGTCAGTGCTGAGAGCACGACATTGCGGGTCAGGCGGAACGATAAACGCTGTGAGAGCCTTGAATCCACGCCGATCTGTCCCTTTTCGGTGGAGGCGGGCCTCCGAAGGTGGTTCCAGGAGCCCCTGACGGAGGCCTCAGCTGTCGTAATCCGCTTTCTTCTTCCAGGCCTCTTCCTCGTGAATGAATTCTTCCCATTCACGGTTCACGCTGTTGGGCATGACGGCTTCCGTGCGCTCGGCGTCGGGATCCTGGCCTTCGGCCAGGCGGTTGAGCTCCTTGATGCGTTCACGGTAACGCGTAACCAGCTCGGCCGCATGCGTATGGTCCTTGGATTTCTCCAGCTCGCTTGCTGCCAGGTGATAGCAGTGGATGGCCTTACGGTAGCGTTTGGCCTGCTCGTGTTCCTGTGCCTGGAAGACCATCAGCTCGGCATAGACCCGATGCACCAGAAAAAGGATGTTGACCATGTGCTGGCGCGCCGCGTCCGCGGACACCCGGCCCGCCTTCTTCTGGCGTTCCACGAAGCGGAAAAGCATCTGCAGCAGACTGCGGACCTCCTTGACCCGCTCCTGATCGTTCATCGGGAACTCGCCCGGGCCCTGGATCTGTCCGGATTCCAGCGCTGAAAGCGCGGCCTGGTCCGCTTCCTCAAGCGCCTTGGGGTTGCCCGGGGCGTTGAGTTCGCGCAGCTGGCCCGCCAGCTCCAGCGCCCGCTGCAGTATCAGGCGCCGAAGGGCCTTGTCGAGGAAGGAGTTGGGCAGTTCGTCCACGAACCGGCGCAGGAGGCTGTGGCCGTCTTCCAGGGTTTTGATGCGACGCATGCGCTCGACGCGCGCCTTCTCGCGCATCTGGCTGACAACGATCAGGACAAGGCCGATGATCAGCAACAGCGCCAGAACAGCGATGATGGCGATAGTGGTCATAGTCAGTACACGCTGTGGTATCCCGAATGGCACCAGTATAGACCAGATGCCCGATAACTGCATGAATGGCCGCGTAAAGCGGTCCGGGCTGGTCTGCTCCGCTGCTGTGACGGCATAATGGCTGTTGAGCCGCGCCTGGAGATGTCATGGATCTGTCCCGGATCGACCTCAACCTGCTGGTGTACCTGGACGTGCTGCTGCGCGAGAAAAGCGTCACGCGCGCCGCCAGCTATCTTGGCCTGACACAGCCGGCCATGAGCAATGGGCTGCGCCGGCTGCGGGAGCTGTTCGATGACCCGCTGCTGGTGCGCACGAGCGAGGGCATGAGCCCGACCGAGCGGGCGCTGGAGCTCCAGCCCCGGGTGCGCGAGATCCTGGCCCAGGTGGAGCAGACGGTCCAGAAGACCGGGTCCTTCGATGCCGGGGCCAGTGAGCGGGTTTTCCGCATCATGGCCAGCGACTATGCGGAATCCACCCTCATGCCCCGGGTGCTGCGGCTGATCCGCAGCCTGGCACCGCACGTGACCCTGGACGTGCTCACGCCCTCGGATGTGAGCTTCCTGGATGTGGAGCAGGGGCGGGTGGATATGGCCATCAACCGCTTCGACACCATCCCGCAGTCATTCCACCAGCGCACCCTCTGGACCGACTGGTTCGCCTGCCTGATGAGCAACGAGAACCCGGTGCTGCGTGAGCCCTTCACCCTGGACACCTACCTGGAGGCGAACCACATCTGGGTCAGCAAGACCGGCTTCGGCGTGGGCGTGGGCGTGAACCCACGGGATGTGCAGCGTCTGGGGTGGGTGGATGAGGCCCTGGGCAAGCTGGGGCGCAAGCGCCGGATCTCGGTGTTTACCCGTCATTACCAGGTGGCGACCCTGCTGGCGGAGCAGCACGATGTGATGGCGACGCTGCCATGCCGTGCGGCCTGGCTGCAGAAGGACAATCCGGCGCTGGTGGCCAAGGCGCCGCCGTTCCCGATCCCGCCGATTGAGCTGAAAATGGCCTGGAGCCCCCTGCTGCAGCACAACCCGGATCATCAGTGGCTGCGCCAGCGGATCGTGGAGGGGGCAGAGGAGCTGAACGAGGCCTTTGAGCCCTTTGCGGCGGATTTCATCCCGGCCGGGCCGGAACCGGCCCATCCCTCGGAGCGCTGAGTCTCAGAGGGGGAGGTCGCGCAGTTCCAGGGAGCTGCGGCCGTATTCCCAGGCACGCTCGAATTCCTCGGCGAAGGGACGCACCCGGCGCGGCGCCGAGGCGTTGGCAAAACCTTCCGCCGCATCGACATCATGCCGGCTGATCACCCCGCTGTCGTCCACCAGGATCACCGGGCGGCTGGGGTGGGGGTAGCTGGTATTCACCAGCCTGAGACCCATGCGGCTTGGCAGTCGGCGCATCAGCTCAACCAGGCTGTGCCGGCGTTTCACCAGTGGGGTGTCGTCATGGATGAGAAACCGGATGTCGCTGTGGCGGCTGCGCCGGGCCAGCTGTGACACCGCCTTTGCCAGCACGCTGTCGTCATAGAGGGTGTGGCTGAGGGTGTTGTCGTAGATCCAGAGCCGGCGGGTGGCCTGTTCCGCCATGGCCAGCAGCGCTTCCAGCTGATCGCCGTTGGCAGTGAGCTGCCAGCTGGTGGTGTCCGAGGCCAGCAGGAACGGGCACCGGGTTTCCGCCTCCTGCTGGATGATCAGCGAGGGCGCCGTGCAGTTCATGCGCCGGTGGGGGATCCCGGCATCCATGTACCTTTCAGAGACCACATAGAAGCCCAGCCGCCGGTAGAAATCGACTGCCGCCTCCTGGGCGCCGAGCGTGAAGCGGTTCCAGGTGGCGAGCCCATCCTGGAGCATCCGCCTCAGCAGGCGTGTTCCCACGTTCTGGCCGCGTGCACTGGCGGCGACCGCCATACGGCCGATCGCTCCCCAGCCGGTCTGCTCCTCGTAGAGGCGGGCCGTGGCAACCGGCTCTCCAGTGTCGTCATGGACAAGGTAATGCACCGCGCTGGCGTCGGTGTCATCCCATTCCAGCTCCTCGGGCACCTGCTGTTCAGCGGTGAACACCTGTCGCCGCAGGGCGATGGCGGCTTCCGGAAGCTGGCCGGCGGGGTGCGCCTCGATCCTCATTCCCCGTCGTCCTCTTCCCCATCATCGCCTTCCGGATACAGGCTGCCCTGGTTGACCAGGGAGACCACCAGGTCCGCGAGTGCGGGTTCCTGGATATAACCGGCGAGGGCGGTCATATCCGGATGCCGGCCGGCGCAGAGGACCCCGGCTATGCCGGTGGCGTTGCCGGTCAGGCGGAAGCGCTGGCCGTCCACGAACAGCAGCCGGCCGCCGTCGTCCGGGAGGTCGTAGAAACTGAAGCGGCTGCCTTCGTTCCAGATCAGAGCGGTCCCTTCGCCGACCAGTTCCTGGAGGGTCGTGGCATCCATGGGGTCTTCCGGGGGTTCCACAATGCCCGCGTGACTGGGTTCGGTCATGGCCTGCCCGAACCAGCTGGCGATGGTGTCCGGATTCTGGAGTGCATTCTCAAGAATCGACTGTAGTTCGTTGATCTGGGTGTCACTGATTCGCCCGGGGTTATCCTGGAGCGCGGGTGCCGGATCCTCCAGCTGGCGGTCCAGGGCCGGGCTGTCGGCCACTGAGTCCGCGACGCCGGTCACCACATCCGCGTGGCTGGGCGTGCGGAACCCGATGGACAGGGTCATGCAGTCGTTCTCGGCAATGCCCCAGTGCGCCACTCCGGGGGGCAGATAGAGCATGTCGCCGGGATTGAGTACGGCTTCTTGCTCTGTCTCAAAGTCCGCGAGAATGTGCAGTGGTGTGCCTTCGACCCGCGGTGAGCTGTTGTCGTGAACGCCGCCGATCTTCCAGCGCCGCTGGCCGATGGTCTGGAGCAGGAACACATCGTAGCGGTCGAAATGCGGGCCGACGCTGCCGCCCACGGGCGCGAAGCTGGCCATGATGTCGTCCAGGCGCCAGTTGGGCACGAACCGGAAGTGTTCCAGCAGCTCGGCCGCCTCCGGTACCCAGTGATCCAGGCCCTGCACCAGCAGGGTCCAGTCCCGCTCCGGCAGTGACTGCAGGTAGCTCTCCTCAAAGGGCCCGTTATGGAGCTGCCAGGGCTTGTCGTTTTCCGTCTCGAAGACAAGGCGCGATTCCACCGCCTCCTCGCAGGCCAGTCCGGCGAGCTCGTCCACCGAGACCGGTGACTCGAGATCCGGAAAGGCGTTGCGGATGATCAGCGGCTTCTTCTGCCAGTAGTCGCTGAGGAAGGTCTCGATGCTGGTTTCGCCGAGTACGGACATGGGGTTTCGGGCCTTTGGTCTCGGGGATCACTTCGGGGAACGGTCGCGGATCGCGCGCGCCTGTTCCGCGGCATTACCGGTGTAGCGGCCCGGCGTCAGGCTGCGCAGCTGCTCGCGCGCCGTTTCGGGGATATCCAGACCGTCGATGAACTCATGGATGGCTTCGGGAGTCATATCCCGGCCGCGCGTGAGCTCCTTCAGCTTCTCGTAGGGCTTTTCCACGCGGTAGCGGCGCATCAGGGTCTGGATGGGCTCGGCCAGGATTTCCCAGGCCTGCTGCAGATCCTCGTCCAGGCGCTGCGGGTTGATCTCCAGCTTGGCGAGGCCCTTCAGGGTGGCCTGCCAGGCGATCAGGCTGTGCGCCAGGCCCACGCCCAGGTTGCGCAGGACCGTGGAGTCGGTCAGGTCGCGCTGCCAGCGGGAGATGGGCAGTTTGGCCGCGAGATGGTCGAGTATGGCATTGGCCAGCCCCAGGTTGCCCTCGGAGTTCTCGAAGTCGATGGGATTGACCTTGTGGGGCATGGTGGAGGAGCCCACCTCGCCGGCAACGGTGCGCTGCTTGAAATAGCCCAGGGAGATGTAGCCCCAGAGGTCGCGGTCGAGGTCGGTCAGCGCCGTATTGAAGCGGCTCAGGGCGTTGAAAAGCTCCGCCACGCAGTCATGGGGTTCGATCTGGGTGGTGTAGGGATTCCAGCTCAGACCCAGCCCTTCCACAAAGGCGCGGCTCAGCGTCTCCCAGTCCACTTCCGGATAGGCGCACAGGTGGGCGTTGTAGTTGCCCACCGCGCCGTTCATCTTGCCCATGAGGGCCGTGCCACGCAGCTGCTCGCGCTGGCGGGCCAGGCGGTAGGCGCTGTTGGCCAGTTCCTTGCCCACGGTGGTGGGCGAGGCGGTCTGGCCATGGGTGCGTGCCAGCATTGGCTGTTCGGCAAGTTCCTGCGCCATGTCCTGGAGGCGTTCCAGCAGCTCGTCCATGGTCGGCAGGATCTGGGTGTCCATGGCCTCGCGCAGCATGAGCGCGTGGGAGAGGTTGTTGATGTCCTCGGAGGTGCAGGCGAAGTGGACGAACTCGGAGACGTCGGTGAGCTCCGGCAGGGACTCACTGACCGAGGCGATGCGCTCCTTGATGAAGTATTCCACCGCTTTCACGTCATGGTTGGTGGTGCGCTCGGTGGCCTTGATGGCCTCGGCGTCCTCCAGGCTGAAACCGGTGACCAGCTCGTCCAGGAAGCGGTTCGCGGCATCGGAGAAGGCGGGCACCTCGGGAATGTCCGACTGGTGGGCCAGGTGCTGGAGCCAGCGAACTTCGACGGTGACCCGGGCGCGGATGAGCCCGTATTCGCTGACGATTTCACGCAGCGGTGCCACTTTGCTGCCATAACGACCGTCGACCGGCGAGATCGCCGTGAGGGCGTTCAGATCCATGGAGACAAGCCTCTCGTGCAATGGGTAAAGGCCCTATTATACACGAGCGGGCAGGGTGCAGGCAGGCGCTCAGTCCAGGTCGTGGAGGATGCCGTCGGCAATGGCGACGTGGCGCTTGCGGCGGAAGAGCAACTGCCAGCGCCGGCCACCCAGCTGGCGCCAGAGTACCGCGGAGCGGATGCCGGCCAGAAGGCAGGCCCGGATCCGGGCCGCATTCTCTTCAATTTCAAGGTACTGGCGGTGACCGTTCACGTTGATCTTGATTCTGAAGGTACTGAGCGTGTCCTGGTAGATGCTGGCCAGGTTGCGCTGCACATTCGGATGGGTTGGGCCGAAATGCTCAACGGTGCGCCGTGCCTGTTCGATGCGTTCACCGATGGTGTCCATCATGTCCGGCTGTTTGCGCAGGCGCGTCTCAAGCTGGACCAGGCTCAGGCTGTAGCGCAGGATCTGGGCGTCCTGGCTGGAGGGCTGCTGGCCCATGGCGCGGCTCAGGGTTTTCAGGCCCTCGCGCAGGCCGTACAGGTCGCCGTACACATCCAGGGTGTTGCCGGGGTCCGTTTCGAACAGGGAACGGATGGTGGTTTCCAGCGGGTCCTGCGGACACTGGCCCTTGGTGGCTGTATGGTGCACCAGGCTGGCGGCCTGGAAGATGCCGGCCAGCGCCAGTGTCTGGTCACGCAGACTGCCGGTCACGCGGACTGCCCCTGCATGGGAATGGATTCGCCGGGTGAGCCCGCCTCGTCCATGAAGGTGCGCTCGATGACGCCACCGCCCAGGCAGACCTCGCCCTGATAGAAGACCACCGACTGACCGGGCGTGACCGCCCGCTGGGGTTCATCGAAGAGCACGCGATAGCCATCACCGGCCGCCTCCAGGGTGCAGCTCTGGTCCGGCTGGCGGTAGCGGTTCTTGGCCACGCAGCGCAGCGGCAGTTCCGGCGCCCCGGTGACCCAGTCGATGTGCCAGGTGTACAGGCCACGCCGGTAGAGCAGGGGGTGCTGGCCGCCCTGGACGGCGACCAGGACGTTGCGTTCCAGGTCCTTGTCCGCCACGTACCAGGGCTCGGTGCTGTAACCGGAAAGGCCCCCGATTCCAAGACCCTGGCGCTGACCGATGGTGTGGTACATCAGGCCCTGGTGGCGCCCGATCACATCGCCGTCGGGGGTTTCGATGTTCCCGGGCTGTGCCGGCAGATAGGTTTTGAGGAAGTCGCTGAACCGGCGTTCGCCAATGAAGCAGATGCCGGTGCTGTCCTTCTTGTCATGGGTGACCAGGCCGGCGTCCTCGGCAATACGGCGGACCTCGCTCTTGTCCATGTCCCCGAGCGGGAAGAGGGTGCGTGCCAGCCGTTCACCGGCAACCGCATGCAGGAAATAGCTCTGGTCCTTGTTGCCATCAAGCCCCCGCAGCAGCTGGGCCTGGCTGCCATCGCCGATGACCCGCCGGCGCGCGTAATGGCCGGTCGCAATGCAGTCGGCGCCCAGTGTTACCGCGTGATCCAGAAAGGCCCGGAACTTGATCTCCTTGTTGCACAGGATATCCGGGTTGGGGGTGCGGCCGGCGCTGTATTCGGCCAGGAAGTGCTCGAACACCCGGTCCCAGTATTCGCCGGAGAAGCTGGCGGTGTAGAGCGGAATCCCGATGCGCCCGGCCACGGCCTGGGCATCCGCCAGATCCTCCATGATGGTGCAGTGCTCAGTGCCGTCCGCCTCGTCCCAGTTCTTCATGAACAGACCTTCCACGCGGTAGCCCTGTTGTTTGAGCAGCAGGGCGGCCACGGAGGAGTCGACACCGCCGGACATGCCGACGATGACGTGGGGCGCGGTAGCGTTACCGGGATTCTGTACTTCGGTCATAGGGCGCCTATTGTAGGGGATTGGCGCCGGTGCGTCACTGCAGACCGGTCTCCCGGATCAGATCCAGCGGGAAACGCCGGCCGTTGCGGTAGTCGCTGATGCAGGTGGCGACCAGGGGGCTGCGCAGCTGATCACTGCGGGCCTCCAGTTCCGCGGGGGTGAGCCAGTGTGCGGCAATGATCCCGTCATCAAGGACGTCCGTTTCCCGGGGGCCGGCTTCGCCAATGAAGGCATGGCGGTGATAGGTGAGTCCGTTGTGGGGAGAGCGGAACACATAGATGCCGAGGAAGGCCGTGAGGGTGACTGGGTGCCCGGTTTCTTCCAGGGCCTCGCGCCGGGCCGCTGCCAGTATCGACTCGCCTTCCTCGATGTGGCCTGCGGGCTGGTTGAGAACGACGGCGCCTTCACTGTGCTCCTCAACCATCAGGAAGCGGTCGCCGTCAGGGACAACAACGGCCACGGTGGCATTGGGCTTCCACTGCATCGGGTAAACTCCGGTCGGTCACTGATGGGTGCAGACTCTAGAAGGCTGAGGGGCGAAAGGGAAGAGCGGACACAGGTTACCATCCGGGGCACTGAGGATGCCCCGGTACCGGGGATCGGGGCTGTTCAGGCTGTCTGGCGCTGGGATTCCGACGCCCGTGCCTGCGATTTGCTGGCGGCGCCAGTGGTGTTTTCCGCCTGTGATGCGGTGTCACCGCCTTCCCTGCGCCGCGACGGCGCCTCATGGGGAATGATGTTCACCGCGTGGATGCCCTTGGCACTGGGCTGTTTCTCGAATTCAACACGCTGGCCCGCCTTCAGCGTCTTGTAGCCTTCCATCTGGATGGAGGAGAAATGGACGAACAGATCCTCGCTTTCTCCCTCCTCGATGATGAAACCGTAACCCTTGGCGTTGTTGAACCACTTGACCTTGCCCTGATGCATCATTTCCTCCTTGCTACCAGAGAATCCCTGACTGCCGACTGCCTGGTTGGCATCCGGAGCGGGGTCTCCTGAACCGCTCCTGGTCACAGCGGGCGAATGAATGTAACGCTTTGTAAAATCATTATGGAAACTGTTGACTAAAAATCCATCAGAGTCAAGAGGCGTATATCCGATTTGAGGACTGGTCGTGGGTGAGCTGGGCGGGTGTCGGGCCGGAGGAACGTGATAAAATCCAGTCAGGCGATGGTGAGCATGGCCTGGAATCCGTACATGGCGACACATTATGACTGAAGACAGGTTCGTAAAGATGGATCAGGCTCTACTAGTATGGAATCAGGATGGTGGAGAAGAGGACCCGGGGCAGGACGACGGCACCGCCGTTGAAACGGAGAAACCCGAGGTCAAGCACCCCTCGCTGTACCGGGTGGTGCTGATGAACGATGACTACACGCCGATGGATTTCGTCGTGGAGGTCCTGATGACCTTCTTCGCCATGCCGGAGGAAAAGGCGACACAGATCATGCTGGCGGTACATACACAGGGCAAAGCGGTCTGTGGCGTCTATACTCGGGATATAGCGGAAACGAAAGCGGCCCAGGTGAATCAATATGCTTCCGAGCACGATCATCCGCTGCTGTGTGAGATTGAACGAGCTGACTGAAACCGGGGTGGCCCATGCTCAGTAAAGACCTCGAACTGACCCTCAACGAGGCATTCCGTAACGCGCGGGACAAGCGTCATGAGTTCATGACCGTGGAGCATCTGCTGCTGGCACTGCTCGACAACGAATCCGCGGTACGCGTGCTCAAAGCCTGCGGGGCCGACCTGCCGCGACTGCGCGAGGAACTGAACGACTTCGTTGATTCCACGACGCCGCTGATCCCCTCCAGTGACAGTGAGCGCGAAACCCAGCCCACGCTCGGGTTCCAGCGTGTGCTGCAGCGGGCCGTGTTCCATGTGCAGTCCTCCGGCAAGAAGGAGGTGACCGGTGCCAACGTGCTGGTGGCCATCTTCAGCGAGCAGGAGAGCCAGGCGGTGTTTGTGCTCAAGAAGCAGAACATTGCCCGCATCGACGTAGTCAACTTCATCTCTCACGGCATCTCCAAGGTGTCCGGGCCGGATGAGAAAGAAGGCGGTTCGGAGTCGGAATCGATGCAGCAGGAAGAAAGCGCGGAGGAGGGCACCAGCTCCAATCCTCTGGAAGCCTATGCCCAGAACCTCAACGAGCGCGCCACCCAGGGGCATATCGACCCGCTGATCGGGCGCGAGCATGAAGTGGAGCGCACCATCCAGATCCTGGTCCGCCGGCGCAAGAACAACCCGCTGCTGGTGGGCGAGGCCGGCGTGGGCAAGACCGCCATCGCCGAGGGCCTGGCCAAGAAGATCGTCGACGGGGACGTGCCGGATGTCATCAAGAACGCCGAAGTGTTCTCGCTGGACCTGGGCGCGCTGCTGGCCGGCACCAAGTACCGGGGCGACTTCGAGAAGCGCCTCAAGGCCCTGCTGGCGGAACTGAAAAAGCGCGAGCACGCCATCCTGTTCATTGACGAGATCCACACCATCATCGGCGCCGGCTCGGCCTCGGGTGGGGTGATGGATGCCTCGAACCTGCTCAAGCCCATGCTTGGTTCCGGCGAGATGCGCTGCATCGGCTCCACCACCTTCTCGGAGTTCCGCGGGATCTTCGAGAAGGACAGTGCCCTGGCGCGGCGCTTCCAGAAGATTGACGTGAACGAGCCGAGCGTTGAGGACACCTACCGGATCCTCAAGGGGCTCAAGAGCCACTTCGAGAAGCATCACGAGCTCAAGTACACCGACAAGGCCCTGCGCAGCGCCGCGGAGCTGGCCGGTCGCTACATCACCGACCGGCACCTGCCGGACAAGGCCATTGACGTGATCGATGAGGCGGGCGCGCGCCAGCAGCTGCTGCCGGTGTCCAAGCGCCGCAAGGTCATCAATGAAGGGGCCATCGAGGACATTGTGGCGGCGATCGCACGGATCCCCCCGAAGAATGTCTCCAGCTCCGACAAGGACGTGCTGCGCAACATCGAGCGTGACCTGAAGATGACCGTCTTCGGCCAGGACGAGGCCATCGAGTCCCTGTCCACGGCCATCAAACTGGCACGGGCCGGGCTCAAGGCGCCGGAGAAACCCGAGGGCGCCTTCATGTTTGCCGGTCCCACCGGTGTGGGCAAGACCGAGGTCACGCGCCAGCTTGCCAGTCTGCTGGGGATCGAGCTGGTGCGTTTCGACATGTCCGAGTACATGGAGCGCCACACGGTGTCACGCCTGATCGGGGCGCCCCCGGGCTACGTGGGCTATGATCAGGGCGGGCTGCTGACCGAGAACGTCAACAAGCACCCCCACTGCGTGCTGCTGCTGGACGAGATCGAGAAGGCCCACCCGGAAGTGTTCAACCTGCTGCTGCAGGTCATGGACCACGGTACGCTGACGGACAACAACGGGCGCAAGGCGGACTTCCGCCATGTGATCCTGGTGATGACCACCAATGCCGGCGCGGAGGTGCTGACCAAGCGCTCCATCGGCTTTGCGAGCCAGGACCACAGCAGCGACGGCATGGAGATCATCAACAAGACCTTCACGCCGGAGTTCCGGAACCGTCTGGATGGCATCATCCAGTTCCGCTCGCTCAGCCCGGAAATCATCTCGCACGTGGTCGACAAGTTCCTCACGGAACTCCAGGCCCAGCTGGACGAGAAGCAGGTGGTGCTGCACGTGGACGACGAGGCCAAGCTCTGGCTGGCCCAGCACGGCTATGACGAGAACATGGGCGCACGCCCCATGGGCCGCCTGATCCAGGATAAGATCAAGAAGGGGCTGGCGGAGGAGATCCTGTTCGGACGCCTGTCGAAGGGCGGCGGCGAGGTCTCCATCCATGTGAAGGACGATGACCTGGCGTTCGAGTTCGAGACGGAAGAACCGGCCGAACCCGTGGAGTAGTTCCGACCCGTAACAGAAAAACCCCGGTAATCCGCCTGGATGCCGGGGTTTTTCATGTCCACTGGAAAACCGGTTAGCGGTAGCGGTAGGTGATCCGGCCCTTGCTCAGGTCATAGGGCGTCAGCTCCACCTTGACCTTGTCGCCGGTCAGGATGCGGATGTAGTTCTTGCGCATCTTGCCGGAGATGTGGGCGGTGACGGTGTGCCCGTTCTCCAGCTCCACACGGAACATGGTATTGGGAAGGGTGTCAACGATCACGCCTTCCATTTCAACGGCATCGGACTTTGCCATTCAGTTGCTTCTCCGTACTTTGATGAAATGCTGGTATGCGCCCGGCAGGGAATGAACAGGCATACGGCGTATGCCGGGGCAGAGTGGCGCAATTCTGCCTTAATTTGCGTTCATTGCCAAATCAGGCGGGCGAATTATGCAGTATGCCGTCGCTGGTGACCAGCTCGGTCCAGTGCCCGCCCACCAGCTGCTCCAGTGGGCGGAAACGGGTCTTGTAGTTCATCTTGCGGCACTGGCGGATCCAGTACCCCAGATACAGGTGCGGCAGGCCGCGACTGTGGGCCTCCTGAACCTGCCACAGGATGGCGAAGGTGCCCAGGCTGCGTTTTTCCTCGCCGGGCTCGAAGAAGGTGTAGATGGCCGACAGGCCGGTATCGAGCACGTCCACCACCGCGACCGCGATCAGCCGCCCCTCGCGCCGCATCTCCAGGAAGAAGCCGTCGATACTGCCCTCGATCAGGAAGGAGGTGAACTGTTCCCGGCTGGGCGGGTACATGTCGCCGTCGTGGTGGCGCTCCACAACGTAGCGCTCATAAAGGTCGTAGATTTCCTCGTCGAAGCGCACTGGTGTCTGGATCAGGGTCAGATCACGGTTGTCGCGCCGCACACGGCGCTGGGAGCGGTCCGGCTGGAAGCGGGCCACCGGGATGCGCACCGGGATGCAGGCATTACAACCGCGGCAGTGCGGGCGGTAATAGTGCGAGCCGCTGCGCCGGAAGCCCAGCTCCGTGAGCTGGGTATAGAGGTTGCGGTCCACCTCCGCTCGCGGGTCGACGAACATGGTCGTTGCCTGACGGTCGCTCAGGTAACTGCACGGATGCTCAGGAGTGGCAAAGAAGATCAGCGTCTTGAGACTGCTCATGTATTGGACTCCCGGCCCCAGAACCAGTCCATCCGCCAGTCATGGCCGGCGGGACGATCCACATTCTCACCCAGTATAGTCAAAAAGCGCCGGCGTGAAATCCGTTCAGCGCCCAGGCTCAACAGATGACTGTTCTCCACCTGACAGTCCATCAGAGCGTAGCCCCAGCGTTCAAGCTGCCGGGCCACGTGCACGAATACGATCTTGGAGGCGTCCCGCTGCCGGCTGAACATGGATTCGCCGAAGAAGCAGCGGCCAATGGCGACCCCGTAGAGACCGCCCACAAGCTCCCCGTCGGCGTTCCAGGCCTCGAAGGAATGTGCATGGCCGAGCTCATGGAGGTGGCAGTAGGCCGCTTCCATGTCGCCGGTGATCCAGGTGCCTTCCGGGCGAAGTCGGCCGCAGTCGCGGATCACGTCCTCGAAGGCGCAGTCCACCGTGATGCGAAGCTCATTGCGGTTCAGCCGGCGACGCAGGCTGCGGGCAATATGAACATTCGGCGGGAAGAGCACGCAGCGTGGGTTGGGCGACCACCACAGAATGGGCTGGTCGTCCGAGAACCAGGGGAAGATCCCCAGGCTGTAGGCCCGGATGAGGCGCTCGGGGTGCAGGTCGCCCCCGATGGCCAGAAGTCCGTCCGGTTCCTCCAGCGCCGTTTCCGGGTCCGGGAACCAGTGGGCGCGTGTGTCCAGCCAGGGGAGCGCGGACATGGTCAGGAATCAGGCGAGGCCGTCAAGGTACTTCTCGGCGTCCAGCGCCGCCATGCAGCCGAAGCCGGCCGAGGTCACCGCCTGGCGGTAAACGTGGTCGGCCACGTCACCGGCCGCGAAGACGCCGGGGACGCTGGTCTCGGTGGCCATGCCCTCCAGGCCGCTGCGGATCCGGATGTAGCCACCGCTCATGTCCATCTGGCCTTCAAAGAGGTCGGTGTTGGGCTTGTGGCCGATGGCAATGAAGACACCGGCCACGTCCAGGTCCCGGGTCTCGCCGGAATGCTTGTTCTTCAGGCGTGCGCCGGTAACCCCGGTGGCGTCGCCCAGCACTTCCTCCAGCGTGTGATCCCAGATTATTTGGACGTTGTCCTTGGCGAACAGCTTGTCCTGAAGGATCTTCTCCGCGCGCAGCTGGTCGCGGCGGTGGACCAGGGTGACGCTGTTGGCGATGTTGGAGAGGTAGAGCGCCTCCTCCACGGCCGTATTGCCGCCGCCGATCACGGCCACGTCCTGGTTGCGGTAGAAGAACCCGTCGCAGGTGGCGCAGGCGCTCACGCCCTGGCCCATGAACGTTTCCTCGGATTCCAGGCCCAGGTACATGGCGCTGGCGCCGGTGGCGATGATCAGGGCATCGCAGGTGTAGGTGCCGGAATCGCCGGTGAGGGTGAAGGGGCGCTGGCTCAGGTCCGCGCCGTTGATGTGATCGTACACCAGTTCCGTGTTGAAGCGCTGGGCGTGATCCTTCATGCGCTCCATCAGGTCCGGGCCCTGAAGGCCTTCAATATCACCGGGCCAGTTCTCGACATCGGTGGTGGTGGTGAGCTGGCCACCCACTTCGATGCCGGTAATCAGCGTGGGGTTGAGGTTGGCGCGCGAGGCGTAGACGGCGGCGGTGTAGCCCGCGGGGCCGGAGCCGAGAATGATCAGGCGATGGTGGTTGCTGTCGCTCATGCTGTTCCTCTATCGGGAGAACGGTGTCAATCAATGGTGATCATGGTAACGCCAGCGCAGGGGCCGGCGCTACACGATCACGGGCACGTCGCGCAGGATCCGCTGGGAGAGCATCTCCTGGCGGTTGTGATGGTCATCCACCAGGCGGTGTTCCACCACGCTGGGCAGAACCGCCTGGACGTCGTCCGGGAGTACGTGACCGCGTCCTTCAAGCAGCGCCCAGGCGCGGGCGGCCCGCAGCAGGCCCAGACCCGCCCTGGGAGAAAGACCGTACAGAACGCCGGGGATGTCCCGGCTGTAGGCGAGGATGCGCTGGATGTAATCCAGAAGGGCCTCGGAGACGCTGATCTCCGGCAGCAGTGCCTGCATCCGCTGGAGGGACTCAGGGGAAAGCAGTGGCGTCAGCTCAGCAGTCATGTGGCGCCGGTCCCGGCCCATGAGCAGCTCCCGTTCGGCGCGTTCGTCCGGGTAGCCCAGGGTCAGGCGCATCAGGAAGCGGTCCAGCTGGCTTTCCGGCAGCGGGAAGGTGCCGCGCTGGTCCAGCGGGTTCTGGGTGGCGATCACGAAGAAGGGTTCGTCCAGAGCCCGGGTCTCGCCCTCGATCGAGACCTGGCGCTCCTCCATGGCCTCGAGCAGCGCGCTCTGGGTGCGCGGGGAGGCCCGGTTGATCTCGTCCGCCAGGATTACCTGGGCGAAGATGGGGCCGGGGTGGAACACCAGGTCGCCGGCTTCCTTGTCGTACATGGAGAACCCCAGCAGATCCGCTGGCATCAGATCGCTGGTGAACTGGATGCGGTTGTAGCTGAGCCCCAGGGTTCCGGACAGCGCATGGGAGAGTGTGGTCTTGCCCATGCCCGGAATGTCCTCGATCAGCAGGTGCCCCTGGGCCAGCACGCAGCACAGGGCCAGGCGTACCTGTTCGCGCTTGCCCAGCAGCACCCGGTTGAGCTGGTCGGTGGTCTGCTGGAGCAGGTCGGCATTCTGCATCAGTCCCTCACGCGTCGGGTCAGGTGGTCATAGGCATCCACGCGGCGATCCCGCAGATAGGGCCAGATACGCCGCAGGGTATCGGTGCGATCAGGGTCGATGGTCGCCAGCAGGATGTCGTCGCCCTCGGCCCCGCTGCGGGCCAGGAATTCGCCCTGGCCGCCGCAGATGAAGCTGTTGCCCCAGAACTGGATGCCGTTGCCGGAGCCGTCCGGGGCCTCCTCGAAGCCGTGCCGGTTGGGGGCGATCACGGGCAGGTTGTTGGCAATGGCATGCCCCCGCTGCACGGTGACCCAGGCATCCAGTTGGCGCGCCTGTTCGTCCGCATCGTCTTCGGGGTCCCAGCCGATGGCGGTGGGGTAGATGAGCACTTGGGCGCCGGCCAGGGCCATGAGCCGGGCGGCCTCCGGGTACCACTGGTCCCAGCACACCATGACGCCCAGCGGCCCCAGCGAGGTCTGGACGGGCCGGAAGGCATCCGGTGAGGCGTCGCCCGGCGTGAAATAGAATTTCTCGTAGAAGCCGGGATCGTCCGGAATATGCATCTTGCGGTAGGTGCCCGCCAGACTGCCGTCGCTGTCGAGCACCACCGCCGTATTGTGGTGGACGCCCGCCATGCGCTTCTCAAACACGGAACCGACGATGACCACACCCAGTTCCGCGGCCAGCTCGCCCAGAAACCGGGTCGTGGGGCCGGGGATGGATTCGGCACGGTCAAAGACGTCCGTGGCTTCCTCCTGGCAGAAGTAGAAGCCGGTATGGAGTTCCTGGAGTACCACCAGCTGCGCGCCCTGGCCGGCAGCGCGTTCGATCAGGCCTGCGGAATGGGCCAGGTTGGCCTCGCGGTCCGGGCCACAACTCTGCTGGAGAGCGGCGGCGGTGAAGGCGTGTTGATCACCCATGGGGCACGGCTCCTGGTGGCAGCTGCATGGTCAGGCAGTGAAGGCTTCCGCCCTGGTGGATGAGGGGCCGGCACTGGATGCCCTGGACCCGGCGCTGTGGGAAACAGCCGGCAATCACCCGGCAGGCCTCGTCATCCTGGGGGAGGCCGTAGCATGGCACGAGCACGGAATGGTTGGTAATCAGGAAGTTCGCGTAGGTGGCCGGCAGCCGGTTGCCGTCTTCGTCGTGGACCGGGTCTGGCCAGGGCAGGGCCGTCAGGCGGTAAGGCTGGCCGCTGCCATCGGTATGCGCGGCCAGTTCCCGGGCCATCGCCTGGAGTTCCGAGTAGTGGCTGTCCCGGGGGTTGTCGCAGGCCTGGTAGACGATGTGCCCCGGCGCCGCAAAGCGGGCGAGTGTGTCAATGTGGCCGTCGGTATCGTCGCCCTCCAGATGGCCGTGATCGAGCCACAGGATGCGCTCGGCGCCCAGGCGTTCACGGAACCACTGCGTCATCCGCCCGGAGGTTGGTTCCGGGTTGCCGCGATTGGGGTTGAGCACACAGGGGCGGTTGACCAGCAGGGTGCCCAGGCCGTCGGTTTCCAGTGCGCCACCTTCCACCACCAGGGAATCGCTCTCCAGGGGCAGGCTGCCGAGCACGCCCTGGGCGTGGAGGGCCCGGCTGACCGCGTTATCGAGATCAGACGGGAACTTGTTGCCCCAGCCATTGAAAGTGGCGTCCAGCAGTCGCCACTGGGTGCCATTGCTGAGCGCCAGCGGGCCGAAGTCGCGGGCCCAGGTGTCATTGGTGGCCACGACCACGGTGTGCAGCCGGCCCTGATCCGTTGTGGAAACAAGGTGCTCTCTCAGATCAGTGGCCTGGCGCTTACTGCTGACGCAGAGGGTGAGGTTCTGTTCGGTCAGGATCGCCCGTGCTATGTCGGTGAAGGTGGGCTCGGCGCGATCTGCGAGTGCAGCCCAGTCGGAATCCGGCTGGGGCCAGGCCATCAGCACAGAGCCCTGGTTTGCCCATTCAGCGGCTAGACGGAAACGGCTCACGGCTCCGGGAACCTCCGGTGTCGATTCTGGGCAGGTAACAATACCGGCTTCAGTCCGTGCTGTCAGGCTCCACGACGGTGTCGATGACCCATTCGCCCTCGAAGACCACCACAAAGCGCGGGTACTGCCAGCGTGTGATCGGCGGCTCACCCACGGGGCCCTGACGGGTCTCCGGAGCACCGAAGCGGCTCTGGACGGAGTCCATGCTCTCACCCCGGCGCGGGGTGCGGACATTGCCTTCCTGCTGGATCTTCAGGCTGAGGGGCCGGGTGGTGCGTTCAGTCTGCTGTTGCTGCTGGGCGCGGGCGCTGTCCGCGTCGGATTCGGGGTTGGCCATCTGCTGGGCAGAGGCGATGGATGCCGCCAGCGGCAGCAGTGTGAGCGTGGCAATCCGGCAACAGAGTTTCCGGGGAGTCAGTGTGCGCATGATTGTGGTTCCGGTGAGACTCGGTGATCCATGAGTGTTTCCCTAACTATAGCGTACAAGCCGGCTGCGTCGAGTCAGCGTGTGTCTCCGCGTTGCTCGCGGCGCTGTCGGGCCTGCTGGCGTTCCCGGGCCTGGAGCCTG
>JBNJDI010000003.1:0-58816 GCA_051744725.1 Pseudomonadota bacterium | reverse complement strand
ATCCGTCCACTTGGGTTCAGGAGGGTGGTGCAGTGGCGCAGAGCCTGTTCGGGCTCGGGCAGGAGCATGAAGCTGGCGGAGAAGTAGATGGCGTCATAGGGGCCGCCCTGGTGGTCGTAGACGGACTCCTGCCTCACCGTTACCTGCTCGCTCAGGCTGGATTCGTCCAGCCGCTGCCGGGCGCGTTCCACGTAATCACCGTCGATGTCGATACCGGTGATGTGCAGCTGTTTCCCGGTGACCCGCCCGGCATTGGCCAGCAGGGCCCCGGCAGTGCCGATGCCAACGTCCAGTACGGTGGCGCCTGCAGGAACACGGTCCAGCACTTCGGCGTACCAGCGTGATGTCAGCTTCAGAATCAGCGTGTCGTAGATAGCGCTCCGGATCATGGCTGCCTAACCTATCACAGGAACCGCCCGGGAACACGCCTGGTGGTGAACGGAACGATGACAGCCTCATGTGCTGCATGAAGTCCTGATTGAGAGGTATGGCGGGGCGTCAGGAGAGGTCGCCACCGCCAGCCTTCGCTGATGGCGGTGGCGCTGAGGCGTGGATCAGAAGTAGTAGTCCATGGTTACGTACATGGCGTCGAAGTCTGACTCGTAGATATCGCCGTTACCATCGATATCACCATTGGAATTCAGATATTCGACGTAAACCCAGCCGGGGCCGTAGTCATAGCGCACCCCGGGAGCAATGCCATGTACGGTGTCCGCGTCGTTCCCGTCTGTGTCCGTGGTCGCCGCCGTGGCATCGATGTAGGCGAACCAGTTGCCAACACTGTAACCGCCCTGCAGTGCGTAGCGGGTGTTCTTTACATCACCTTTGGGGACATCCGCGCTTGTCTGGGGAATATCGCGATTGACCCGAATCACTTCGGCCTTGGCGGTAAACGGTCCGTATTCGCCCTGATAGTAGGCGGCAAACGCATGATGTGAACCGTCATCCAGGTTCGTGCAGCTGTTTTCGCAGTTGTTGGCATGGTCGCTCAGGTTCTGGAGCTTGCCAGCCTGGGCTGATACACCGAACTCGCTGCTCGACCCGTCATGGCCAAAGGTGTAGCTGGCGTCGGCGACACCGGTCTGAATCTTCCGGTAGGTCTCGGATGACCCCCAGTGGCCGTTATCGTCGATGGAATCGGTGCTGGTCTCGCCCCAGTCGTCCTGATGATAGTAGGCGAACGCCGTATCAAATCCACTGACATTGCCAGTGAACTTCACGCCGACATCCATCTGGTCGCCATAGCCGCCCTGGAGGGCGTCACCGGGCCAGAAGTTCACGGTCTTCCAGCCGAAAGGCACCTCACTCTTACCGATCCTGACATCCCAGTTCTCGCCGATATCGCGGCCAACCCAGAGCTTATGGATGGAGGTGTAGGTGCCGGTGGAGTTGTTGTCCGGGTCGGAGAAGCTGCCCGGGCCAAAACGCACCTCGGTGGACAGGCGCCAGGGGCCGTCATCCTGGGAGTGATCGCCATAGAGGATCAGGGATTCACGGCCGATGTCGCCGCCCGTTTCTTCGTCCAGGTCGCTGTTGAATCCTGGCGCAAAGGTATTGAAATCAGAATCCGTCACATACCGGTAGTTCGCCCAGACCCCCGCGGAAATGTTGGTCGTCGCAACGGCCAGTGAGGGGGCGGTTGCCGAAATGGCGGCTGTTACTGCTGCACCGATCAGCTGTTTCTTCATTGCATAGACTCCTTTTCTAAGGGATTTCCGAAGCTCCGAGTTGCGAGAGGGTAATTTTATTTTAATTGAACGTCCAGTTAAAAAAAGAAACAGTAATTCTGTCGGTGATGGATTCCAGCGTTGGGCCTGCCTCCTGGGCCAATTAACCGATCATTGCAATTGGGGCTCGTGATCGGTCACAAATAACATTAACCTGAAACAATCGGACCAGGTTCATGGGTAGGCGATTGATGAGGCGGAATGGATGCTTTCGTGCATGCCTCGTGCTGGCGTTGGTGCTTACATCAGGAGCGGGTGTGCATGCTGGCCAGAGCGTAACCGTGGCGGCGCCCAATCTGGCCAACCTGATTGAGTCGGATGGTTCCGGCATCTATCAGCGGCTGATGGCGCGCGCCCTGGAGCCACTGGATGTGAAGGTGGAACCGGTTTTCTACCCATACCGGCGTGCCCTCCGGATGTTTGAGGAATCCCGGGTTGATTGCCTGCTCTCACTGACGGACGTGGTGCGTCGGCGCATTGGCAGCGACGCCATTGTCTACAGTTATCCCCTTGGCAGGTTCAGCTTCCATATCTTCACACCTGCTGAAGAGCCTCCGATTGAGTCCCTTGAGGCGCTGGAAGGCCGAGTGGTCGGCACTATCAAGGGGCATGAGCTGTATCTGGGCCCGGCCATAGAGGGAGATAGGGCGCTGGAGTCGGTACCCTCCGAGGCGCAAGCGGTCCAGATGCTGAAGATGGGCCGTCTGGACGCGCTCATTGCCGCCCTCCCGGACATCCGGCCGCATCTGGATGGGCTGAGCTATGCCCCGGACCGCCCCCTGCTCGAGAGCTACGACCGCATCAACTGCCATGATACGACGAAAAACCGGGCCTTCATCCAGGCCCTGTCCCGGGAACTCAGGGGGCTCAAGGAAAAAGGTGTCTACCAGGAGGTTATGGGGTCGTTATATATGCCGTTTAAGGATCCCCGCTGAGTCCCTTCAGGAACGGGGGGCGGGCTCCTCCTGGATCCAGTCGACGATGTGCTCCTCATAGTCCTCCGGGTCGACGATGGGCTCGGGAAGAACACGACCCTGCACCGAGATTCCCGCCGTATGCACGGTGGCGCGTGAACCGGAAACCAGGTGGTGCCACCAGGCCAGGCCGCGCCCCTCGGCGATCCGACGGTAGGCGCAGCTTTTCGGCAGCCAGTCGCTGTTGCGGGCAATGGCGGGGGTGACCTGCAGGCAGTCCGGCACTTCCTTAAGGCGGCTGGGGTAGTCCGAGCACAGGCAGGTGCTGCAGTCGAGCAGCCGGCAGGCGATCTGGGTGGCGTAGACGTCGCCGGTGTCCGCGTCCTCCAGCTTGTGGGTACAGCAGCGCCCGCAACCGTCACAGAGCGACTCCCATTCCTCAGCTGTCATCGCTTCCAGCGGCTTGCGCTCCCAGAAGGGAACGCTCCCATCAGTGTTGGCCATCACGCACCCCCTTGTTTTCAGCGAGGGTACGGTGATCGGGCGGCGCCTTCAAATGCTTGTTCACCCGGAGCTGCTCTCCTATGCTCGAAAGCCCCGCAACCGGTGAACAAGGAGCGCCCCATGCTGGAACCCGTCCTGCAACGCATCGACAAGGGTCTCGAGGAATCCATCGGACGCTGGTCCGAACTGCTGCGCATTCCCAGTGTCAGCACGGACCCGGCCTATGAGCCGTCCATGCGCAAGGCAGCGCAGTGGCTGCGGGATGAGCTTGAGCCACTGGGGTTCCGCATCGACATTCGCGAGACCGAGGGCCATCCGGTGGTGATCGGCCATCATCAGGGGCCGGGAAACGATGCCACCCATGTGCTCTATTACGGGCACTATGACGTGCAGCCGCCCGAGCCGCTGGCGGAGTGGCGCAACGAGCCTTTTGAGCCGACGCTCGAGGAAAGCCCCCATGGCCGGAAGATGGTGGCCCGGGGTGCGGTCGATGACAAGGGCCAGCTGATGATGTGGGTGGAGGCCCTGAAAGCCTGGCATGCGGAGCACGGCGGCCTGCCGGTACGGGTGACGGTACTGCTGGAGGGGGAAGAGGAAGTCGGCAGCAGGAACCTCCGGCCGGTGCTGGAGCGCTATCAGGAGGAGCTGAAGGCGGATGTGTGCGTGGTCAGTGACACCGGCATGTGGGACGTGGACACCCCGGCCATCACCTACACGCTCCGTGGCCTGCTCTACACCGAGCTGACCTGCCGTGGCCCGGGGCATGATCTGCACTCCGGTTTCTACGGCGGGGCCATCGAGAACCCGATCAACGGCCTGACGAAAGTGCTTGGGGCGCTTCAGGACTCGCAGGGCCGGGTCCAGGTGCCCGGGTTCTACGACGACGTGGTGGAGCCCTCCGACGAGGAGCTGGCGGCCTGGAAGGCCCTGAACATGGACGACGCCGGTTTCCTGGCCTCCGCCGGCGTGACCACACCCGGTGGTGGCGAGGCGGACCGCAGTCTTCTGGAGCGTGTCTGGTCACGGCCGAGCTGTGACATCAACGGCATCATTGGCGGCTTCACCGGCAACGGCGCCAAGACGGTCATTCCCCGCGAAGCCAGTGCCAAGGTCAGCTTCCGGCTGGTGCCGGACCAGGATCCGGATCGCATCATCGAGGGACTGCGCCGTTTCATTGATGACCACACACCGGCGGGCTGTTGCATTGACATGACGGTGCATTCCGCGGCCCCTGCCATCCGTATTCCCACGGAATCCCGGTACCTGAAGGCGGCCCTGAGCGCGCTGGATCAGGTCTATGAGCATGAGCCGGTGCTGCTGGGCAGTGGCGGCTCCATTCCCATTGCCGCCTGGGCGCGGGACATTCTCGGCATCGACACCCTCCTGATGGGCTTCAGCCTGGAGGATGACGGCATGCACAGCCCCAACGAGAAATTCGAGGTGACCTGTTTCCATCGCGGCATGCGGGCCCACGCGGCACTGCTGGAGCAGCTGCGCTGACCGGTTCGCCGGAAGCGGCAAGCACAGCCCCGGGTCACTGTCTATACTGCAGCCTGCAAGACACAGGCTCAGGAGTCTCCATGGGCAGGGCTGCACAGCACATCTGGATTGCATGCCGGGGCGCCATTTTAGCGATGCTCGCACTGGCGCTTGTGCTTGTGAGTCTGTCTGCCGCAGGAGCGGTTACGGTGCTGCCCGACGCGCCCAGCCAGAATCCTGCTCACAGCCTCCAGTACTGGCTGGAGCCGGCCGAAAGCTCAGTCGGCCTGCCCGCTATGCTCTCCGGCGACGTCAGCCCGGGCTGGCAGCCGGTGGAGGGGAATGTGGCCAACTTTGGCTATACCGCGGGAACACGCTGGTACCGGATGCGCCTGGAAAACCCGCTTGAGCAGCCGGTTGAGCGGCTTCTGGAGATCAGCTACCCCCTCCTGGATCATATTGAGTTCTATCAGGTCCGTGACGGGGACATCGTCGAACATCACGTGACCGGCGATCAGTACCCGTTCCAGTCCAGGCCCATGGCGCACCGGACCTTCGTCCTTCCGGTGCAGCTCGAACCGGACTCGCAGAGTCGGCTCTATCTGCGGGTCAGGACGTCCGGTTCCCATCAGGTGCCCATGACGCTCTGGGAACCCGAGACCTTCTTTGAGGTTAATGAGACGGACATGGTCGGCCGCAGCATGTTCTACGGCATGCTGCTGATCATCATCATTTTCAATGTCTTCCTCTACGTGGCACTGCGTGAACGCAGCTATCTCTACTATGTCCTGACCAACGCCACACTGCTGGTGCTCATGGCCAGTCTGCATGGCATGGCCTTCCAGTTCCTCTACCCGTCGTATCCGGAGATCAATGAGCGGGTGACCCTGGTGGCCTCCGCCATGATTGCGCTCTTTTTCAGCCTGTTCGCACGGACCTTTCTCAACATCACCCCTGAGATGCGCTTCCTGCGTCGCGTTTTCCATGCCCTGACCGCTGTCGCCGCGCTGAATACGGTCGCGGCGTTCTTCATCAGCTATGACCTGTCCACCCGACTGTCAGTGGCGCTGGCCGGCATGGTGAGTCTGGTCATGCTCGTCGTCGGCCTGGTGATGATGATCCGCGGGCACCGTGCTGCCCGGTACTTCATGGGCGCCTGGATCATGCTGCTGGTGGGGGCGATGGCCTGGATACTGCTGGTCGCCGGGTTGGTGCCTTCCAACTTCCTGACACGCTACGGCGTGGAGCTGGGCGCCGTTTCCCAGGCGCTGGTTCTGACCTTCGCCATGGGGCAGCGCTTCAGTTATGAGCAGCGTGCCCGCGTGCAGGCCATGGAGGAACGTGAATCCATGGAGCAGAGCCTGCTGGAACAGGCACGACACCATGGCCTGACCGGCCTGCCGGGCCGCAACCTGCTGGAAGTGGTGCTGAGCGAATGCACTGAGCGTGTGGATGACCAGCGGGACTGCAGCCTGGCGCTGGTGCTGATCCATTTCCGGGGCTTTGACGACATCAACAAGACCCTGGGCCACGAGAACGCGGACCAGCTGCTGTACCAGCTGGCCTGGCGGATGAATGAGGTGGTGCTTGGCCTCCCGGACTCGGTCATCATTGAGGATGTCAGTGGCACTCCCTGCACCGTTGCCCATGTAGAGGGCATCACCTTTGCCTGTGCCTTTCATCCGCGGGAAACCGAAGCCATGCACGGGCAGATGGAGGCGCTGGTGGAAGCGTTGCGCCAGCCGGTGGAATTCCGGGGGCTGAGCCTGGATATGCGGATGGTCGGCGGCTGCTCCTTCTACCCGGAGGACAGTGGCGACATCACCACCCTGCTGCGCCACGCCTTCATCGCTTTTGACCAGGCGGAGAGCGGCGTCAGCCACGTGGCGACCTACACCGAGGCCATGAACCCCTACAGTGAACGCCGCCTGACCCTGATGACCGAGCTGCGACGGGCCATTGGTGAGGATGGTCTGGCGCTGCATTTCCAGCCCCAGGTGCGGTTGAGTTCAGGGGAGGTGTGTGGCTTTGAGGTGCTGCTGCGCTGGAATCACCCCGATTACGGCTTCATACCGCCGGACGAGTTCATACCCATGGCCGAGCAGACCGGTCTTATCCGGCCTCTGAGCCAGTGGGTGCTGGATCGTGCCCTGCTCTTTGGCGCTTCCATGGATGCCGCTGGCCACCCCGTGCGCATGGCGGTGAATATCTCAGCGCGCAACCTGGAGGAGCCGGAGTTCGCGGGCCAGGTGCTGGCACTGCTGGAACGTCACGGCCTGCCCGCCGGGCGGCTCATCCTGGAAGTGACCGAGACCGCCACCATGGTCAATCCCATCAACGCCCTCCATGCGTTGCGCGGCCTTTACAGCGCGGGCATCCGTCTGGCCATCGATGATTTCGGCACCGGCTACTCCTCGCTGTCCTACATCCGCAAGCTGCCGGTACACGAAATCAAGATTGACCGCTCTTTCGTGCGGGAAATGGACGCCAACCGCGAGGATGCCACCATCGTGCGCACCACCATCAACATGTGTCATGATCTCGGCTTTGAAGTGGTCGCCGAAGGGGTGGAGAGCGATGACACCTCGCAGCTGCTGCGCAACATGCAGTGCGACATCATGCAGGGCTTTCACCTGGCCAGGCCCATGCCGGAGGAGGATGTGGCCGGCTGGCTGGAGACCTGGTACCGCGCCACCGGATCAGGAGGGTAACGCCGTATGGCGCTGACCGAGACGGTACCCGTGCCCTGTCCGTGCTGCGGGGAGGTGATCGACGTTCTGGTCGATTGCTCCCTGGGCGACCAGACCTATGTGGAAGACTGCTTCGTCTGCTGCCAGCCGCTGGTGCTGACCGTCTCAGTAGACCCCGAGACGGGCCAGCCCGCGGTGGATGCCATCCCTGAAAACGCCTGAACCGAGGAGAGTCCATGCTCGCACCCGCCACCGCCTTCTACGCCGTTGTCTTTGTGGTCCTGAAGCTGATCCTCGTATGGCGGGTCGTGGCGCTGCGCCAGCAGCTGGGTGTGGGGGTCGGCGATGGCGGGCATCAGGAACTGAATGTGGCCTCGCGCATCCACGGCAACTACATCGAATCCATGCCGCTGATGCTGGTGCTGATGTTCATAGCGGAGATGAATGGGGTGGCCTATGCCGCGCTGCATACCGTGGGCGGCCTGTTCCTGGTGAGCCGGATCGGCCACGCCTGGGGCATGCACGAAGCCCAGGGCCGCTGGCACGCGGCCCGTGCGGCGGGCGTTGCGGGTACCTGGCTGGCCCTGCTCGGGGCCTGTGGCCTGCTGGTGTACAACGTGCTGACCATCCGTTACTGATTTGACCTCCCGTAACCGATCTCGGTTTACACCTACAGTTCTCTGTTCATTTCCAGTACAATCCGCCACCGATCCGGGCCGCTTGAATACCCGCTCTCTGGTATAATCGGCCCGTCGAATAACCCTACATAGGGAGGATGCCATGTCGCCTGTCGATAGTTTCAAGACCGCCCAGACCCTCGAGTCTGGCGGCAAAAAGTACCGGTATTACAGTCTGCCGGAAGCCGAGAAGCACCTCGGTGACCTGCAGCAGCTGCCGGTTTCGCTCAAGGTTCTGCTCGAGAACATGCTCCGTCACGAAGACAACGAGACCGTGACGAAGGATGACGTCGAAGCCATTGCCGGCTGGCTGAAGAACCGCTCTTCCAGCCGCGAGATCCAGTACCGCCCGGCGCGCGTGCTGATGCAGGACTTCACCGGCGTGCCCGGTGTCGTGGACCTTGCCGCCATGCGTGACGCGGTCAAGAAGGCCGGTGACGATCCCGAGAAGATCAACCCGCTGTCGCCGGTGGATCTGGTCATCGACCACTCCGTGATGGTCGATCAGTACGCCACCTCCGACGCCTTCCGCGCCAACGTCGACATTGAGATGACCCGTAACCGCGAGCGTTACGAGTTCCTGCGCTGGGGCCAGGAAGCGTTCGACAACTTCCGCGTGGTTCCGCCGGGTACCGGCATCTGCCACCAGGTCAACCTCGAGTACCTGGGCAAGGTCGCCTGGACCAAGGAGCAGGACGGCGAGACCCAGGTCTACCCGGACACCCTGGTCGGCACCGACTCCCACACCACCATGATCAACGCGCTGGGCATCCTGGGCTGGGGTGTCGGCGGCATCGAGGCGGAAGCCGTGATGCTGGGCCAGCCCATCTCCATGCTGATCCCGGAAGTGGTCGGGTTCCGTCTGACCGGTTCCATGAAGGAAGGCGTGACCGCCACCGACCTGGTACTGACCGTGACCCAGATGCTGCGTGAGAAGGGCGTGGTCGGCAAGTTCGTCGAATTCTACGGCCCCGGCCTCGACAACCTGCCGCTGGCCGACCGTGCCACCATCTCCAACATGGCACCGGAATACGGCGCGACCTGTGGCTTCTTCCCGGTCGACGGCGAGACGCTCAACTACATGAAGCTCTCCGGCCGCAGCGACGAGCAGATCAAGCTGGTCGAGGACTACAGCAAGGCCCAGGGCATGTGGCGCGACTCCAGCAAGCCCGAGCCCAAGTTCTCCGACTCGCTCGAGCTCGACCTGGGCGACGTCAAGGCCTCCCTGGCCGGCCCCAAGCGGCCCCAGGACCGGGTCGATATGCCGGCCATGAAGAGCACCTTCGAGAAGCTGCTGGATGATGCCGGTGTCCAGGACAAGAACAAGCGCGTGCCGGTCAAGGGTCAGGACTACGACCTGGGCCACGGCGACGTGGTGATCGCCGCGATCACCTCCTGCACCAACACCTCCAACCCGAGCGTGCTGATGGCGGCCGGCCTGGTGGCCAAGAAAGCGCGCGAGAAGGGTCTGGACCGCAAGCCCTGGGTCAAGTCCTCGTTGGCGCCCGGCTCCAAGGTCGTCACCGACTACCTGGATACCGCCGGTCTCAGCAAGGAGCTGGATGGGCTTGGCTTCAACCTGGTCGGCTACGGCTGCACCACCTGCATCGGTAACTCCGGCCCGCTGATGGACGAAATCGGCGATGCCATCAATGAAGGCGGCCTGCAGGTTTCTTCCGTGCTCTCCGGTAACCGGAACTTCGAAGGCCGGGTTCACCCGGATGTGAAGGCCAACTGGCTGGCGTCACCGCCCCTGGTTGTCGCCTTCGCCCTGGCCGGTACCACCCGGATCGACATGGAGAACGAGCCGCTGGGCAACGACCAGAGCGGCAACCCGGTCTACCTCAAGGACATCTGGCCCTCCAACGCGGAGATCGCCCAGGAAGTGTCCAAGGTGGACGACGAGATGTTCCGCAAGGAATACGCCGACGTCTTCAAGGGCGACGAAGTCTGGCAGGGCATTCCGTTCAGCAAGGACGAGACGTACAAGTGGGACGACGAGTCCACGTACGTGAAGAACCCGCCGTTCTTCGAAGGCATCGAGAAACCGCTGCAGCCGCCGAAGGACATCGAGGGTGCGAGCATCCTGGCGCTGTTCGGTGACTCCATCACCACGGACCACATCAGCCCGGCCGGCTCCATCAAGCCGGACTCCCCGGCAGGCAAGTACCTGCAGGAGAAGGGCGTGCATCCCAAGAACTTCAACAGCTACGGTTCGCGCCGTGGTAACCACGAAGTGATGATGCGCGGCACCTTCGCCAACGTCCGGATCAAGAACGAGATGCTGGATGACGTGGAAGGCGGCTTCACCAAGTTCGTGCCCACCGGCGAGCAGATGGCCATGTACGACGCGGCCATGGAGTACCAGAAGCAGGGTACGCCGCTGGTCGTGATCGCCGGCAAGGAATACGGCACCGGTTCCTCCCGTGACTGGGCCGCCAAGGGCACCCGCCTGCTGGGCGTGGAAGCCGTGGTTGCCGAGAGCTACGAGCGGATCCACCGTTCCAACCTGGTTGGCATGGGCGTGCTGCCGCTGCAGTTCAAGGAAGGCGAGAACCGCCAGACGCTGGGTCTGACCGGCGAAGAGAAGATCAGCATCAAGGGCCTGGATGAGAATCTGGAGCCGCGCCAGGTGCTGAAGCTCGTCGCTGAGCGCCCGGACGGCAGCACCACCGAGACGGAGGTGATCTGCCGTGTGGATACCGTCAATGAGATGAACTACTACCGCAGTGGCGGCATCCTGCACTACGTGCTGCGCAACATGATCGCCAAGTGATTGATGGCGGTTGATGGGTTAGCCTCTTCGGGAGGCTGACCCGCGGAAAACGGGTGGCTTTCGGGCCACCCGTTTTTGTTTGTCTCCAGACTGATAATCTTCTGGAGGAAGTCCGGAGGGGAGCTCCGTAAGGGAAACGCTGTAAATACATCCCTGTACGCTGCTCTTCCGCCATCCATGGCTCCAGAGCTTCCCTTACGGAGCTCCCCTCCGAACTTCTTTCAACGCCTCGATAACGCCACAAGGAAATAGACCGATGTCCTTGGAAACCGATGGTATCCCCGAAAACGACGACGAACTCCGCGCCAAACTCCACCAGGAGACCGCGCAGATCGGGTGGGTCGAACTGCAGCGGTTCTACGCTCGCGGCAATGTCGTGCGGGTGGCGCCGGGGCAGGATCTGATCGAGGTTGGATTCTCACTGGTGCGGGACGACAAGGCGCGGTTCCAGCAGTGGATCCAGGATGGGTCCGTGGGTGAGGTTAAGCCGGATGAGGCGCAGGGGTGGCATGATTCGGATGCGACGGTCTGGGCCCTGGTGGTCGCTCCCTGGGTTCTGGTGCAGCCGAGTCACCAATAACGCCTGATCGGTAAGGGGAATGGGGGAGTGCTTTCAGGGAAGCTCGGTTGCCAGGGATGGCAACCGCGCAGCGTCCATGGGTTTGCGCGGCTGAGCGCAAACGGGTTTACACGGATGTAAACCCAGGACTTTTAAGCGGAGCAGGATTGCGCAGCTTAAAAGGATTCATAGCGTTTCCCGGATAAGCCTCCCTGCCTCCTTTTCACGCTTCCTGCAAAGAGTTCCGAAAAAACACGGCTTCGCTGTTCCGGTAAGCCTGCGCCAGGAACTCTTCCACTTCCAGCCCCTTGTGCTGGGCAATGAACTCCCCCACGAACGGCAGGTAGTAGGGCATGTTCTCCTTGCCCCGGTATGGCACCGGCGCCAGATACGGCGAATCCGTCTCCAGCAGGATGCGGTCCGCCGGCGTCAGGTCGATGATCTCGCGCACGTTCTCCGCCTTCTTGAACGTGCAGATCCCGTTGAAGCCAATGTACCAGCCCTGCTCCAGCGCATAGCGTGCCAGCGTCTCACCCGAGGTGAAGCTGTGTACCACGCCCCGCTGCTTCAGCGACCCCTCGAACTCCTTCAGGATCTCGATGGTGTCCTCATCCGCATCGCGGGTGTGGATCACCACCGGCTTGTCCAGATCCGAGGCCATCTGCAGCTGCTTGCGGAAGACCGACTTCTGGGTCTCCGGGTCGCTGAAATCATAATGGTAATCCAGCCCGATCTCACCGATCGCCAGCAGCCGCTTCGGGCTTGCCGCCATCGCCTCCCGGATGAACGGATCCAGCCCGTCGTGCCAGTTATCCGCCTGGTGTGGGTGAATACCCTGGGTGCCGAAGACGCGTGGATGCGCGCCCACCAGGTGCTGCACCGTCTCCAGGTTGTCCGGCGAGACCGTGATGGTGATCAGGCGCTCGATGTTCACCTGCTCGGCGGCCATGACCACATCCTCCACCGGCTCGCCCTGGAGGTAGTCCAGGTGGCAGTGGGTTTCGATGATCGGATGTTCGAAGACCGGGACAGGACGGCGTTTGTGCTTGCTCATGGGGTATGACTCCGAAGGATCCTGGCTGATGGCAACAGCGACCCATGATAGCGGAAGATGGCCCTCCTTGGCATGGGCTCTCAGGGTTCGTGATACATGCCCCAGAGGTAGAGAGCAGTCTCCAGAAGCGGCAGGTAGTACCAGTCCGGATTGGGATAGCGCATTACAATGAAAAAGCCCCAGATCAGCGCAAGCGCGCCTATATATTGCGGGTGTTTCAGCACCGAAAAGGGGAAGCCCTCGATCCAGGGAACCCGGTGCCCCAGTTCACTGCCGTAGAACACGCCCACAGGCCCGAGCCGGGCAAATACGCTGGCGTTCAGGAACAGACCCGCCACGACCAGGGCGATGCCCGTTCCCAGCATCAGCGGACCGGCGGTCGGCAATGGCAGCCAGGTGCCTGCCATCATCGCGCACCAGCCCAGAAAGACCGCGCCCTGGATGCCCTTGAACCCGTAGAACAGCTTGCGGACCACGTCCACGGGTGGGCCCAGAGACGCCAACGGTGGACGCTGGCAGAGCGCATACCAGCGCTCGGGATGATTGGCGACGGCGTAGTAGGTGATCCGTTCCAGGCTCAGCAGCAGCGCGCTGATCACAAGGGCGGTCAGTAGCATGCGGGACTCCAGGGTGGCTCGGCGAATCCGGCGAAGCATGACGCGTTGGGATGACGTTCTGGTGACAGCGCCGCTCGTCATCAATCGGTCACACCGTGACGGCATCCTGCAGGGATGAATCCGAAAACACTGCTGCATCAGCTGTCCGCGATTGAGCGGCTCAACTTCCTGCTGACCAACCGTATTCCACGCCGCTGGGCCACGCGCTTCATGGGCTGGTTCAGCCGTATCCGGCAGCCGCTGGTGCGCCGGGCATCGATGGCGGTCTGGCAGGCCTTTGCCGGCGACCTGCGTCTGGACGAGGCGCGCAAGGAGCGCTTCGAGAGCATGCACGACTGCTTCATCCGCGAGCTGCGTCCCGGGGCCCGGCCCCTGGATCAGCGACCCGGAACCCTGGTCAGCCCCTGTGACGGCATCGTCGGCGCCTTCGGCGGGATGCGCGGGACCCAGGTGATCCAGGCCAAGGGTTTCCCCTATTCACTGGAAGAGCTGCTGGGTGACCCGGAACTGGCCGCCCGCTATGCCGAGGGCCAGTTCCTGACCCTGCGCCTGACCGCCAGCATGTACCACCGCTTCCATGCCCCGGAAGACTGCCGGCTGCGCCAGATCCACCACATCGCCGGGGACACCTGGAACGTGAACCCCATCGCCCTCAAGCGGGTCGAACGTCTCTTCTGTCGCAATGAACGGGCTGTCCTGGAACTGGACCTCGGCGACAGTCCGGACTGCCGGATCCTGGTGGTGCCGGTGGCCGCCATTCTGGTGGCCAGTCTGCGCCTTCATGCACTCGAACAGCCTCTGGGCCTTAACTACGCGGGGCCGGCGCGCATCCCCTGCGATGTGGGCTATCAGCGTGGCGAGGAGATGGGGTATTTCGAGCAGGGCTCCACCATTCTGCTGTTTACCGGCCCCGGCTTCCGTTTCGAGAAGGAGGTGGCAACCGGCGCGCATTGGCGAATGGGGGAGGCGATCATGCGGTACTGATGGCAACCGCCGGCCGGCGGAATCGGAGCAACACTGACAAGCAAACCGGAGGACAACACGCTATGAAACTGCTTGAAGCACTTGAGGAACAACGGTGGGATGACCATCGATACTATCACCAGAGCCGGATCAACCAGTCCCTGCATCTGGTCAGCGCGATCAGCTTCCTGACCGCCTATGTCTATCTCGCCATCAACCCGGTGGTCTCGGCGTTGTTGGGGTGGGGCGTGGCCATGGTGTCGCGCCAGATCGGGCACTTCTTCTTCGAGCCCAAGGAATACGACAAGGTGAACCGGGTCACGCACTCGCACAAGGAGGACATCAAGATCGGCTATAACCTCCAGCGCAAGCGGATCCTGCTGGCCTTCTGGGCCATGACACCCGCGCTGGCCTGGCTGCAGCCCAACCTGTTCGGCCTGATCGAGGCGCGACCGGGTTTCGGAGGCTATCTCTACACCCTGTCACTGCTCTGGATCGGACTGGCCGCCATTGCGCTGCTGGGCCGGACGGTGCACCTGTTCTTCATCCGTGATGTGCAGACGGGCGTGATCTGGCTGATCAAGATCCTGACCGACCCGATCAATGATGTGCGGATGTATTACAGCTCGCCCTTCCACCTGATGCGGGGCCAGCTGATTGACCCCATGGATGACGTCAGCCCCGACGGTTCCCACCGTTACTGAAGCGGCTCGTCACTGGCCACTCCCCCTGCCGGCGTCGGATGGCGGCGGGCACGGGGGAATGGCAGCCGGTGGCGGATCAGTTCCCCCAGCACCCGCTTGCGGATCGCGCCATTGCTCAGCTCCGGATTCTCCCAGAACCAGCCGTCCGCGGCCATGGCCCGGCCGGCCGCCAGGAAGCGGGTCATGAAGGCTTCAAAGGCTTCCTCGTCATAGTCGTGACTGAAGATCAGGCGGCCGGTTCCCGTCCAGGGCAGCTGCACGCCCTGGTCCCGGAGATAGAACTGGAACATCCAGTTGTAGCGGCTCCGCGCGGTGTAGATCACGCTCCAGATGGAGACCAGGTTGGCGATCCGAAGCGGCAGTGACGCGTCCGCCAGCCGCTGGTTCAGGCGCTCCGCCCGTTCGTTCCAGACCGAGTGCAGGTCCCGGTAGAAAGGCGCAATCGCCGGTGCCCGCAGCCATTCCAGGAAGGCATTCATGCAGCCCATCACGGAGGGATGGGCATTGAAGGTGCCACGGGCAAAGCAGACGTCCGCCGGGCGCTCCGGCCGGTAGCGTGTCATCAGCGGGGCCCGCCCGCAGAGGACGCCCACCGGCAAGCCGCCGCCCAGGGTCTTGCCGTAGGTCACCATGTCCGCCTGGAGCCCGAAGTATTCCTGGGCGCCGCCGGGGGCCAGGCGGAAGCCGGAGAAGATCTCGTCCAGGATCAGCACGATCCCGCGTTCGTTGCAGACTTCCCGCAGCCGGTGCAGCCACTCCCGGTAGGCCTCCGGCTCGAATCCGCACCGGCGGTCACCGGCGATCAGGGCCGCGTCGCCGGGGGCGCCGGCATTGGGGTGCAGAGCCTGGAAGGGGCTGACCAGCACACAGGCGATGTCGGTCCGGGTACGCAGGACCTTCAGACTGCGTTCGTCCTGGTCGCGCAAGGTATAGACGTCATTGGCTGTACGCTGGGAGCCGATGCCGGGCTGAACCCCGTCCCACCAGCCGTGGTAGGCCCCGCAGAAGCGCACCAGCTGGGAGCGGCCCGTGTGGTAGCGGGCCAGGCGCACCGCCTGCATCACAGCCTCGGTGCCGGACATGTGGAAGGAGACCTCGTCCAGCCCGGAAAGCCGTTTGAGTTCCCGGACGTTCTCCAGAACCACCGGGTGGTAGGCGCCCAGGTAGAGGCCCAGGGAGCGGGTGCGTTCCTGCCCCTCGGCCAGGCAGGCCCGGTAGAAATCGTGACCAAAGACGTTGACGCCGTAGGAGCCGGAGGCGTCGAGCAACCAGTTGCCGTCGATGTCGCGCACCCAGGGTCCTTCAGTGGCTTCTGCCATCATGGCGGGAGGGAGCAGCCGGTTGACTGGGCGCCGGAACTGGAAGGGCACCCGGTACTGACTGGTGAATTCGAGGTCGGAAAGCCCTTCGGCGAGTTCCGCCCCGGCCCGGAGGGCCTGTGGCGAACGTGCATGCAGGTTGTTCGAGAGGCGGTGCAGGGCTGCCCGACGTTGGTCCGCGATGGCGTCGGGTGCGTCATCGCACCGGAAGAAGGTGTCATCGTCGTAGTCGTAATATGGCAGCAGGCGCGCTACCTGCCGGGCCATGCGGGAGTGGCCCTGCAGTGACGGGTGCTTGGCGCGGGAGAGCCGAAGCCGCTGGTGGAGGCGTGGCCCGATCCAGAGGATCAGTACGGCGGCAAAGGCGAGCGTCGTCAGCATGGTGACGCTGGGCATGGGGAACCTCCCGGGGCATGGACGTGGCACGTGCGTCCCCAGCATGCCGCTTCTTTATGAGATCCATGTGACAGCCTGCCCCCGGACAGCTGCTATAATGCTCTGATTCCGCGTTTGAGAGGTATACCCGTCATGGGGCATCTGCTGCTGAATCTGCGCAACGTGCCGGAAGACGAGTACGAGGAGGTCAAGGCGCTTTTGGAGGCGCATGACCTGCCCTATTATGAAACCGAACCCAGCCGTTGGATGGTCTCCTTCGGGGGCATCTGGCTTGAGGATGCATCACGGCTTGAGGAGGCGGAGCAGCTGCTTGCCGATTACCAGGCCGAACGTGCCGAGAAGGCCAGGGCCGTCCACGAGGAGGCCCTGGCTCGTGGTGAGGCCGAGACCCCCGGCCAGCGATACCGGCACAACCCCCTGGCCTTCATCGGCGCCCTGATCGGGATTGGCGTGATCCTCTATCTGGCACTGATGCCCTTTCTGACCCTCTAGTCGGTCGCACCGGCGTACTCCGAAAGTATAAGGGCATCCGTGCTGGTTATCTTCTAACCTACCCTGAAACCTTGAATAACAAGACAGATACAGGGTGGCTGGTATGGGGGCACTTCAGAAACAGGTCGTACTGCGGTTGTGTGCCGGTGTGGGCGGGAGTCTGCTGGTTGCTGTTGCATGCAGCTGGCTGCCCGTGCCGGAGCTGATCCGTTTTCTTCTGGCAGGGGCGCTGGGCGCGCTCGCAGCAATCCTGCCCCTGATGGGTTTTCTGAAGCGTGTGCAACTGGAGGCGCACGCGGACGCCCAGGCGGAGCATCCTCTGCTGCAGGCTCTCATGCCCGCCATATTCCGCAAGGCGCGGACCGGCGAGGCGCTGGAGCAGACCCTGGTGGAAGGCGCGGACGCCAATGCCGTCTCCGCGGCCCAGGTCTCCTATGCCGCGGACCGCCTGCGCAGTCGTCTTGACCGTCAGGTGGAGAATACCAACCACATGACGGACTACGCCGGGCGGATCATGGAAACCATCCGCCAGTCCGCGGAACAGGCCTCGGAGGCCGCTTCCGCGGCGAGCCAGGCCAGCGAGGTCAGTGACCAGGGGCAGACCGCGCTGAGGGAGGCCATCGAGCAGGTCCGGCGGGTGCACGAGCAGTCCGCCGAGACGGTGTCACTGATCCAGGCCCTGAACGACAAATCCGAGACCATCCAGAACGTGACCTCCGTGATCGAGGGCATTGCCGAGCAGACCAACCTGCTCGCGCTCAACGCCGCCATCGAGGCCGCCCGCGCCGGTGAGCAGGGGCGCGGCTTCGCGGTGGTGGCGGACGAGGTACGCCAGCTTGCCGGCCGCACTTCGGAGGCGACCAAAGAGGCGTCCAGCACCCTGGAATCCATCCAGCAGGACACCGGCCACATCGTTACCCGGGTCAAGGAGCTGGCCAGCAGTGTTGAGAACGGTCTTGATTCGGTCGAGGCCGTTGGCCACCAGCTGGACGAGATCAACACCGGTTCCAGAAAGGTGGAGGAACAGGTGCGGGGGATTGCCGAGGGCGACCAGCACAATGAGGAAAGCCTGGGGCAGATGTTCGGCTCCATCGAGAGCCTGCGCGACGAGATGCGCGACAGCGATGAGGCCGTGGCCGAGCTGGCGCAGCAGGCCTCAAGGCTGATGGAACTGGCGGAACAGACCAACGCCGAGTTCGCGCTGTACAGCAGTGAAAGCTACCATCGCCCCTTCTATGAAGCGGCACGCGCCGGGGCGGCGGAGATCGCGCAGTGCTTTGAACAGGCGCTTGAGCGTGGCGAGCTCACGCGGGAGCAGCTGTTCAGCAAAGAGCGTACCCCGATTCCCGGCACCGAGCCGCAGAAGTACCACAGCCCCTTCGATGCCTTTACCGACAAGCACCTGCCCGCGATCCAGGAGCCCGTGGTTGAGTCACTGGAGCCCATTGTCTTCGCGATCACCGCTGCGCCGGATGGCTATGTGCCCACCCACAACAACGTCTTTGCCCATGAGCCCACTGGCGATCCCCAGGTGGATCTGGTGAAGAGCCGCAGCAAGCGCCTCTTCAATGACCGCACCGGGGCCCGCTGTGGCAGCCATACCCGCGACATGCTGCTGCAGACCTACCGGCGCGATACCGGGGAGATCATGCACGATCTGTCGGTGCCCATCTACGTGAACGGCACCCACTGGGGCGGCTTCCGGCTGGGCTATCGGCCGGCGCAGCACTGAGGCTGCGCACGCGGATCATTCTGGCCTGAGAGGCTGCCACAGGGTTGTCAGCTGCTACAGGATCCTGCCACCCCACGTATTGCTCGGAGCCGGTAACAGTGGCAGTTTCGGAGACTGCATGCATACCGGAGAGGATCCACGATGCTCTGTTTTGCCTATGGCTCCAACATGTCCATCCGCCGTCTCCAGGCCAGGGTTCCGGAATCCCGTTTCCTGACGGTTGGCTGGCTGCCTCATCACCGTCTGGTGTTCCACAAGCGCAGCCGCGAGGACCATTCGGCCAAATGCGATGCGCTGCATACCGGCGACCCCGGTGACTGGGTCCTGGGCGTGGTCTACGACATCCCGGATCGGGAGAAGCCGATACTGGACCGGATCGAAGGGCTGGGAAAGGGCTATGAAGAAGCGCTGATCCGCCCCCGGACGCCGCAGGGGGAGTCGCTGGAGGCGCGGATGTACGCCGCCACGGACGTGGATGCCTCACTGGTGCCCTACAGCTGGTATCGGGCCCATGTGCTCATCGGCGCCCGGGAGAACGCATTCCCGACGGACTATGTGGAGCGCATCCTGCAGACACCGGCGCAGCATGATCCGGATTTCGCGCGCCACCAGAACGAGCTGGCCATCTATCCGGAGGACGTTCTGCCGCATGGGGCCGTGACGTGAGTCAGGCGGCTTCTTCCACCCGCTGGCTGGACCGCATTGAGCGGGCGGGCAATGCCCTGCCGCATCCGGTCACCCTGTTCGCCATGGCGCTGGGCCTGGTCATGGTGCTTTCCCAGATGGCCGCCTGGGCGGGATGGTCCGTGCGCAAGCCGGCGGGCGCCAGCGGCGAGGGGGAACTGGTCCAGGCCCGCGGGCTGCTTGAGAGCGATGGTCTCTGGTGGCTGCTCTCACACCTGGTGGAGAACTTCATGCAGTTCCCGCCGCTGGGGCTGGTGCTGGTGGCCATGCTGGGCATCGGCGTGGCGGAGCGCTCCGGCCTGCTGCCCGCACTGCTGGCCCGGCTGCTCAGGCTGACGCCCCGGGCGCTGCTGGCGCCCATGGTCGTGCTTCTGGGCATCCTCTCCTCGGTGACCCTGGATGCGGGCTACGTGGTGCTGCCGCCGCTGGCGGCGATCCTGTTCCACGCGGCGGGGCGCTCACCCCTGGCCGGGCTGGCGGCGGCCTTTGCCGGGGTGTCCGCGGGTTTCAGCGCCAACCTGGTGATCACGGCCCTGGATCCGTTACTGGCAGGGCTGACCGAAACGGGGGCGCGCATACTGGACCCGGATTACGCGGTGGCGGTGACCGCTAACTGGTGGCTGATGATCGTCTCCACCCTGGTGCTGGCACTGGTGGGGTGGTGGGTCACGGCCCGGATCGTGGAGCCCAGGCAGGCGGAGGTCGAGCTGACCGGAGCGGATAGCGCGGACGCAGACAGCGAGGCGGGCGATGACCCGGTTCGGGGGCTCCGGGTAGCCGGCGCCGTATTCGGGATCACCCTGGGTCTGGTGCTCGCGGCGGTGCTGGTGCCCGGGGCGCCACTCCACGGCGAGGGGGAGAACTTCGCCCGCTGGGTCGAGGCCATGGTGCCGCTGCTTCTGATCCTGTTCCTGCTGCCCGGGCTGGCCTACGGCTTCGCTGCCGGGACGCTGAACAGCAACCACGACGTGGCGCGCATGCTCTCGGACACCATTGCCGCGCTGGCGCCCTACATTGTGCTGGCGTTTGTGGCGGCCCAGTTCATCGAGGCCTTCAACTACAGCCAGCTTGGTCTGCTGCTGGCCATCACCGGCGGCCAGTGGCTGGCCTCGCTGGCCGTGCCCGCGCCGGTGCTGGCGGTCGGCTTCATCCTGATCGCCATGCTGGCCAACCTGTTCATTGGCTCCGCCTCCGCCAAGTACGCCTTCCTGGCGCCGGTGTTCGTGCCCATGCTGATGCAGGCGGGGCTGAGCCCCGAACTGACCCAGGCTGCCTACCGCATCGGGGACTCGGTGACCAACATCATCACGCCGCTCAATCCCTACTGGGTCATTGTTCTGGCCTTTGTGCAGCGCTGGCGGCCAGAGGCCGGCATCGGCACCCTGATGGCACTGATGCTGCCCTATGCGCTCGCCTTTGCTGTGGTGTGGCCGTTAGTACTCGCGGTCTGGGTCGCCCTGGGCATTCCGCCGGGCCCGGGGGCGCCGGTCATACTCGGCTGATGGTGGGCCTGGATAAGAGTGCGGGGTCTGGTTTTCAGGCGTTGTCCGGTACCGGCTCTGTTTCAGGAGGTCGCTCGGAAACCGGGGCTGCGTTCCCGCCATCATCACTCAACATGGTAAGGAAGTGCCGGGTCAGACCGTTGGTATCCTCGATCTGTTCCGACAGCTGATCGGCCTGTTGCATGGCCGCGTCGCTGTAGCCAACCGATCGATCGCCCATCTCGCGCAGATCGTCCGCCTGGCGTGAGACCTGGCTGTTCAGGGTGGCCTGTTCCTCAGTAGCGCTGGCTACTTCGCTGGTGTGGTCAACGATGGAGCTGACGCGTGAAAGCGTGGTGCTCAGCGCTTCGCTTACGTCGTTGACCTGATCCACGGTGGTTTCCGAGACGGATACGCCTTCGTCCATCATGGATACTGCGCGATCTGTTTCACTCTGCAGGCCTTCGATGATCTCGGTAATCTGCTGGGTGGACTGGTGGGTGCGCTGTGCCAGGGCGCGCACCTCGTCGGCGACCACGGCGAAGCCCCGTCCCGCCTCGCCGGCCCGTGCCGCCTCAATGGCGGCGTTGAGTGCCAGCAGGTTGGTCTGTTCGGCAATATCGGTGATCACCTGCAGGACCACGCCAATCTCCTGGCTGCGTTCCGCCAGTGACCCCACCCCTTTGCGGGCCTTTTTCAGGTGTTCTGCCAGCAGCGTGATCTGCCGGTTCATTGAGCTCATCTGGTGCTGGCACTCGTTGACCTGGTCGGATGCATTCTCAGCAAAGTCATGGCTTTCCTGGGTGACATTACTGACCCGCTCCACACTCTGTGACAGGTGCTCAATGGCCTCACTGATGTGGCTGATCTCCTGGCGCTGCTCCTCGATGGCCTGTTTCGAGGCCTCGATTCCGCGGATGGTTTCATTCTTGGCAAGGTCCAGATTGCCGGCATTGTCATGCAGGCGTGCGGAGACCGCGCGCAGCTCCGACCAGCGGGTTCCAAGCGCATATCGGATGCGACCGATGGAGTCCCGGCGCCCGGTATAGACCCAGGCCATAACCGGATTCTCGGTAATGTCGTCGGCCTGTCTGCAGAGCTGCCCCAGCGGCTGCGTAAGCAGCTTGACCAGAGCCGCGGCCAGGCCATATCCGAGCCCTATGGGCAGCAGGGACGCCTCGATCGGGCTGGGAAGGCTGAGCAGCACCACCAGAAAGGGAATGATGAGCACGAGGTTGAGTCGCAGTGCCGGCGAACAGTCGGGCAGACGCAGGAAGGTGGGCAGGTGCTCAGTGGTCCACTGAGCGTAGAGTTTTTCCGCTCGCCTGACCGCTTCGGGGTCCGGTTTGACGCGCACGGACTGGAACTCAACGATATGCCCGTCGCGCCGTATAGGGGTGACATAGGCGTCCACCCAGTAGTGGTCTCCATTCTTGCAGCGGTTTTTGACAATCCCCTTCCAGGAGCGGCCGGACTGAATGGTTTCCCAGAGGTTCTGGAAAGCCGCAGGGGGCATGTCCGGATGACGGATGATGTTGTGCGGCTGGCCGACAAGCTCTTCCTTGCTGAAGCCGGCGACCTCGGCGAAGTCATCGTTCACATAGGTGATCCTGCCGCGCAGGTTCGTGGTGGTGATGAGGCTGTAGTGGCCGGGGAAGACGTGTTCATTACCAGTAACCGGTTCGTTGCGCCGCATAGGGGATCTCCGTAATTCCGGTTGTACCCTCAGTCTCGCTGCGCTCCGAGCGGGAGGGAATCCGTTCAATGCACGATTCGGGCGAACCAGCGCCATTGATAGCCGGATATTGCAATACGCCTTTTTCTGCGAAACAGGCCGCTTCGGGTCAACGTCTTATGGACTCAAAGCTCTGAGTCTTGCCGGTTGTGTTCGGGATTGAGAAAGATCAATGTCCAACACCGCATAAACCCCTACTTTCTGTAGGGGTATTCGCAGATACGCCCCATGGAGGCAGTCGCGGCTTGTTGGTACCCACCGGTTCCCCTCAAAGGGCCCGCGCCAGTGAACGCCTGCTCCGGTTACCGCTTATCGGCCATGCGCGCTGTATTGAAGCCCCGGTCAGGCGGATGGAGCATCTTCTGGAGTCCCTGGTGCAGGACCCCTATGTCCGCGAGCTTGCGCATACGTGCCCCAATAGCGACGGGTGCCTGGCGGATCTGGTGTCAGGGCACACCTGGGTGGGGTATCTGGCATTTGGCCAACCCGCCACTGTTGAGTTGTGGAATCAGGACTTTTTCGGGTGTGCCATCCCCCTGTCTGGGCGGGCTCGGCTGGAACAGTATCCCGCTGCCGTGCAGGGGCAGAATGGGCCTTTTTTCATGCTCCCCAAGAGTGATCAGACATGGCAGTTTTCCGGGGACTGTGAACTGTTGGTGTTCCTGTTCACGGTTGAGGCTGATGAGGCGAGGCACCGCTTGCTGGCGCTGCTTGGGGATGAGAAAGGCAGTAGTCTGGCAGACCATGCCCGGATTCTGATGGAGTCCATTCCCCACCGACTCCATCACGGGTTGAGCTACACCGATAAGCTTCACCTGCTGGAACGCATCCGTGGGGAGTTCCTGGAAATCCTCGGGATTGGTTCCGAACAGCCGGCTGACGCCGAGGCCATTGACCCGAGGGTGCTGCGTGCCATGGATTATCTACGCGAGCTTCCCGCGGGTGAGTATCATCTTGATGATGTCTGCGAGGTTGCGCATATGAGTGCCAGGGGGCTCTACTATGCGTTTGAAAGGAACCTTGGCTGCACGCCCTATGCCTATTTCCGCGCTTGCCATCTGATCCGGGTCCGGCTGGCCCTCCTCAGGGACACGGAGCGCCGCCACTCCATTTCCTGGCATGCTTCAAGCCATGGATTCCAGCACATGAGCCGGTTTGCGGCCCATTACCGGAACCACTTCGGGGAGTTGCCAAGCGAGACCTGTCAGCGTTTCTGACACACGGTCAGTGCCCGTTTCCGAGAACAACGAGCTGATCGCCGGCGCACAGATGAAGCGCCTTTCCCCGGCTCGGGTTGAGTTCCAGACGACGGCCGCCGGAGGCCGGTTCCTGTGGGCGGAGACCTCTTCCGCAAGAGCCACAATCCGCAGCCGGCTGGCATCGTTGCGGCGCAGGAACAGGCGCATGCGCTCGGTCGTTCCCAGCAGCTTGGCGATCAGCGGCACGGTCCGGCTGGTCCAGCCCAGTACGGCAATGTGGTGTTTCAGTGAGACGGGCGTCAGGCCGCGCTCCAGGAAGAACTTCAGGCGGTCGACGAAGCGGAGTGGTGTCATGGGCCTCCCCGGGCCATTGCGTGCTGCCGCCAGTGTAGCGGAAATCCGAAAAAGCATCCTATCGACAGGCTACTGATCTGAAAGGTTTCTGCGGTTGGGTTACCATCAAACTGATCACGTGCCTGTTGATCAATGGCGATCAGCAGGCTATCCTTATTTTAATTGAACGGTTAATCAACTTATGCCCAAGGTAGGAGTCCAGGAAGAACGCAGGCGCCAGCTTATTGAAGCCACCCTTGAAGTGGTGGGTGAGCTGGGGCTCCAGAGCGCCACCATTGGCGCCATCAGCCGCACCGCCGGGATGTCGTCCGGCCTGATCAGCCACTACTTCGGAGGCAAGCAGGCGCTGATCGAGGCCACGCTGCGCCAGCTGCTTGAGGAACTCAAGCTCGCGCTTCTGGAGCACACCGGGGCCGGAACGCTCACGCCCCAGCAGCGGCTGATGGCGATCGTGGAAGCCAACTTCAGTGACTTCCAGCGCTCCACGGCCACCACCCGCACCTGGCTCAGTTTCTGGGCGCGGGCGATGCACGAACCGGGGCTGGCGCGTCTGCAGCACATCAACAACCGCCGCCTCTACAGCAACCTCTGCTATTCATTCCGGCAGCTGTTGCCGGCAGAGGCGGCCCGGAGCGCCGCGAAGCAGACCGCCGCACTGATCGACGGGTTCTGGCTGCGCAGTGCTCTCTGGCCCGACCAGGAAGAGGGGTTCCGCGAGAGCGAGGCGCTCTGCCAGGCGTTTATCAACGACACACTGACACAGCACGGAGTCGAACCATGCCACTGACCCGCTACCAGAACTTTGTGGCCGGCCAACCCATGGCCAACAGCACGGGCGAAACCTTTGAAGTGGTGAACCCGGGCACCGGCGAGGTGATCTATGAAGTAGAGGTGGCGGACGAAAGCGTGCGCCAGGCTGCACTGGCAAGCGCCCGTGAAGGCTTTGCCATCTGGTCCGCCATGACCGGCATGGAGCGGGCCCGCATCCTCAACCGGGCCGTGGCAATGCTGCGCGAACGCAACGACGAACTCGCCAAGGTGGAAGTGCTCGACACCGGTAAGCCCTGGCAGGAAGCCAGCGAGGTGGACGTGAACACCGGTGCCGACTCGCTGGAATTCTACGCCGGCCTGGCCCCGGCCCTGGAAGGCAACCAGCAGGACCTGGGCGGCGACTTCTACTACACCCGGCGCGAACCGCTGGGCGTGTGCGCCGGCATCGGCGCCTGGAACTACCCGCTGCAGATCGCCTGCTGGAAGTCCGCCCCCGCGCTGGCCTGCGGCAACAGCATGATCTTCAAGCCCTCCGAGGAAACGCCGCTGGGCGCGCTCAAGCTGGCGGAAATCCTCATGGAAGCCGGCATGCCGGCGGGCGTGTTCAACGTCGTCCAGGGCGCCGGCGAGGTGGGCGCCTGGCTGAGCCACGAACCGGGCATCGACAAGGTCTCCATCACCGGTGAAGTGGGCACCGGCAAGAAAGTCATGGCCGGCGCTGCCACCACGCTCAAGGAAGTGACCATGGAGCTCGGCGGCAAGTCGCCGCTGATCATCTTTGATGACGCGGAAATCGACAACGCCGTTTCCGCCGCCATGCTCGCCAACTTCTATACCCAGGGCGAGATCTGCACCAACGGCACCCGCGTCTTCGTGCACGAGGACCTGTACCAAACCTTCATCGAGAAAGTCCTCGAGCGCACCCGCAACAACATCATCGCCGGCGACACCCTGGACCCGGACACCAACTTCGGCGCCCTCATCTCCAGCAGGCACCGCGACCTGGTGATGGACTACATCCGCAAGGGCATCGACGAAGGCGCCACCCTGGCCTGCGGCGGCGAGGAACTCTCCCCGGCCGGCGTCGAAGGCGGCTATTTCGTGGCCCCGACCGTGTTCACCGGCTGTACCGATGACATGACCATCGTGAAGGAAGAAATCTTCGGCCCGGTCATGAGCGTGCTCACCTTCCGCGACGAAGACGACGTCATCCGCCGCGCCAACAACACCCACTACGGGCTGGCCGCCGGCGTCTTCACCCGCGACATCAAGCGCGCCCACCGGGTCATCCACCAGATCCAGGCCGGCATCTGCTGGATCAACGCCTACAACGAATCACCCTCGGAGATGCCGGTGGGCGGCTATAAGCAGTCCGGCATCGGCCGCGAGAACGGCGCGGCGACCATCAATCACTACACCCAGCTCAAGTCCGTCTACGTCGGAATGGGCGACATCGAAGCCCCGTTCTGACGGCGTTTTCCGACGAACTCGATCAGGGGGAGGGTGGGGTGCCCCTCGCGGGAGTATCGGTTGCCATGGAAGGCAACCGATAAGCGTACAGGGACGTATTCACAGCGTCTCCCGCGAGGGGTTCCCCACCCTTCCCCGGCAACGACACCGGAAGAAGACCATGAGTAAACACCAATACGACACCATCATCGTCGGTGCCGGCTCAGCCGGCTGCGTGCTGGCGAACCGGCTCACAGAGGACCCCCACCACCGGGTCCTGCTGCTCGAAACCGGTGGCAGCGACCGCAGCATCTTCATCCAGATGCCCACGGCGCTGTCCATCCCCATGAACACCAGCAAGTTCGCCTGGCAGTTCCACACCGAACCCGAGCCCTACCTCGACAACCGCCGCATGCACTGCCCGCGCGGCAAGGTTCTGGGCGGCTCCTCCTCCATCAACGGCATGGTCTACGTGCGCGGCCACGCGAAGGACTTTGACGAGTGGGAAGCACAGGGCGCCGAGGGCTGGAACTACCAGAACTGCCTGCCGTACTTCAAAAAGGCCGAAACCTGGGTGTTTGGCGGTGACATGTACCGTGGCGACTCCGGGCCGTTGGGCACCAACAACGGCAACAACATGAAGAACCCCCTGTACCAGGCCTTCATCGACGCCGGTGAACAGGCCGGCTACCCCGTGACGAACGACTACAACGGGCACCAGCAGGAAGGCTTCGGCCCCATGCACATGACCGTGAAAAACGGCGTGCGCTCCTCCACCGCCAACGCCTACCTGCGGCCGGTGATGAAACGCCCGAACCTCACCGTGATGACAGGCGCCCTGGTGCACAGGGTACTGCTCAACGGCAAACAGGCCGTGGGCGTGCGCTACGAGCGTGGCGGTAAGGTGCAGGATGAGAAGGCCAACAGCGAGGTCATCCTCTCCGCCGGCTCCATCGGCTCGCCGCACATCCTCCAGCTTTCCGGCATCGGTAACCCGGATGTACTCAGGAAGGCCGGCATCGAGGTGAATCACGAACTGCCGGGCGTGGGCTCGAACCTCCAGGACCATCTGGAGTTCTACTTCCAGTTCCGCTGCAAGCAGCCCACCTCGCTCAACAGCAAGCTCAACCCGCTGAGCAAGGCGCTGATCGGCGCGCGCTGGATCCTCAACAGGGACGGCCTGGGCGCCACCAACCACTTCGAATCCTGTGCCTTCATCCGCTCCAAGGCGGGTGTCGAGTGGCCGGACCTGCAGTATCACTTCCTGCCGGCGGCCATGCGCTACGACGGCAAGGAAGCGTTCGATGGTCATGGCTTCCAGGTGCACGTCGGCCACAACAAGCCGAAAAGCCGGGGCCACGTTCACGTGCGCTCCGCGGACCCGAAGGCCGCGCCGGAGATCCTGTTCAACTACCTCCAGCACGAGGACGACCGCGAAGGCTTCCGCGACTGCGTGCGCCTGACCCGCGAGATCATCAACCAGCCGGCGATGGACGACTATCGCGGTGACGAGATCCAGCCGGGGGCCGATGTCACCTCGGACGAGGCCATCGATGCCTTTGTGCGCCAGGCCGTGGAAAGCGCCTATCACCCCTCCTGCACCTGCCCCATGGGCACGGACCCGCAGGCGGTGATCGACCCGGAAACCCGGGTGCACGGCATCAGTGGCCTGCGCGTCGTCGACTCCTCGGTATTCCCAACCATTCCCAACGGCAACCTCAACGGGCCGACCATCATGGTGGCTGAGCGGGCCGCGGACCTGATCCGTGGGCGTCAGCCAGAGGCCCCGCTGGATGCACCGGTGGGGATGGACGAGCACTGGCGTGTGCGCCAACGGGCCGGAGAGCCCGAGCGCGTGCCCCGCTAGGCACTTTTCCTGCCCAGTGTGACAAGCGCTGTTCCGGGCGGCCTGTAAACGGCTCCAGGCGGCCCGGTAGGGGAAGTATTGCCATAAGAAAGCAAATTGACGCCGCAACCAGCAAAGGAGTTGGTCTATGTTGACCTGGTTAAGTATCGGACTGGTATTCACGTTTATCATGATTGCAGTGATTCTGCTGCGATGGGGTAATCTTCAGGTGGTGGGGGTAACGCCGGTGCGTACCTTCACTTTCATGGCCATTCTGTTCACATCCGGCCTCGACGTGGGCCTGATCATGTTCCCGCTCACCGAATTCGGTGGCTACGCGGAGGACTATGACGTCACCAACCCGCTCGCGATCGAGTTCGGGTTCTGGGCCTTCCTGATCTGGGGCTTCTACTTCCTCACCTGTTTCTACTTCTGCGTGATCGAACCACGGGTGAAGTTCTTCGAGATTCCGCTGGTGAAGGTCATCAACAACGTGGTGATCATCGGCACCTGTGCCTTTACCGCTTACCTGCTGCTGAAGAACCTCCCCTGGTACCTGCCGGAAATGGGCGAGGACCAGACCGCGCAGATGGTCTTCTACGGCATCGTATTCCTCTCCATCGCCGCGGCGGTCTACTCCAGCACCAGCCTCAAGTACGTTCGGGTACTGAGTGTGAGCACCAGCTGGATGTTCATCGGGCTGATCGCGCTGTTCTGGTACTACGCCTTTATGACCGAGCAAGGGACCTTCGGGGACTTTGCCGGAACGCTCAGCCTGTTGGGCGGCTACTTCGGCAACATCCACGAGTTCATGCTGCCGTTGAGTGACTATCACGCCTTCTACCTGTACTGGTGGTTCGCCTGGTCCATCATGATCGGCCAGTTCACCTCGCGCTTCGTGGGCGGTCTGCGCACCTGGCAGCTGCTGCTGGCCATGCTCTTCCTGCCGTCGATCGCCATCGGCATCTGGTTCACGGTGCTGTACTACTACCACCTCGAGGACATTGGCACCACGGGCGTGTTCAACATCCTCATGGTCACGGTGGGCATCACCATGGTCATCAACTCACTGGACTCGCTGATCCGCCTCTACACCGACAACCTGAACCTGACGGTGAAGCGCTTTGGCAAGGGTCGGTACTTTGCGGGCAACCTGGTGGCGATGATCGGCCTGACCCTGCTGTTCCAGCTGGAATTCCTGAAGATCCAGTGGGTCGGTGCCCTGGTGATCGGGATCTACTTCGCCTGCATCCTGTACATCATTACCCGTTACTGGAGCACTGTGAGCCGTATCAACAGCTCACCGGAGGAGAACAAGCTGGACTACAGCCTGGTCGATTCCGCGAACTGATTGTCGGATGGGCCGTTGTGGCCGGAATGACTGGATAACGTCTGAACCTTTCTGGTAGAAAAGGACGTTGTCCGGCATTCCAACAACAACACAACGGAGTCCGTCATGGAACAAACCCCAAGGGTCGCGGTCATCGGGGCCGGGCCCAGCGGCCTCACGGCAGCGAAGAACTGCCTTGAGGCCGGCCTTGATGTCACTGTGTTCGAGCAGAGTGACCAGGTCGGCGGCAACTGGGTCTTCAACAGCCGCACCGGCCATTCCAGTGTCTACGAGAACACCCACATCATCAGCTCGAAGGCGTGGTCGGAATACGAGGATTTCCCCATGCCGGCGGACTATCCCGAATACCCCAATCATCGCCAGCTGCACGCCTACTTTGAAAGCTACGCCCGCCATTTCGGCGTCATGGAGGTCATCCGGTTTGAGCACTGGGTGGATCAGGTCACCCGTAACGAGGACGGTACCTGGCACCTGAAGGTGACCGCACCCGATGGCACGCCCGCGGAAGCGGACTTCACCCACCTGATGGTCGCCAACGGGCACCACTGGAATCCCAGGAACCCCGACTACCCGGGCACGTTCAATGGCACCTGGATGCATTCCCACGACTTCAAGGGCGTCAATGACCAGTGGCGCGGGAAGCGGGTGCTGGTGATCGGGGCTGGCAATTCCGCCTGTGATGTGGCGGTGGAAACGGCGCGCGTGGCGGATCATGTGGCGCTGAGCATGCGCAGCGGCCAGTGGTTCATGCCCAAGTTCATGTTCGGAAAGCCCACGGATGTGCTGGGCGCAAGCATGCCCGCCTGGGTGCCGAACCGGATCCGTCAGCTGCTGTTCACGGCCCTGCTGAAGCTCCTTCAGGGGGACTATTACCGCAACTATGGGCTGCCCAGGCCCAAGCGGCCGGTGCTGAGCCACCATCCGACCATCAACTCCGACCTGCTGGATTTCATCCGCCACCGGCGCATCCATCCACGCCCGGCGGTCCGTGAGCTTAACGGGGACAGCGTGATCTTCCAGGACGGGCGCGAGGAGGCGTTTGATCTGGTGGTCGCCTGTACCGGCTTCTGGATCAGCTTCCCCTTCTTCGATCCGTCACTGATCGATTTCAGCAATGCCGAGCGGGTGCCGCTGTACCGCAGGATGATGCACGCGGACTTCCGCAACCTCTATTTCATCGGCCTGTTCCAGCCACTGGGCTGCATCTGGCCGCTGGCGGACTACCAGGCCAAGCTGGCCTGCCAGGAAATCCTCGGGCACTACGCCCGCCCGGCCAATATGCGCCTGGCCATCCAGGAGGAGGCGGCGAACCCGCACCTGGACTTTGATGCCGGCGGGCGCCATTCCACCGAGGTGGATTACCATCGGTTCCGGCGGGACCTGAAGAAGGAACTGCGCACGGCGGGGGTCGAGATAGGCCGCCCACCCGCGGGTAAGCCCGGACGCTACAAGGATTTCAGCAGGGCATCCTGAGGAGAGGGTAGGTGCCCTGTTTGTGATCCGCTTCCACCCATTGATCCAAATTCTGGAGAGAATGTGCCAACGAGGCCAATGCAGTGACAGGGAACGCTGAATAGTATCCCGACGTTTATGTCCTACGAATAAACCATAACAATCAGGAGCTCTTGGATGATCAAAGTTGATGACAGGCCCACCACGCTGCACAGCCTTTTCTACTGGGCACAGCGTTCGCCGGATATGGTCTATATGAACCAGCCGTATCCGGACGGTTCGGTGGAGGAGACCACCTGGAAGCAGGCCGCGGACCAGGTGCTGCGCATGGCCGCGCACCTGAAGTCGCTGGAACTGCCGGAGAAGAGCTGCATCGCGATTCTGGGCAAGAACAGCGATCACTGGATCATGGCGGATCTGGCCATCTGGGCGGCCGGCCACGTTTCGGTGCCGCTGTACCCCACACTCAATGGTGACACAGCGGCCTATGTGCTCGAGCACAGCGAGGCGAAGCTGATGATGCTCGGCAAGCTCGACGGCACGGCCGACGGCTGGAACGACATCAAGAACCACATTCCCGGGGATCTGCCGATCATTTCCCTGCCCATGTCCCCGCGCAAGGACACGGAGCAGTGGAAGGACATTGTGGCGCGCATCGAGCCGCTGGCAGAACCGCACCTGCCAGCGCCGGATGAGCTGGCCACCCTGGTCTACACCTCCGGCAGCACCGGCAGGCCCAAGGGCGTGATGCACTCGTTCGGGACCATGATCTCGGTGGCCGAGGGGCTCAAGCAGATCTTCCCCGTGGACCAGAACGACCGCATGCTTTCCTACCTGCCGCTGGCCCACGTGGCCGAGCGCGCCGCGGTCCAGACGTCTTCGTTGTACTTCGGCTTCACGCTGTACTTCGCCAACTCCCTGGACACCTTCCAGGAGGACCTGCAGCGGGCGCGCCCGACGCTGTTCTTTTCCGTGCCGCGCCTGTGGATGAAGTTCTATCTCGCCATCTGCGACAAACTGCCGCCCAGGAAGCAGAAGGTCCTGTTCCGGATTCCGCTGCTCAACCGGGCGGTCAAGCGCAAGATTCTCAAGCAGCTCGGCCTTGACCATGTGCGCGCGGCCCTGACCGGCGCGGCCCCGCTGGCGCCGGAGATCATCCACTGGTACCGCAATATCGGGCTGGAGCTGCTTGAGGTCTACGGCATGTCCGAGAACTTCGGCTACTCCCACGCCAACCGCCCGGGTGATGCGAAGGTCGGCACCGTGGGTGTGCCCAACCCGGGCGTGGAGCACCGCGTGACGGATGAGGGTGAGCTCCAGGTGAAGAGTCCGGGGCAGATGCTGGGGTTCTACAGGAACGAGGAGAAGACGAAGGAGGAGATCACCGAGGACGGCTTTCTCAGGACTGGTGATATGGCGGAGATCGACGCCAACGGCTATACGCGCATCACCGGCCGGGTTAAGGACCTGTTCAAGACCGCCAAGGGTAAGTACGTGGTGCCGGTTCCCATCGAGGGCCGCTTTACCCATCCCAAGGTGGAGGTGGTCTGTGTGGCGGGCGCCAATCAGCCCCAGCCCTGTGCCCTGATCACGCTTTCCGAGGAGGCCCAGGCGGAGCTCCAGAAGGGCGGCGATCGCGCAGCCGTCGAGAAGGAACTGTCGGAAGAGCTGGAGCGGGTGAACTCGGAGGTCGAGGACCACGAGAAGCTGGCCTTCGGGGTGATCGTCAAGGAGCCCTGGACCATGGAGAACGGCATGCTGACGCCGACCATGAAGATCAAGCGCAGCGTGATCGAGGATCACTACGCCCAGCGGCTGCCGAAGTGGTACGAGCAGAAGAAGAAGGTGATCTGGGAGGAGTGACCACGCTCTGTTCTCAGGCGCTGGCTGGCGGGTCAGTCGCCGTGGATGACCTCTTCCAGGCGGCGGATCTCGTCCAGGCTCTCAAGGCGCTCCTCGTTACTCATGGCATCCCGGTACAGGCGCTGGTTCTTCCGGCCCTGGGGGCTGCCGTTCTCGGCAGCCAGGGTTGACCAGGCATAGCCCTTCTTCAGGTTGCGTTCGGTGCCCTGGCCTTCGCCATAGAGGTACCCCAGGTTGGCCTGGGCACCCACATGGCCCTGCATGGCGGCTTTGCGGTACCAGCGGTAGGCAGTCTCCGCATCCTTTTCAGCGCCTTCGCCCTGGAAGTGCACGAAGCCCAGCATAGCCTGGGCACCGGCGTGCTCGCGTTCTGCCGCCACCCGGTACCAGTAGGCCGCCAGCTCCCGATCCTTCGGGGCGTTGTTGCGGCCCTCAAAGAGTTCGTCTCCGAGCTGTTTCTGGCGGTCCGGAGAGCTGCGGGCGATCCGGATCTCCCGCGCGAGCAGACCGTCGTCCTTTTCAAGGTAATCAATGGCCGGCTGATGGCCTGCATCCGCGGCGGCTTCAAGGTGTTCCTCAGCCGCTTCCAGTTCCCGCTCGTCGCGCAGAATGCGGCCGAGCCGGTACCGGGCCTCCGCGATGCCGTGTTCGTTCGCCAGTGTCTCGAGCGCGTCACGGGCCTGTTCATCGGAATCAAAGCCCGTGCCGGTGTCCTGGTAGAGGTTGTAAAGCTTCATGCGCGCGCCGGGATTGCCCATATCGGCAAGCTCGCGATAGAGCTCGGCGGCGGCCTTATGGTTGCCTTCGTCGCGCATTCGGTCCGCATCTTTCAGGGAAGGCGCGGCGCAGGCGGCAAGCAGCAGGACGGTCAGTAACAGCGTGGTTTTCTGCAAAACGGGAAACCTGTTGGTTGTGTGGGCTTCCCGGCCCGCGCAACCATCAGACGTGGTTGCGCAGGCCGAGTTCATCCGGGTAGGGAGTAAGATAGTCCTGGCGCTCCAGATAGGCAACGGGTTCCCGCCTCTGGGCCATGCGCAGCAGGGTCATGGGCACCACCAGCGGCACCTGCCCCTGCTGGTAGAAGTCGATCTGCTCGTGCAGCATCTCGCGGTCCGCATCGCTCATGGAACCGCGCAGGTAGCCCATCAGGTGCTGCATGGCATTGGCGTGGTCGCCGCGGGTGATCTGCTTCTGCATGGCCTGCATGAAGGCGCTGATGTAGCGTTCCGCGATAGCCGCCAGCGGCTCCGCCTTGAGGTCGGAGAGCATGGGACCGAGCTCCCGGTAGGTCTTCTGGCAGTGCGCCAGGAGCTGGAACTTGTGCCGGGTGTGGAAATCCAGAAGGGCGTTCCGGGTCAGCCCCGCCTCGACCATGCGGCACCAGTCGTCATACACGAAGACGCGCTCGATGAAGTTCTCGCGCAGGTGGCTGTCATTCAGGCGGCCTTCCTCCTCCACCGGCAGCAGCGGGTAGGCCTCCATGAGCGCCTGCGCGAACAGGCCCCGGCCATCGCGCCGGATGACCTGCCCTTCTTCATTGTGGATGCGGATGCGCTCCATGCCGCAGCTCGGGGACTTGGCCTTGAGGATGTAGCCGCGCAGGTCCGCGAGCGAGGGCAGGGCCTGCCGGATCCACTCATCCATGGGGGCGGTATGATCCGCGTTGCCACTGGTGGTGATCAGGCGCAGGCCGTCCTGGTGTTGACGCAGGTGGATGGCTGGCCGGGGCACGCCCAGACCGGCTTCGAGCTCCGGACACAGGGACCGGAACTCGAAGTAGTGGGAGAGCACCTGCGAGCAGTAGCGGGCATGTTTGTGGCCGCCGTCGTAGCGCACTTCCTCGCCGAGTAGGCAGGAGCTGATACCCACCGGGATTTTCCGGCCCTGCTCGTGACTCATGGATGACCTCCGTACACAGTTGTGTTTCCCTTTATACGCTCCAGCGTAGCATTGCGATTGCCGGCCGTGTTCCGGGATCACTTCGCGGGGCAGCGGATCACCGGGCAGGCAGCGGTGTTATCGGCCGGCGCGGGGGGCTCCGGCAGAGGCGCATCGGCACAGCTCGCCGCCTGCCGGGCAGCCAGAGGGCAACCGCTGCGGGCCAGGACTGTGGCCAGGTTGAGCCAGCCGGCGCTGAGCTCCGGGGCTTCCCGGGTCAGCGTGATGAACTGGGAAAGGGCCAGCTCCGTTTCGTCCTGCGCATAGAGGCTGTTGGCGAGGCCGAAGCGCGCGGCGGAGGCATCCGGCCAGCGTTCCAGGGCGGTTCGATAGGCCTGCTCCGCCTGTGGCAGCTGCCCCAGCGCCTCCATGTCACTGGCCGCGGCCAGCCAGGGCAGTGGCTGTGCCGTCGCCGGGAGGCGGTCCGGCGGGGTCATGACCATGGCCCAGTGATCGGCGCGCTCCCAGCTGGCCAGGAAGGGGCGGACCGGTTCCGCATGCCTGGGCCGGGTGTCGGTGTGCAGGATGATCCGGTCACGGTCGCGGTCATAGCCAATGACCACCGCATAGTGCCACTGGGGCCACCAGTCGAGCCCCAGGTTCTGCATCACCAGCACCGGGTTGCCCGCTTCCACCTCCCGGATGATGGCCCCGAGTTCCGGTTCCAGCGGGTAGGCAAGCAGGCCGTGGGCACGGGCGGAGGCAATCATCTCCACCTGGAGCGAGCCGCCGCGTTCCGGCACATAGACCTGGTCCACAAGTTTGTCCGGCGTGGTGACGACGGAACGGTGATTGAGCACCGTGGCCAGGGCCGCCGGGCCGCACTGATAGGCTTCCTGGGGGTGGAACGGGACCCCGTCGATGACGTGGCTGGCCGAGGAGCCGGTGTGTTCCGGCCACTGGGGCTGGCTGGCGCAGCCGCCCAGTAGAAGGGCGGCTGCCAGCAGCAGGGGGGTCAGTTGATGCAACGGACGAATGAGAAGATGTTGGTGGCGCACAGCATGTCGGTAACAATGAACACCAGTACAAAGAGCACAATGATCCCGACAACGCCCTCACCGGCTGGGGCCTGGGCAAGCTGGTCATTGAAGGAGGCCAGCTCCTGCTGCGTGAGGTTGCTGATGCGTTCCTCCACCTGGGCGCGATCCACGCCCATGCGCTCCAAGGTTGCCTTCACCTCGTCCCGGTCCAGCATGGCGCGCAGCTCTTCCCGGTCATGCTGGAGTTGCTGGTCGGCCACAACGCTGCCGGTCTCGATCATGTCCGCTGACCCCATGAGCGGCATGCAGGCCAGAAAGAGCATGGCCAGAATCTGGATGAACGCCACGCGGCGCATGGGCAGACGTTGATGCAGCATGATGTGCCTCCTTCTTTACGGATTTCCCTGGGAGTCTAAAGCCCTGACCGGGATTCGTCACTGGCCGGAAGGCGACCTATAATGGCCGCTTCAATCAGGAGGGGGTGTGTTGGAGCGAGCCCGAGTCATTGCCGGCCTTATGGCCGAGGCCTGCCATGAGCTGCACAGCGCCTGGGCGCCGGCATGCCGGCTGCGCACGCGCGTGGGCTCGGGCCGCGCCACCTGGCACCGCTATGATCCCCGCCGTGACGACCATTGCATTACGATTGGTACCCTCATGGTCGCGGACAAGGCACAGCCGGCCCTCTGCGGGGGCTGGCTCTCCACGCGGGAGATCCAGGGGCGCGGCTACTTCGATGGCGCCGTCTCGGAGCTCAACCTGCTCGCCCATGGCTGCTGCCACGAGTTCGCCCACCTGCTCCAGACCCGCTCCGGCGGGCGGCGATACGGCGAGGTGCATAACACTGCGTTCTACCAGTGGCTGGACCAGCTTCACAGCGCCGGCGCCGCCCATTCGCTGCGTGCCCGGCTGGCGGAGGAAGCGCAGACCCGGGGGCTGGCGCTGGCCACCGAAAGCGTCAGCCCCGCCGGGGAGACGGCCCTCCGGGATTTCTCGCCCGGTGACCGTGTGCGCTTCGGGCCCGGCCTCCAGGGGCGGATCCGGCGGGTGAACCGGCGCACCTGCACCGTGGACGGCACCGGCCCGTGCCGTGGCCGGCGCTACCGGGTACCACCACAGATGATGACTGTTACAGGCTGAGCACACCCTCATGAACCAGACCCTGATCCTCAATGGCCTTGCCACCGGCGAGCTGGATGCGATCGACCTGACGGTGCCCCCGGGTGGCATTGTCTGTCTCTCCGGCCCCTCGGGCTCCGGGAAATCACGGCTGTTGCGCGCGGTGGCCGACCTGGACCCCCATGACGGAGAGGTCCGCCTTGACGGGACCCCGGCGCACAGCCTGAAAGCCGACGAATGGCGCCGCCGCGTCATGCTGGTGCCCGCCGAGAGCCGCTGGTGGCACGACACCGTGGGCGAACACTGTGGCACACCCCGTGAATCGGACCTCGCGGCACTGGGTTTTGAGCCGGATGTCCACCAGTGGCCCGTCAGCCGCCTGTCCTCCGGTGAGAAACAGCGCCTCGCCCTTTACCGCGCTCTGTCACTGGACCCGGAAGCGCTGCTGCTCGACGAGCCCACCGCCAACCTGGACGAAGCCACCCGTGACCGGGTCGAACAGTGGCTGGTGAAGCGCATCCGGGATCAGGGCCTGCCCGCACTCTGGGCCACCCATGACCCCAGCCAGATTGCCCGGGTGAGCGACAGCCACTACCGCATCAACGGCCGCCGGCTGGAGGAGGCCTCCCATGGAACTGATTGAGCTCGAATACTGGCAGCTGGCCCTCGCCTCAGTGCTGGTCATCCTCCTCGCCGCCTGCTCCTGGTGGGTCCGCCTCGGTTTCGGCCGCTCCCTGGTGATCGCCGCCGTACGCACCACCATCCAGCTCTCACTCATCGGCCTCATCCTGGAAGCCCTGTTCAGCGTCGGCGCCCTGGGCTGGGTTGCGCTCATGGGCGTGGCAATGGTCATACTGGCCGGCCGCGAAGTCATGATGCGCCAGCGCCGCCGGCTCAAAGGCGGCTGGGCCTTCGGCATCGGCACCTCCGCCATGTTCGTCTCCGCCTTCACAATCGCGGTGATGACCCTGCTCATCGTCATCCGCCCCGATCCCTGGTACCAGCCCCAGTACGCCATCCCGCTGCTGGGCATGATGCTCGGCAACACCATGAACGGCATCGCCCTCAGCCTCGACCGCCTCACCGACACCGTCTGGCGCCAGCGCGAGGACATCGAGGGCCGCCTCATGCTCGGCCAGCGCTGGCAGGACGCCATCAGCGACATCCGCCGCGAGGCCATGCGCTCCGGCATGATCCCCACCATCAACATGATGGCCGCCGCCGGCCTCGTCAGCCTTCCCGGCATGATGACCGGCCAGATCCTCGCCGGCAGCCCACCCGCCCTGGCGGTGAAGTACCAGATCCTCCTGATGTTCACCATCGCCGCCGGCACCGGCTTCGGCACCATGCTGGCGGTGACGGCGGGGAGTTACCGTTTATTCGATCAGAGACAGCGACTCCGGACTGACCGCATCACGAACCCAACGCATTAGCTGGCCCCCCGAAAAGCTCAGGTATCGCAGGGAGAGGGAGTCCTTTCAGGGAAACTGGGTGGCCATGGATGCGCCAGAGCAATCTGGAAGGATCAGGGAGTGCAGGGTTGGGCAGTGCTCCCGTCTTCAATGACAAGACACAAAAAAGCCGGCCCCAAAAGGCCGGCTTCTGATCCAGATCAGGCAATCAGCCATCACTGCTTCTTGAAGCGGAAGATCCCCCAGGTCAGGTAACCACTGTTACCGCCGTTGACCCAGTTCTTCAGACCCGTCTTCATGCGGTCAATGTACTCCTGGGACACCAGGTTCTTCTCGACCAGCTCCTGCTCACGCCGCTCGGTCTCCTCCAGAACCCGACCGTAATGACGCGGCAGCTGGGGCGTGTTGTCCTCAAAGTCCACCTCTTCCATACCGTTGCGCTTGCACGCATCCCGGTAGAACGCCGGAGAACCCAGGGTATCCAGGTGCAGGCGGTCCAGGATCGGCTGCAGAACGCCATCCGGGCAATCATCCGCCATCATCGGATCCGTGAAGATGAACAGGCCGCCCGGCTTGAGAACGCGGCCAACCTCCTCGATCACCTTCTCACGGTTGCCGCTGTGCAGGAACGAATCCTGGGAAAAGACCACATCAAAAGAATCCTGCTCAAAGGGCAGTTCCTCGAAGTTGCCGTCCACGACCGTGATCCTGTCCGCAAGGCCCGCATCCCTGTTAAAGCCGCGGTTACGCTCGTTCTCAACCTCGGACAGATTCAGGCCGGTTACCTCCAGACCCAGCGCCTGGTGCAGGTGGCGACCGGAACCGCCGAAACCGGAACCCAGGTCCAGCAGCTTCTGGCCAGCTTCCACGTGCGGCTTCATCAGCTCGCCCATGTGCTCAACGATCCGGCGGCTGGCATCAAGGATCGGCTCCTGGTCGTCCCTGTAAAGGCCGACGTGCAGATCCTCACCACCCCAGACGTGGAAGTAGAAATTATCGGCATCGGAGCTGTTGTAGTAGTCACGTGCCGTGTTGACGGCTTCACTGTCGTACTTCTCGGTCATGAGATCAGACCTCCTCAGTCTGTTGCTTCTTCCTCGGTAAACTGCTCATTACCTGGCTGGCCGTGCGACGGCGACAATACCCATCGTCACAGCACAACACTGTCCGGCTGGCCGCTCGCTGAGGCAGCGGCGCTGCTACTGTGTTTCTGAATCAGTTCTTCTGGTCAGGGAAAGTGTCCATCACGTGTCCGACGAACGTCAGACCAGACCATGCGGGCAGCTTTCCTGCACAACAGCCTCTCGGTGAGGCCAGACCGAATCGCCCCACTGAGCCAGCGCACAGCGGGACGGGGATCCAAGCAGCGGGGCCACAGCCTGCTGGCTGCGCCCGGGTAATTGCGGGTTTCGCGTATACCCTACCGGCTTGGGAGAAGATTTCAAGTCCCCCCGGGGAGGTACGGGCACTCAGATGCTTGATTCAGTCCCTCGCTGGAACCATAGTCGGTAGGAGGAAGACCCGATTCAGCCCGCAGGAGGTTCCGATGAACCCGTCCTATGAAAGTGATGATGCGCTGCTCGTTGTGGATGTCCAGAATGATTTCTGCCCAGGTGGCGCACTCGCGGTGCCGGACGGCGATGCCGTGGTGCCGGTGCTGAACCGGGCCATCGAATCCGCCCGCCAGGCAGGCGTGCCCGTGGCCGCCTCCCGGGATTGGCATCCCCAGAGCCACTGCAGCTTTGAGGCCCACGGTGGTCCCTGGCCGCCGCACTGCATCCAGGAGACCGAAGGCGCCGCCTTCCATCCGGATCTGGTGCTCCCGGACGGGGCCCATCTGGTCTCGAAGGGTACCTTTGAGGGTGAGGACCAGTACTCGGCGCTGGACGGGACAGGCCTGGGCGACTGGCTGCGGCACCAGGGTGTCCGCCGGCTCTGGGTTGGAGGCCTGGCAGAGGATGTCTGCGTGCGCGCCACGGTTCTTGAAGCACTCAAGGAAGGTTTTGCCGTGAACCTGATGCAGGAGGCCACCCGGCCCGTGGACCCCGACGGCGGTCGCCGGGCGCTGGAAGCAATGCGCGAAGCCGGCGCCAACATCGTCTGAAGCTGGGAGCGCGCATGCTGTTCACCGACCTCTACGAACTCAGCATGGCCCGTGTCTATCATGCCGAGGGCCTGAACGGGGATGCTGTCTTCGAACTTTTTTACCGGCGCCTTCCGGAAGGCCGGAATTATGTGCTCAGCTGCGGCCAGACCCAGGCACTGCAGGCGCTGCTGGATTTCCGCGTCACACCGGAGGAGATCGACTGGCTGGAGGGGCTCGGCCGTTTCCCGCGGGATTTTCTGGAGATGCTGGCGGAGCTGCGCTTCACTGGGGATGTGGACGCCATCCCGGAGGGCAGTGTGGTATTTCCGCTGGAGCCCGTACTCCGCGTGAGGGCGCCGTTGATCCAGGCCCAGCTGGTGGAGACGCTGCTGCTCAACACACTGCATGCCCAGAGCGTGCTGGCGAGCAAGGCGGCGCGCGTGATGCAGGCCGCCGAGGGGCGGCCGGTGATGGACTTCGGCGCGCGCAAGGCCCACGGGCGTGAAGGTGCCATGAACCTGGCCCGCACAGCCTGGATCGCGGGGGCCGCGGGAACCTCCAATATCGAGGCCGGGCGTGCTCTGGATATTCCGGTGCTGGGCACCATGGCGCACAGCTTTGTGCAGGTGTATGGCGATGAGGCTCAGGCCTTCCGGGCCTTCAGCCACTACTGGCCGGAAACCACGCTGCTGGTCGACACCTGGGATACCCTCAACGGTGTGGACCGGGTGATCGAGCTGCTGCGTGGCGCCGGGGAGGGGGCACGCCCTGCCACCGCTGTGCGGCTGGACTCGGGGGATCTGCTCGAACTCTCTCGGGCCGCGCGCCAGCGCCTGGATGCGGCGGGCTTCCCGGAAGTGAAGATTGTCGTGTCCTCCGGGCTCGACGAATACGCGATCCAGGAACTGGTGGCCTCCGGCGCGCCCATCGACGGTTTCGGCGTCGGCACCGAATGGGCGGCGGTGTCGGATGCGGCCAGCATCGACTTCGCGTATAAGCTGGCCGAGTACAACGGTGAGCCGCGCATCAAGGCCTCCAGTAACAAGAGTACCTGGCCCGGGCCCAAGCAGGTCTGGCGGCACAGCCAGCAGGGGCGGATGGTTGGAGACAGGGTGGCCGCGGTCGACGAACCGGCGCCGGAAGGGGCCGAACCCCTGCTGCGGCCGGCCATGCGTGCCGGTGAGGCCTGTGCCGGGGCCCTGCCGGCGCTGCAGGCGGTGCGGGAGCATGCCGCCCGGCAACTGGCAGCCCTGCCGGAGACGCTGCGGTCGCTGACGCCCGCGGAGACCCCCTACCCGGTTGCCATCAGTGATAGACTCGAAAGCCGTAAACAGCAACTGATTCAGACATATCGGGGTAGGACAAGCGATGACTGAGGAACTGGATCCGGAAACCTGGCGGCAGCGGCTTCTGGATTTCCGCGAGGAGCTTCAGGCGATCGAGCGTGACGGCGGTAACTCAACCGGTACCGTGGAGCTGGATCAGCAGCGCATGGGCCGGCTTTCGCGCATGGATGCCCTGCAGGGCCAGCAGATGGCACAGGCCTCGGCCCGGCGCCGCCAGGAGATGCTGACGCGTATCGAAGGCGCCCTGCGGCGGATTGAGACGGGGGATTTCGGTTACTGCTTTGTCTGCGGGGAGGACATTGGCGAGGAACGACTCCGGGTTGACCCTACCGTCACGCGCTGTATTGACTGCGTCAACGCCTGAGAGAGCTGATGACGGACCCTGGAACCACCGTCACCCACCTGATCGTGATCGGACTGCTGCTGAGTCTCAGCGTTCTGGCTGACGCCATTGCCACCCGTACCCGCCTTCCCCGTATTTCACTGCTGGTGCTGATCGGCGTGCTGGTCGCCGCGGTCCAGCAGGGCGTTATGGGGTACGCTGAGGCACGCCCGCTGGGCGAGCTGAGCGAGCCACTGATCACCCTGGCGCTGGTTATGGTGGCCTTCCTCCTGGGCGGGGAGCTGACCCTGGATCGGTTGCGTGCCACGGGCCCGGTCATTCTTGTGATATCGCTGACCGTGATCGGCGTGGGCGGGGCCGCAGTGGGGGCCGGCTTGCTGGGCGCGGGCTATCCCCTGGCGGTGGCCTTCTCTCTGGCGGCCATCTCGGTGGCCACGGATCCGGCGGCCGTGAGCGAGGCGATCCGTGAAACAGGGAAGGATGATACCCAGTCCCGGGTCATACGCGGCATTGTGGCCATTGACGATGCCTGGGGCATCATCGTGTTCGGGCTGGCCATGGCCGGGTTGGGCTATCTCGTTTCCGGGGATGGCGCAGGGGCGCTTCTTGAGGCCGGCTGGGAACTGGGCGGAGCGGTACTCGTGGGAGCGGCACTGGGTCTTCCCGCGGCCTGGCTGACCGGCAGGCTGCGGCCGGGGGAGCCGACCCAGTCTGAAGCCCTGGCGCTCGTTTTCCTGATTGCGGGACTGTCCGAATACCTGCACCTGTCGTCACTACTGACCGCGATGGTTGCGGGCTTCGTGATCGTCAACACCACCAGCCATCATACCCGCTCCTTCACCGAGATTGAGCACATCGAATGGCCGTTCCTGGTCTTCTTCTTCGTGCTTTCCGGAGCCAGCGTGGACTTTGCGTATCTGGGATCGGCCGGAGGGCTGATTCTGGCCTATATCGGTCTGCGGGTTCTGGGGCGCTATGCCGGCGGGCGTCTGGGGGTGGTTCTGCTTGGCCATCAGGGGCGGGAACTGAGTCCTGGTATCGGTCTGGCGCTCACACCGCAGGCGGGGGTTGCCATGGGCATGGCACTGCTGGCGGCCGAACGCCATCCAGAGCACGGCAGCCTGATTGTGGCCACCGTGGTCACTTCCACCATTGCGTTCGAGCTTGCGGGGCCCCTGCTGGTCCGGCGGGTGCTGTTACGCGCCAGGTAGGACCATGGGGGCGGCGACCTCATCGCGTTTCGCCCGGCCGCACAGAGACGCCACCAGGGTCAGGGCGAACTCCAGTGCCGTGCCCGGCCCCTGGCTGGTAATGCAGTGGCCGTCGACCACCACGCGCTCGCCAATCCGGCTCTGGTCGGAAAGCTGGTTCTGGAAGCCGGGATGCGCTGTGGCCCTGTGGCCCTCAAGCAGGCCATTGGGCTCCAGCACCACGGCCGGCGCCGCACAGATGGCCCCGTAGAGCCGGCCGGCTTCCTTCTGGGCGCGCAGTAGGTCCACCAGTGGTTCACTCTCGCCAAGGTTCCGGGCGCCCGGCATACCGCCGGGAAGCGCGACGAGGTCGAAGGTCCGGTCGCCGCAGTCCGTGATCAGGGCGTCGGCGGTGATCCGCGTCTGCCGGGCCGCGGTGATGGTGGCATCGGCGTGCACGCTGGCCACGGTCACCTCGACACTGGCCCGGCGGAGTACGTCAATGATGGTGACGGACTCGATGTCCTCGCTGCCGTTGGCAATGGGGACCAGTGCCGTTGCGCTCATGGATGTTCCTTCGTTGCGCGCTTAAAGGCCTGCCTCTATAAAGGTGGGGCCGAAACCGAAGTTCCACAACAGGCCCGTCGTCGCCAGAGTGCTCACCAGCAGTACCAGTGCGAGCGTCAGGATGCCGCCGCAGTAGACCATGGACTGCTCCTTGCTCATGCCCATCACCACGGGCACCCCTTTCCACATCAGCCAGGCGCCGTAACTGGCGGCTGCCAGCAGGATCATGGCATTGCCCCAGGGGTCCGGGTAGAGCAGGGTCAGGCCGGCGATGTACATGGGGGTGAGTGAATAGGCCACCAGGGCCAGGGAATTGTTGCCGTTCTTTTCTGTCTCCGCCCCAAAGGTGGTGGCCATCCAGTTGATGCCGTAACCCAGGGCGAAACTGCCCGCCAGAATGGCCAGGTAGGTCAGGATGACCAGCTGCATGGCACTGTCCGGCGTCAGCTTGATGAGTCGCTCACCGATGGTCCAGCCCGTTTCCACGGTGCCGATGTAGGCGGAGACCGGTCCGATCAGGGCCAGGACCAGGATGTAGAGGCCGTACACCACCATCGGTGTGGGCTTTTCCTTTTTGATAGCCGCCCATTCGGTTTCGGGGCGGAAGAGCATGCCGAAGGCGTGACTGAGGATCATGGTGCAATTCCCTGTGGTTGTTGTTGGAGCGGGGCTTTTGAGACCCATAATGGATACTAGTGTAATACACCTTGAAGACAGTGCGTTAAGCGCTGTATCACTGCATTGCGTTATATCAAGACGGGCACGGGAATCCGGTTCTGGTAGACTGCGCGCTCCATGCTGGGGAGTCGTGGATAATGGCCGAACTGGGGCTGTGTCAGATACTGCTCGCGAATCTCGTGGTGCTGGCCGGGGCCTGCCTTCAGGGTGTTGTGGGCTACGGTATCGGCACCCTGTCCGCGCCACTGCTGTTCCTGATCAGCCCCATGCTGGTGCCGGGTCCGCTGACCCTGAATGCGACCCTGCTCACCGTCATGATGCTGGTGCGTAACCGCACCGCCGTGCGTGTCCGGGAGGTCCGCCTGGCGATCGGCGGCGGCGTGGTCGGAACCTGTTTGGCGGCGGCTACCCTCATGGCAATATCCCCCCAGGGCTTCGAACTGATATTCGGCGTGCTGATCCTGGTGGCGGTGGGGCTGAGCGTGGCCGGCTGGCGGCCGCGCCTGACCGGGCGCAGCAGTGTGCTGGCGGGCACGGCCTCCACCTTCATGGGGACCATCACCGCCGTGGGCGGCCCGCCCATTGCCATGATCTACCAGAACGAAAAGGGCCCCCTGGTACGCGCCAACATGTCCGCCTTCTTCCTCTTCGCCAGCCTCCTGAGTCTCAGCGCGCTGGCGTTCTCAGGCTATCTGGGAGCGCGGGAATGGTTGATTTTCCTGGTTACTTTCCCCGGTGTGATCGCTGGATTCCTGCTGTCCGCCCGCTTTGTGGGGCGGCTCGACGGCGAACGGCTGCGTGGCCTGATCCTGGGTGTTGCGGGGCTTGCCGGAATGGCGGCGCTGGTCCGCGGCCTGTTGGCGATGTAGGTGACATCGTTCGTTGGAATTGCAGATGACGGATGCCGAGTCGACCTGCCACCCTCCGCCTCGGAAAGGCTCAGTGCCGCGTGGCGTCGGCGGCGATGGCCTGCTGGTAGGCCTTTTCCGCCTCCTCGGCCAGTTCGTCCAGCCCCTGCAGGTGGCGGCTGTTGTCCTGCTGCCAGGGGTGGAAGCTGTACTTGAAGTAGTCCAGCCATGACGGGATCTGGCGGCGCAGCAGGCCGGGGCGACCGAACAGGGTGTTGAGCACCGTGAGGTGCCCGCGCCAGCCTTCACGCTGGCAGGCCTCGCTGGCGGCACTCATCTGCAGGTAGAAACGGGTAACGTTGCTCCAGAAGACGGTGGTGGCGCGCAGCATGCCCACCACCCGGTGCGCATAGGCCTGCGGGCCGCGGCCCACGCACTTCTCCCAGACGTCGTAGCACACGGACTTGTGCTCCACCTCTTCCATGGCGTGCCACTCCCACATGCGCCGGTAATCCTCCTGGGAGCCCTCCAGGATCTCCGGGTGGTCCAGCAGGAAGCCGCCCATCAGGGCCGTGAAGTGCTCCAGTGCAATGGTCTCGCACAGCAGGTCCTGGCGGCTGCCGTGCTTCCTGAACCAGTCGAGCATCTGGCGCACCTGCTGGTCGAGGCGCCCGGCGGGCAGTCCGGCGTCTTCCATGAGCTGGTTGTATTCGGCATGCTCGCGGCTGTGGTAGGCCTCCTGGGCGATGAAGGCGGAGGCGGCCCTGCGCAGGTCCGGGTCCGGGATCTCATCCCGGTAGGCGCGCACGGCATCGATGAACAGCCGCTCGCCGGCCGGGAAGAACAGCGACAGGGTGTTCATGAACTGGCTCAGGTGTGGGCCCATGGCATGCCAGTCGTGGATGCGCTCCCTGGGCGGCAGGAAGTGCAGGTCCCGGCGTTCCGGAATGACCATGGTGTCCTGGCCGGTAGCCGTTGGGTGCTGGTCGTTGGCAGCGGTGGATGTGGCCATGGCGCGCCCTCCCTGTTTGATGGCTGTCCCACTCAATGTAACCCGGGGCAGGAATGGAGCAAGACTGAAGTGACGCCGGCAAGCGTCAGAGCAGCGAGCGGATGAAAAAGGCCCGGACGAACCGGGCCAAGGGGTTGGGGAGCTCCTGTAGTCCCGAAGATCAGTGATGGGTGTGGTGATGGTGGCCTTCCCCGGCCATCGCCTTCTGATAGGCTTCCTCGGCTTCTTCCGCCAGTTCGTTCAGGTGCGCGATGTGGTGGCTGTTGTTCTGCTGCCAGGGGTGGAAGCTGTACTTGAAGTATTCCAGCCACTCCGGTACCTGGCGGCGCAGTACACCCGGCTTGCCGAGCAGGGTTTTGAGCACGGTCAGGTGACCCCGCCAGCCTTCCTTCCGGCACGCCTCGCTGTTGCTCACCATCCGGAAGTAGAAGCCCACAACCAGTGGCCAGAAGATGGCGGTGGCGGCGGTCATGCCGAAGGCGCGCTTGAGGTAGGCGCTCGGGCCACGGCCGACGCATTTCTCCCACACATCAAAACAGACCGCCTTGTGCTCGACCTCCTCCATGGCGTGCCACTGCCACATCCGCTGATAATCCTCCTGGGAGCCGTCCATCACCTCCGGGTGATCCAGCAGGAAGCCGCCCATGAGCGCGGTGAAATGCTCCAGCGCGATAGTGGCATTGAGCGGCATGCTCCTGGGGGTGCGCTCCTTGAGGAAGTCCAGCAGTGACCAGACGAACGCGTCCAGCTTATCCGCCGGAAGCCCTTCCTCCTGCATCAGCTTGTTGTACTCGATGTGTTCGCGGCTGTGCATGGCTTCCTGGCCGATGAAGGCGGTGGCGGCCTTCTTCAGGTCCGGGTCCGGGATCTGGTCACGGTAGGCGCGCAGGGCGTCGATGAACAGCCGCTCGCCGGCCGGGAAGAACAGGGAGAGGGCGTTCATGAACTGCGTCATGTGCGGCCCCTGGGCATGCCAGTCGTGGATGCGCTCCTTGGGCGGCAGGAAGTGCAGGTCCCGGCGCTCGGGCATGACCATGCCGTCGTCGCCCGGGCCCTGGATGCTCTCGTCGGTTGCGTGTTCTCCGGCTGCGGTTGCGGCTGTCATGGCGGCCCTCCCCTTGATGATTGTCAGCTTCCGTCAAATTGCCATTGATGAAAGTTACAATATTCAATGTAACAGTGTTCAGGGGTGCAACAAGGCTGACGTGACGGAGCATGGCGTCACGAGGGTCAAGCGCGGGGTTAATAGCGAGCGATTCAGTTGGAGTTTTCCTGGGATTCCGGCAGGTTGAGGTGATCCAGGACGTACGCCAGCCGGTCGCCCAGGTGGCGGTCCGCGGCCTTCTGCATGGCCCGGGCCACCTCCGGCAGCACGGCCATTTCGACCAGTGGCCGCAGGCGCCATATGAGCTGCGCGAGCTCTTCGGATTCGCCGGGCGGGGGCATGTGCTGGCCGTAGCGGCTGAAGATGTGGCGCTCCACCAGCTTGACCATCTCCTCCGCCGCCTGCTCGACGTTGTGGCGCAGGTAGGCCACCACATCCAGCATGTCTTCAAGCGGGATGCCGGTCTTGGCCAGCTCCGAGCCGGCGTGCAGGATGCGCGGGCTGGGAATGCGATAGCGCCGCCCCTCGGGGATGATCAGCTCCAGCTCCTCGGCGCGCTTGAGCGCAGGGCCCATGAAGATGCTGCCAAAGCGCTGCACCAGTTCGCGCTTGGTCAGGAACTCGGGCAGTTCATCCGACCAGGGGCTGACCACGGCCTTTTCAAGCCCCAGGATGTGCTCGATGCCGTTGCCGCTTTCCCAGCTTTCCACCAGTTCGGCGATATTGTTGAGCGTATAGCCGCGCTCCAGAAGCCGGCCGATGATGCGCAGCCTTGAGAGGTGGGTCTCACTGTAGATGCCCTTGCGCCCACGGCGTTCAGGGGGTGGTATCAGCCCCCGTTCCTGGTATACCCGGATATTGCGCACCGTCATGCCGCTGGCACGTGCCAGCTGGTCGATGGAGAACTCGCCGGATTCCTGATTGCCGCTCTGCGCCATGGGCGGTCTCTGGCCGTTTCATGAGTGAAAACGGCATTTTAGCGTGGAAGCCCGGGAATGAATAGCGCCATCTGACCATTGGGTGATGGCGCTGTGGCCACCCTCACGCTTTTCGCCGTGGACTCAATCTGCATCGTTTAAACGCCTCGATAAATAGCGTATGTTATACTATAACATAATTAACCAATAGCCTGAGCCGGAAAGATCGACTCGAACCGCCTGGGCGCTGCCGGGTGGAGGCTCTGGTTGCCCAATGCAAGGAGAACGCGATGACAAAGTTGCCTGTTACCGTCCTGTCCGGTTTTCTGGGTGCGGGTAAAACCACGTTGCTCAACCGGATACTGCACAATCGCAAGAACCTGAAGATTGCGGTCATTGTCAACGACATGAGCGAGGTCAACCTGGACGCGGACCAGGTGGAGCAGGAAGGTGCGCTGAAGCGCCAGGATGAAAAACTGGTGGAAATGAGCAACGGCTGTATCTGCTGCACGCTCAGGGAGGACCTCCTGGAAGAGGTCGGGCAACTGGCCCGGGAAGGCCGGTTCGATTACCTGGTCATTGAATCCACCGGTATTTCAGAGCCGCTGCCGGTAGCAGAGACCTTCACGTTCCGCGATGAGGAGGACCGCAGCCTGTCGGATGTTGCCACTCTGGATACCATGGTTACGGTTGTTGATGCGGCTTCCTTCAGCGGGGATTACTATGAAGCCAAAGCGCTTCAGGAAACCGGTGAACACCTGGGAGACGACGATGACCGCAGTGTCGCGGACCTTCTCGTGGATCAGGTGGAGTTCTGTGATGTGCTGGTGGTGAACAAGGCGGATCTCGTGTCACAGCATCAGCTGGATGAAACCTGCGCCCTGCTGCGCACACTCAACCCGGAGGCCAGGATCCTGCCCGCATCCAAGGGGGATGTGGCGCTGCCTGAGGTTCTGAACACGGGGCGCTTCAGTTTTGAAAAAGCCGCTCAGGCGCCTGGCTGGCTTCATGAAATGCGCGGCGAGCACCAACCCGAGACCGAGGAGTATGGCATCAGCAGCCTGAGCTATAGTGCCAGGCGCCCCTTTCATCCCGAGCGCTTCTACCGGTGTCTCGAAACGCTGGATGACTACGGCACGCTTCTGCGCTCCAAGGGGTATTTCTGGCTCGCGACGCGCAATGACCTGGCCGGTACCCTCTCCCAGGCCGGCGGTATGATGCGCCACGGCATGGCCGGTCTTTTCTGGGCGTCCATGCCTGATGAATACTGGCCCGAGGACCGCGAATACCGGCAGATGATCCTGCGCAAGTGGCAGTCGCCCTACGGGGACCGGCGCCAGGAGCTGGTCTTCATTGGGCAGAACCTGGACAAGGCAGGCCTTGAACGAGCGCTGGACGCCTGCCTGCTCACGGATCAGGAAATGAAAACGGGCGTGCGCGGCTGGATGCGGCTTTCGGATCCCTTCCCTGCCTGGCTGGATCACGAGGTGGCGTGACACAAGGGGGGTGGCCATGCGTCAAACAAGGAATCTGCAAGCACTCGCGGCCGCGCTTGCCCTTGCCATAGGGGCAGGGCTGGTTGAACGGGAGGCACAGGCCGCTCGCCAGGAGGCGCATGTCCATGGGCATGCGCGTCTCCAGCTTGCGATGGAGGGGGCCATGCTCGAGGCGTTCTTTGAAAGCCCGGCCGTCAACATCGTCGGCTTTGAGCATCAGCCGCGAAACGATAGCCAGAGGGAACGGGTGGCTCAGGCTGCGGGCCGGTTGCGGGCGGAACCGCTGGTGCGCTTACTCGATGCCGAGGGGTGTGTGGTGGCGCACGCCTCCGTAACATCCGAACTGATCCATGCGGATCACGGTGACGAGGAACACGGGCATGACCACGATCATCACCACCACGATGGCGGTCACGCGGTGTTTGAGGTCATACAGCGCGTGGAGTGCGATGACGGCTCCCTTTCCGGTCCCGTGCATGCGGACGTGATGGAGGCGTTTGAGGGCATCCAGCAAATGCAGGTCGAGTGGCTGAGCGACAACGCTCAGGGTGCCTCGACACTGACCCGGGATCGGATGCGGTTCAGTATCGACTAGGCCAAGTGGATTATTCCCGGTGCGGGGCTACCCGCCTCGCGGCGCGGAGCCTGAGTCATCGACGTGTCCCGCTGCTGCTGACACTTATTACCCTGATACTGAGCCTGACGCTCGTTTTCGGTGTCCAGTACCTTCGCACCGAGGTCAGGAACACCTTCATGAGCACTGTCTCCGGCACGGACCTCATCGTTGGCGCGCGCAGTGGGCCGGTCAATCTGCTCCTCTACTCCGTTTTCCATATCGGCAACCCCACGAACAACATCCGCTGGTCCACATTCCAGCACGTGGCCGGGCACGATGCCGTGCAATGGGCCGTTCCGATATCGCTGGGGGATTCGCATAAGGGGTTCCGGGTCGTGGCCACGTCCAGGGCGTTTTTTGAGCGGTACCGCTATGGCGATGATCGGGCACTGGCATTTGGCGAGGGAGAGGCCTTCCGCGGCGTTTACGAAGCCGTCGTGGGGCAGGACGTTGCCCGTCGGCTGGGTTATGGCAAAGGGGATTCCATCGTGGTCGCCCATGGTGCGGGGAGCACAAGCTTTGTCCATCACGATAAGCAGCCGTTTACCGTTGAAGGGGTTCTCAGGGGAACGGGAACGCCCCTGGATCGGGTCATCCTTATCCCGCTGGAAGGATTCGAGGCCATTCACGCGGGGTGGCGTGGTGGCGTTCAGGTAGGCGCGCAGCCCAGCCCGGCGGAGGCGCTGGAGCGGGATCTCACGCCGGAGCAAATCACTGCGATGCTGGTTGGTGCGGAACGCCGCATCATGACCCTCCGGTTGCAGCGGGAGCTGAACAACTATGAGGGTGAGCCGCTCACGGCAATCCTCCCCGGAGCAACGCTGGCTCGACTGTGGCAAATGCTGGGCGGTTTCGAGAATGCCTTGCTGGTCATTTCAGCGCTGGTGCTCGTCACGAGTCTGGTGGGCATGGTCGGCATGCTGCTGGCTACACAGTCCACCCGTACGCGGGAAATGGCGATCCTGCGCTCAATTGGCGCCACGCCCTGGGGGATCAGTTTCATGTATGTGCTGGAGTGCCTGCTCCTGGTGGGCGTCGCGCTGGTGCTGGCACTGCTTATCTGGTTCGGTGGCCTGCGCCTCGTCGCGCCCTGGCTCAGCGAGCTCTGGGGTATTCATATCGGCATCCGGCCACCCGGCGGTGTTGAAGCCATAATGGGCGCGACAGTGATGGGTCTGTCATTGCTCGTGTCCCTGGTCCCCGCCTGGCTTGGGTACAGGCGCAGTCTCGCTGCAGGCCTGACGCCACGAGAGTGACGCCCGTGGTTACAGGTGGCGCTGACTCTTGCTGAGCCCGCCGCGGACGCGGATGCGCTGTGGCCACCCTTACGCTTTCCGCCGCCGGCGCAGGTAGCGGAGCGACAGCCAGGTGCCGGTGAGACAGAGGCCAGTGCCGCCACTCATCAGCGCGATGACCAGCCCATACCAGAACCAGCTGCCCGGATTGAGCACCGGGAAGTCCAGGCTGTGCAGGCCGTTGTAGAGCCAGCGGTTGAGCTGGCTGAGCGGTGTCGAGTGCTGGAGCACGCCGCCTGTCGCAGGGTCGATGTAGAGCCGGGCCCCGCTGTCGTAATCCGCCCGGTAGACCGGCAGGGGCGGGCCTTCGCGCCCGATACGCTCGGAACGACCGGCGTAATAATAGCTGTCGTACGCGCTCTGTTCGCGGAAGGCGGTCAGGGTGCCTGTTTCCGCGCGTTCCAGTGCCGATCGCACCGTCCGCGCCGGTATCGTCCCGTTGGTTGCCAGCGAGTCCTGGCCGGGGCTCGCCGCGTGGAGCCGTTCGGTCCCGTTATGGGTCATGGACCGGTAGTAGATCCCGCCATTGAACCGGTGCAGCTGCAGCTCGTGCGGCCTTTGCTCTGCCAGCGTGCCAATCGCTGAAGGGGATGCGACCGTTTCGTGGGAACCCGGGCTGTTGCGCCCGAGATGTTCGGTAAGTGCGGGCTCCCGGTCGACGGAGGTCCAGTGGAAGGGCCCCATCGACAGCAGGCCGCTGAACACCCAGGTGGTGGCGAGTGCCCCGAAGGTCAGCCCCAGGTAGTGGTGCCAGCGGAGCCAGCCATGGAACGGGCTCACGCCACCCCGGCGCCTGTTGCGGCGCATCAGCATGAGGCCCAGCACTACGCCGCTGAGACAGGCCAGGGTGGCGATGCCCGAGAGCCAGATCACCACCTGGCGCCAGACGCCCGACAGGTCCCGGAGCTGGGTCGGGTAGATCCAGTGGATCACCGGGCCCGCGTAGCCCCAGACCCGCTCGTGGAAGGTGGTGCTGTGAATGGCCTCGCCGGTCGGTTCGGCAAGATACAGGTGCGTGCCGGCCCCGTCCTCAAGCGCCACGCGCCAAAGCGGCGCCGGCGCCCGGACGTGGCTGTTGACGGTCCATTGGTCCGGGCCCTCCAGCCGGGTGATCGAGGCGATCTCGGCTCCGGATCGTGCTTCCGCCCGATCGGCCGCCTGCGCCCGGTTCAGCGCCGGGGCGGGCTCGCCGGTGTCGGCGAAGACGCTGTGCCATTGCCCGTCGTCGTCCATTGCATGCAGGCGCGGGCGTTCGCCTGGCTGGTTGATCCGCAGGCCCTCTGGGTCGTCCAGACCCAGTCGGGCGAGCGCCACCGAAGGCGCGACGGTCAGTTCACTGGTGTCCAGGGGTTTCAACCAGTCCATGCGCTCGTGGTCCGGTGTACGCGGGTAGCCCTCGAACACCATGATGATGCCCGAGGCGAACCACAGCAGCAGGACCAGGCTCATGGTCAGCCCGAGGTAGCGGTGCACCGGGATCAGCCAGCTCAGGATCCGTTTCTTCAGCCGGCCTGCCATCAGAAGCTCCGGCTGTATTCAAGCTGGGCGTTGCGGGGCGGGCCCAGGGTCTCGTAGCGGAACGGATCGTCGTCCGGGGTGGCGGATTGGCTGATGCCGTTGGCGTACTCCCTGTCGGCCAGGTTCTCCAGCCGCAGGGTGAGCCGGTTGGCCCCGTTCGCGCCGAATTCCAGCCAGGCGCTGGCATCGAACAGCGTGCGATTGCCGTAGCCCTGCTGGCCGAAGTCCTCCAGCGTAGTGGCCATGTCGCCGGTGTGGCGCGCATTGAGCTGCCAGCCCCGGCTGTTGCCTTGCCAGCCCAGGGAGGCGTTGGCGTACCATTCGGGGATGTCGTCGATCTGCCCGGAGGCGCCTTTGTTGCGTGCCCGGGCGTAGGTCGCGTCGATGGCCAATCTCCAGCCGTGCGCCCCGTCGATGCGCAGTCCCGCTTCGCCACCACGGACACGGGTGGTGTTGGCTGTGTTGATGAAGCGCCCGTTCCTGCGCCCGATCAGGTCCTCAATCTCCCTGTAGAAACCGCCCAGGCGCCACTGGATCGATTGCCCCAGCGGGCCGCTGACCGTCAGGTTGGCATTCAGGCTCTGCTCCGGCTCCAGGTTTTCATTGCCGTTGGCACCATTATCGGTGACCCGGAAGAGTTCGTCCGCCGTTGGCAGGCGGAAGTTGGTGCCCAGGCTGGCCTGCAGCTCCAGCCCAGCGGGCAGGGGCTGGCCGAGGCTGAGGTTCCAGATGCTGTGGCTGCCGCCGAACTCCGCGTGGTTGTAGCGCGCCCCGATGGCCAGGTGGGTGCTGGGTGAGAAGGCGAGCTTCGGGCGCACCTGGACGAATCCGGCGGTGACGGCCTCGGAACGGCTGGCAATGTCGACGACCTCGTCCTTGCCGCGGTAGCGCTGGTAATCGATGCCCGCCAGCAGCTCCGAGCCGCCGTCGAGGATGTGCCGGCCGGTTACGTTCACCCCGTAATCCTCGAAACCCCACTCACTGCGGTCGTCGATGACGGATACGTTGCCGTCCGTGTCCATGCCGAGGCGCGTGTAGTCCGTCCACCAGTCGTGGAAATAGGTTTTTATGAAATAGCCGCTCTGTTCGGTGACCTGGTGGTCCCATTTGAGGGAGATGATGTGCTCGTCGCGGTCATTGACGCTTTTGAAATTGTCCGCCGGTCGCGGGTAATCCGCTTCCACGTCGTTGCGCAGGAACAGAGCGTTCAGGGACTTGCCCTCACCGGCATCGAGCCTGTACCGCCCCCCGTAGGAGCGCCGGCTGAACCCCCGCTGCTGGCGGCGGGCGTTCGCCTGCCAGGCGTCGTTACGGTAGGGCCGGTAGCCATCGGAGTGGTCGTGTTCCCCGAACACCAGCCATCGGCCGTACTCATTGCCGTCACTGACATGCCCGGCCAGGCGCCGGTCGCCCAGTGAGCCAATGGCCCCGGTCAGGTTGCCTTCGGACGTTTCCGGGGGCTGGCGGAGTACGATGTTCACCACACCAGCCACGGCCTGGGTGCCGTAGAACAGCCCCTGGCCGCCCTTGAGCACCTCGATGCGCTCGATCATGTGGGTGCTGATGGAGTCCAGGGGCGAAGTGCCGCCAAAGAGCCGGTTGTTGATGCGCACGCCGTCCACCAGCCAGAGCACATCCTGGCTGCGCGAACCCTGGATGGACACGTCCGAGTAGTCGCCGCGGCCGGTCCTGGGGTTGAGGTGGAGGCCGGGAACACTGCCCTGGAGGGCCTGTCCGACATCGCTGATGCCGGTCTGTTCAAGCTGCTCCCCCTCGATCACTTCCAGGTCGGCACCGTAGGCGGAAAGCTCCGAAGGCAGGGTTTCTTCCAGGGCGGACCCCTGGACTACCAGCTCATCCAGGGCCATGCGATGATCCACTGCGGCAGCGGCAAATGGGAATAACAGGGTCAGGAATAAAAACAGTCGTTTCATACAAGGTCTCCAACACTGAGTCCATTAGTGATGGAGCCCTCACGCGGGCAGGCCGACAGGCGGGGCAGCGGTTGTAACACCGGTCCGTTGGCGACCCGAACACCTCAATCGCGAAGGCTCGGCGTCCGGCCCATCTGTGTCACGGGCCGGGCTTCGGCAGGTCTTCGGACTCAGGGGCGGGCGCCTATGGCTGGCGCTGGCCTTGGATCACGGCTTCCCATCCGGTTCGGACAGTGCCGGGGGTAACCCCCAGTGATCCTCGTTCCCCAATACCGCTGCGCGTCAGTCCCGGAATCTCACCGGGTTCCCTAACACTCCTACCGGAGTGTTGACCGAAGCAGCGGGGAGGCTAGGGTAAGGGCAGAGGAAAGTCAAAGCTCAGGCGAGCTGGTGGCAATTTGACCAGGGGACCCCGATCCTCTAGGATTTGCTCCTCTTTCGTCCCTGGGTGGTCGGCGTCCGTTCGGATGACCGGCTGAAACGGGAACCCGGTGTGACTCCGGGACTGCCCCCGCAACGGTGAATGCTGGGCGCGGATCATCCCCGCCACTGTGATGGTGCCATCATGGGAAGGCGATCCGCCCGAACCGCTCAGGTTCCAGCATGAGTCCGGAGACCGGCCCAGGGGAACAGCATCGTCAGTGCGGGTGGCACGGCGGTGGAGCGCTCAGGGCTTGAGCCACCATGCGTCCCGAAACCCCGGAACACAACGGTCCCCTTCGTCAGGGTCTCTCAACGGGCGCCTGTGCTACGGCCGCCTCGGTGGCGGCGGCGCGTGCCCTGTTGGCGGGGACCGAGGACCGGTGCGTGCGCATCCATCTTCCCCGGGGCCAGGAACCAGCGATGACGATCGAAGATCTCGCGGTGACCGGCACCAGCGCCACGGCGGGGGTTATCAAGGATGCCGGGGATGACCCGGACGCCACCCACGGCGCCCGGCTCTGGGTCCGCCTGGAACTGACCGGCGATGCCGGCGTGGTATTCCGGGCCGGTGAGGGGGTTGGAACCGTGACCCGCTCCGGACTGCCCGTGCCCGTGGGCGAGCCGGCCATCAACCCGGTGCCGCGGCGATTGATCACCGAGCATCTGGAGGCCATCGCGGCTGAAACGGGGTTTGCGGGTGGCTTCAGCGTAACCGTGGGCATCGACGACGGCGAGGCCATCGCCCGCAACACCATGAATGGGAAGCTGGGCATCCTGGGCGGCCTGTCGGTACTGGGCACCACCGGTATCGTGCGGCCCTTCTCCTGCTCCGCCTTCATTGCCTCCATCCACCAGTCCGTGGATGTGGCCCGTGCCAACGGCCTGACCCATATCGCCGGCTGCACCGGCGGCACCAGCGAAGCCTTCGCCCGCTCGCGTTTCGGGCTCGAGGAAGGCGCCATTGTGGAGATGGGCGACATGTTCGGGGCCCTGCTCAAGTACCTGAAAAAGCACCCATTGCCACGCGTAACGCTGGCCAGCGGTTTCGGCAAGCTCAGCAAGTTCGCCGCCGGCGAGCCGGATACCCACAGCCAGCGCTGTGCCATAGATTTCGATTTCATCGCCGACCAGGCACTGGCCGTGGGCGCTGAATCCGCGCTGGTGGACTGGATCCGTACGGCCAACACCAGCATCGAGGCCCTGGAAGCCTGCCAGAAAGCGGGGGTCCCCCTGGGGGACCGTATTGCGGGGATGGGCCTGGCCCGGATGCGCGACTACCTGCCCGGCGATCATCACCTGAGCGTGTGCGGCGTGAGCCGCCAGGGCGAACTCATCGGCTTTGCCGAGGAGGTGGCATGACCGCGGCCATTGATCTCCAGGGACTGCGCAAGACCTACAAGGGCGGGCAGGCGGCGCTGGATGGCGTGGACCTCACCGTGGAGCGCGGCGCCTTCCAGGGCCTGCTCGGCCCCAATGGCGCCGGCAAGAGCACCCTGATCGGCCTGATGACCGGATTGGTCCGGATCGAGACCGGCTCGGTGCGCCTCTTCGGCCATGACCCGGAGCGCGACCCTGTCGCCGCCCGCCGCCGGGTGGGGCTGGTGCCCCAGGAAGTGAACTTCAACAGCTTCGAGCCCATCAACGAGATCATCGCCACCCAGGCCATGTACTACGGCCTGCCCCGCCGCCGCGCCCGGGAGCGCACCCGGGTGGTCCTCGAGCGCGTGGGCCTGCTGGAACGCGCCGAGCGCAAACCCTGGGGGCTTTCCGGCGGCATGAAACGCCGGCTGATGCTGGCCCGGGCCCTGGTGCATGAACCGGAACTGCTGATCCTCGACGAACCCACGGCAGGGCTGGACGTGGAAGCCCGGCGTGACACCTGGTCACTGCTGCAGGAGCTCAATGCCAACGGCACCACCATCCTGATGAGCAGCCACTACCTCGAGGAAATGCGCGACCTCTGCCAGAGCGTCGCCGTGCTCCGCGAAGGCCGCCTGATCGCCAACGACACACCGGAACGCCTCTTCGGCGCCGACGCCGGCAGCGGCACCGGTGACCAGGGCCTGGAAGCCCGCTTCCTGCGCCTCCTTGAAAACGGCGAGCCGGGCACGGAGGGGACGCAATGAACACCACCATCCTCTGGAACGCCTACCAGGGCCTGGTTATCAAGCAGGTGCGGCGCTTCCTCCGCTCCTGGGTCCAGAACCTGCTGCCCTCGGTGGTCACCGCCACGCTCTTCATGGTCATCTTCGGGCATTTCGTCGGGCGCGACCTCGGCCAGGTGGGCGGCGCCGACTACGCCGACTACATCATGCCCGGCCTGGTGCTCTTCGCCGTGGTCACCAACGCCTACAACAACACCACCCTCGCGTTCTTCGGCGCCCGGCTCCAGCGCCACATCGAGGAAATGCTGGTCGCCCCCATGCCCGCCTGGCTCATCGTCGCCGGCTTCGCCACCGCCGGCGTGCTGCGCGGCCTCATGGCCGGGGCCCTGGTGCTGCTGGTGGCCCTGCCCATGACCCAGCTCGAACTCCAGCACCCGGGCATCGGCCTGCTGGTGGCGGTACTGAGCGCCCTGCTGTTCTCCTTCGCGGGCCTGCTCAACGGCATCTTCGCCCGCAGCTTCGACGACACCTCCGTCATCGCCACCTTCCTGCTGACGCCACTGATCTACCTCGGCGGCGTCTTCTACCCCATCGACCGCCTCCCGGCCCCCTGGGACACCGTCTCCCTGGCCAACCCCATGGTCTACATCGTGGATGGCTTCCGTTACAGCCTTCTCGATGAGGGAACGATCGGGGGTGGGTGGACGTTTCTGGTGCTGCCGGTGGTGACTGTGTCCACTGGAATACTCGCCTGGTGGCTTGTCGCCCGGGGGGTAAGGATAAAGCCGTGAGGTGGCGTCAATGGGGGTGGCGATAGCTTCGCGGTTAAACGGAAGGTATCGGGGTGTGTTCTCCGGGAAGCTCTGGAGCCATGGATGGCGGAAGAGCAGCGTACAGGGATGTATTTACAGCGATTCCCGGAGAACACTGCCCGATGCCTGACCGGCAAATGAGTTGAAAGCTGGTGACAGAATTCTCTGTGCTGACAATTGATGAAGGAAATGACCATGGACGAACTCCATGACTACGAAAAGGACGGCGCCGCCATCTACCGCGCCTCCTTCGCCACCATCCGCAACGAAGCGGACCTCGCCGCCGTGCCC
>JBNJDI010000002.1:0-60174 GCA_051744725.1 Pseudomonadota bacterium | reverse complement strand
AGCCGGTCGCGCTGGGCTTCCAGCTCATCCAGCCGTTCAGGTTCATTGCCGGTCAGCCGGCCCACAGCGTCCGGGAATTCCGCCAGGGCTTCTTCCGCGGCCCGCCGCCGCTGGCGTGCCGCCAGCCATTCCAGGGCCTGTTCGGTCCGGGTCACGGCGCTGCGCGCCGCCCGGGCGGCCTCAATGCGTTCATCAAGTTCCGCAAGCCGGTGCCGCTGCTGGTCCAGCTCCGCATAGTCACGCTGGCATTTCGCCAGGGCCTGCTCTTTCTCCCGCAGGGTCTTCGCCTCCGACTGCCCCTGCCGGGGCCGCACCTCGAACAGTGGATCGCGTCGCAGCGAGTCCAGGTCGAAACCGCCAGCAAGCTCGCGCTGCAGCTGGGCCAGTATCGCCGTCTCGGTATCGCCGGCCTGGAGCAGGTCGTTCATGGAAAGCCAGTAACAGCGCAGGAAATCACCAGCGGGCAGAACAGGCGCGTCAACAGTCTGGCCGTTACGCTGCCACACCACCTGTTCACCGCTGCGGCTCACAGTGAACAGGTCTTCCCCGCTGCGGAACCGGGCCTCCAGGGTCAGTGCGCCGCTGGCGCTCTCGGAACCAGGCGCTACAAGATGGCGCAGGGCGCGCACGAGGCTGCTCTTGCCCGAGGCGTTGGGCCCGGTGACCAGGGTAAAGCCCGGATCAAAGCCTTCGATGCTCAGCCGGTCGCCAAACCCTGGAAGCTGGGTAATGACCACATCACGCAGCTTCATGACGCCGCCCTCCCCTGCGCGAGAAGGCGTTCCAGCGCCGCCATGCCGCTCCGCTGGAGCCAGTCGACCACGTCCGTCTCCGTGATGCCCTGGCCGGGCAGTGCCTGCCAGTGGGAACGGTCGGCCTGTTCACGGAGTTGCTGCTGGGCCTCCTGGATCAGTGCCTGGCGGTCGGGGTCGCCCTCCTCCCTTTCAAGCAGCCGCAGTCGCTGGGCGAGCAGCCCCACCGGATCCGCTCGGCGGGCCAGATCCGCCAGATCAATAACCGGCTGGGTCGCGTAGCGTAGGGTTTCAACGAAGTAATGGATACGGCCGCTGCCGGCATGCAGCGCCCCCAGTGATTCCCGCTCCATCAGCCTGGCCACCCCTGCGCCCAGGTCTGTGCGCCCCGTGAATTCCACCCGCAATGCCGCCGCTTCCGGTGGCATACGGTGATCCGCCAGAGTCTCATCGAGTTCCTGCACAGCGGCCACCAGCCGCTCCCGCGCATCCTCGGGTGCCGTAATGCCGGTCAGATCCACCGGCAGACGGGCCCAGTGAAGCGGTGCCAGCCGCCACTGCGTAACGCTCTGGATCCCGCCAGAACTCAGCTCAAACAGCCAGGGCCCGCGCGCGCCGGATTCGCCGGGATCAAGGCCCGTGGCCGAGCCCAGGTAGCCGCTGGGTACCTCGACGCTCAGGGCATCCGGCATATGGATATGGCCCAGCAGCCACCCATCCAGGCCGGCATCCCTCAGCTCAGCGCTGCTTACCGGTGCATAGGGGCTGGCGGGTTGATCCCGATCCGCGTGCAGGATACCGAAATTGATGCCGGGGCCGCGTTCCAGCCTGGTGCCCTTTAACGGACTATCCCGGAAACGGGGTGACGGAAAGGACCAGCCATGCAACGTCAGCTCAGTGTCAGCTGATTCCAGGGTCACAGCCTCCCACTCGCCGCCCCGGCCCAGCAGCTCGAATCCACTCAGCTGATCCGCCAGCCTTGGGAGAACACGCACGTCGTGGTTACCCACCACGCCCAGGATCCGGATGCCGGCCGCAAGCAGGCGCTCCACGCCGGTCGCCAGCTCCCGATAGGCCTCAAAGAAATCGTCCTCGTCCTCGACCACGTCGCCCGCCAGCACCACGGCGTTAACCCTCTGCTCAAGGGCCTGATCGACGATTCGACGCCAGGCCCCGGCGGTGCCCAGTTCCGCGGAACGTCCGGTCAGTTCATCGGGTAAGCGGCTCGGGCGGGCGCCCAGGTGCAGGTCACCAACGGCGAGAAGGGAGTAGGTCATGAAGTGGCGGCTCCGGGTTTCTGCTCTTGGTGAATTACTTTGAATGGGGCCAGCGACTGACGGCGTCGTACTCAACCGCTTTTCAGCGCATTTATCCTGCTGACCTTCAGCCGACAATTCAATGCCCGCCGCTTCATACGGATCCGTTGCACCGTTAGAGTATTGGCATGCACAAAAGCGGCTTTGCAGCAATACGGCGTCAGTACGGTTTCCGCAGTATCGGCATCGGCAACTGGGTGACCGCTGACGAACAACAGCGGGCCGCTTACCAGTTCGCCGCGGCTCTGGAAGACCTCAAGGCCATTCTGGGCGGCCCGGAATCACTCATCTCACTGCGTGGCAGCCTGTCGCTGGAATACGGGATCGGCGGTCAGCGCGGCGTCTCAGCGCACTACACGCCAGCCAAGCGCAGCCTGTCACTGGCCAAGAACGCCGGGGCCGGCAGCCTGGCCCACGAATGGTTCCACGCCCTCGACCATTACCTGGCAAGCCACGCTTTCACGAACGCACCGCCGGACTGCTTCGCCAGCGCCGCCTGGCTGAAGGAGCTTCGCCCGGTGGACCATCCGCTGAACGCTCTGCTCTTCCAATGCTTCAGGGCGATACTGGTCAACGAGAACGGCAGTGAACCCAGCGCGCTCTTCAGGGCATCGGCACGCATGGATGAGCAGCTCGGAACCTATTACTACAGCCGCCCGGAGGAAATGGGTGCCCGGGCCTTCGAGGCCTTCGTGCAGGACGCGCCGGTTAACAGTCCCTTCCTGGTCCGGGGGACCCGCCAGTCGGACGAGGCTCGCGCCGGACTCTACCCGCAGGAAGCGCAGAGAAAGGCCATCAACCTGGCGTTCGGAAACTATTTCCTCAGCCTCGGCAGGGCCCTGTTCCGGGAGTCCGATCAAACCGGCCTCAGAGCGGCGCAGGGAAGGCGATCAGACGGCGTCTGAAATAAAAGGCCTGGTATCGGTCGTCAGCCACTGTTGCGTGTAGGTCTCAGCGGGCACGGGTCGGCCACGCAGGAACCCCTGGTAACACTCCGCACCCAATGCGCTGAGCACCGCCAGCTGCTCCCTGGTCTCAACACCTTCAGCCTGGGTCCGGAGAGCGAGCGCCTGCGCCATTGCGACCACCCCTTCAACAATGGAACGGGCTTCCGGAGAGTCTTCCAAGCCCTCGACAAATCCCCGGTCAATCTTGAGCTTCTCCACCGGGAAGCGCCGCAGGTAGGCCAGCGATGAGTAGCCGGTACCAAAATCATCGATCGCAATATCAACGCCGATGTCCCGGATGCGGTTGAGAATTCCGATCGTTTCCTCGGCCATGAGACCGCTCTCTGTAAGCTCCACTTCCAGACATCCGGCAGGCACCCGCATGGTTTGGAGCGTCTCCTGAAGCTGCTCAACGAAGGGTGCGTTATGCAGCTGTTGGCTGGATACGTTGAACGAAATCCTTCCCGGATCCAGCCCCTGATCCAGCCAGGCACGAACCTGGCCGGCCACCTCCTCCATAACCCAACGTCCAAGGGGCAGTATGAGCCCGGTGTCCTCGGCCAGGGGGATGAATGTACCGGGGCTGATCATCCCCCGTTCCGGATGCTCCCATCGCACCAGCGCCTCGGCGCCGACGCAGTGACCGTTTTCCACGTCGAATACAGGCTGATAGAAAAGCACCAGCTGATTGTCATCAATAGCCTCTTTCAGCGCCTGCTCCAGTTCCAGCCTGCGGGTGGACCCCTCAGTGAGGGCCTGGGTGTAGAAGGCGTAGGTGTTCCTGCCCCGCCGCTTGGCCTCGTTGAGCGCGGAATCGGCGCAGCTGAACAGAAAGCTGATCTCCTCATCCGCACCTGCTTCATTACCATAAGTCAGTGTAATGCCGATACTGGCTCGCACCGACAGATCCCGGTGTGGCTCAAGGTGAAACGTCTGATCAAAACAACCGAGCACGGCCCGGGCAAGCACGCCTGCACGCTCAACCGGCTGCACCCAGGAACAGACCACAAAAACGTCACCGGCAAAACGTCCTATGAATCCGTCCGCACCGAGTGCCTCACGAAGCCTGATGGCAACCTCGCGCAGCAGCTGGTCACCGGCTTCATGGCCCAGGCTCTCATTGATGACCTTGAAGTTGTCCAGGTCCACAAACATCAGGCAGAGGCGGTAATCCGTGCCCGTGGCTCTTGTCAGCAAACGCCGCACCTCCTCCTGTGAGAATGCCCGGTTGGGAAGCTCGGTGAGCGGATCGTAATAGGCCATGTAGCGGAGTTTTTCCTGCCCCTCCTTCTGTTCACTGATATCGCTCAGAACACTGACATAATGGACCTTATCCAGCGACGGATCCGCCACCCGGGTAATCGTGATCCATTCCGTGAAGAGACTGCCATCCGCTTTCCGGTTCACGATCTCGCCCTGCCAGACGCCCTCGCTCTCAAGTTCGCCCCAGAGCGTTCGATAGAAATCCCCATCATGGAATCCCGAATTGAGGATGCGCGGCGTCCGCCCCACCGCGTAATCGGCGCTGAAGCCGGTGATCCGCGTAAACGCCTCATTCACATAGAGGATCGTCTGGTCCTCAGCCGCAATAATGACACCAGTGTGGGTCTTGGCCATGGCTGCCTGACGCAGACGCAGCTCCGACTGCGCCTGGGTCAGGTCGCGGACGAGCTGCTGGGTCAGATAGCCTATCAGCAGGGCTGAGCCGGCGATGAAGAGCCAGCCCTTGAGGGTCTGGGCAAAGGTAAGTGTCTCGCCCGTGGCCTCCGGCATGAACAGAATAAGCAGGCGGTCCGAGAAGACTACCCAGAGCACACTGACGATCAGATAGATCAGCGTGATTCGCAGCGGGGACAGCTGGGGGTGTCCGGTTAGCATGAAAGGTCGTTAACTCCGGAAGGTAAAGAGGGACGCTACCACCAAAATTAAGCTTCAGCCTTTGAGAAAAGTCAATTCATCCGGATGGAACGGCTGCTGGCTTTACGCAGCGCGGAGGGCCACGTAACGTCTCCATACTTCCCGTGTCCCGACACACGCAATCCACCGAACAAGAGAGTAAGCAGCAATGGCAAGAATCCCCTACGCCGAAAAAGGCCAGGAAGCGGAAGGCGCCACGCCAGTCTATCAGGAGATGGAACAGGGCATGGGCATGGTCCCCAATGTAGTCAAGCTACTCGGCCATTCAGGCCCTGCCACCCAGGGCATTGGCACACTGCTGGATCTCTATTTCGGCCAGCTTTCGATCAGCAACCGGCTGCGTGAGATCGCCTACCTGACAGTGGCCCGCCTCAATGACTGCGACTACTGTCAGGGCCATCACGTACCAGCGGCAAAAGAGGCCGGACTGCTCGACATCCAGATTGACGATCTGAACGAAGACGGTTTTGACAGTGGCCAGTTCTCCGAGCCCGAGCGTGCCGTCATCCGCTTCGCGTATGAAACCACCCGCGACGTGAAAGCCTCTGAAGAAGCCATGGAGGACCTGAAGACGCATTTCTCCAATCAGGCGATCGCGGAGCTCACCTTTGTGGTGGCTTCGGGCAACTTCATACAGCGTGTGGGGAAAAACCTGAGCGTTGATCTGGAAGGCTGAAAAAAGCGCCTGTGACTTTTCAGTTCGCCTACAGCGGCAAGGTATACGGATTTGAAGTGATGGTCGGCGTGGCAGGATTCGAACCTGCGACCCCTTCCTCCCGAAGGAAGTGCGCTACCAAACTGCGCCACACGCCGATATCAGGGCTGGGATGCGGGCTTGCCGCAACGCGAGCGAATTATCGGGATTGTGACGTGCTTCTGTCAAGCTGGGCTGGCCAATAAGTCTGATCCCGAATGCAAAACGTACTGTCCCGCACCTAGAATGGATAATGTGTTCAACCGCCAGAGGATTGCATGCCCCTTCCCCCGTTTCCGTTTGACAACAGCTATGCACGGCTTCCCGAACACTTCCACCGGCCCTCGCAGCCGGCCCAGGCGCGTGACCCGGAACTGATCCGCTTCAACAGTCCGTTGGCCGAGGAGCTGGGCATTGATGTGAATGAGTCCGATGAACACGAACTCGCCGCGGTTTTCTCCGGTAACAGCCTGCCGGACAACGCCGAGCCCATCGCCCTCGCCTACGCCGGTCATCAGTTCGGCAACTTCGTGCCCCAACTGGGAGACGGGCGCGCTGTTCTGATTGGTGAGGTCATCGACCAGCACCAGAAGCGCCGTGATATCCAGCTCAAGGGCGCCGGGCGTACCGAATTCTCCCGTGGCGGTGACGGGCGGGCTCCCATAGGGCCGGTGATCCGCGAATACCTCATCAGCGAAGCCATGCATGCCCTGGGTGTTCCCACCACCCGTGCACTTGCTGCTGTCACCACAGGCACCGGCGTAATACGTGATCGCCCCGAACCCGGCGCGGTACTGACCCGGGTGGCTGCCAGCCATATCCGGGTGGGCACCTTTGAATACTTCGCCTACCGGCAGGATACCGATGCCATCCGCACGCTGGCCGATTACGCCATTTCCCGGCACTACCCTTCACTGATGTTCGAGGATCAGCCCTACCAGGCATTTTTCAGGGCCGTGGCGCAGCGCCAGGCGGAGCTGATCGCGGACTGGATGAGCATTGGTTTCATTCACGGCGTCATGAACACGGACAACATGGCCATCAGCGGGGAAACCATCGACTACGGCCCGTGCGCTTTCATGGACCAGTACCATGCCAACACCGTGTTCAGCTCCATCGATGCCATGGGGCGCTACGCCTACAGCAACCAGCCGGAGATCGGCTACTGGAACCTGGCCCGGCTTGCCGAATGCCTGCTGCCGCTGTTTGACGGCGACAGGCAAGAGACTGTGGAAACGGCAAAGGCCATCCTTGGTGAATACCGCGAGCACTACAACAGTGCCTGGCGCGAGCGGTTCGGCCGCAAGCTCGGCATCAGCAGCCTGGCACCGGAAGATGAACAGGTAGTGCATGAGCTGCTGGGAATCATGCAGCAGACCGGCAGTGACTTCACCGCAACCTTCCGCGAGCTGGCCCGGCTCGCCCGCCACAAGGATGCCCAGGAGGCCGCAGCCGCGCTTCTAGGAGGCACACAACAGGCACAGGACTGGAGTGCACGCTGGACCAAGCTGCTCGATACCCCAGAATCAATGTGGCAGGCGAATCCCGCTCTCATCCCCCGCAACCATCAGGTGGAGGCGGCCATCGGCGCCGCCCAGCAAGGAGACCTTCGGCATTTCCATGATCTCATGGCGGCACTGGAATCCCCCTTCTCAGCCACTGCCGACACGTCCGTATACCGGCACCCGCCTGCGCCGGAAGAACAGGTTGCCAGGACCTTCTGCGGGACCTGAGTTGCACGGTTCACATTCCGGAATGGCCGTTATAATCAAAGCGGCCATTTTTTCTCATTTTCGGCCAAGCTGCTTGGCAAGCAAGTCTGCCTCTGTATAGTGCCCACGGCTGTACGCCGGATTGCGATTCGTCAATCTGACATTGGTTAACGGATGACCGGCCAATCCCAAAGGATTGACGAACAATTAGATTACAGGGAAATACGGATTCCGGAGGCTCCCAGGATGGATGTGCCGACTCGCTCAGTTCAGGATGCTCAGGCCTACGATGTCCCCATACTGCCCACGCGGTATGTGACCCACTTCCTGCGCTTCATGGAACAGTACGGTATCCGCCCTCCGGCCCTCCTGGAAGGCACCGGACTGGACGCCTCCGAGCTGGAAGCCAGCGGGGAAGGTCTCACCATGAATGAGCTGCTCATACTCCTCCGGCATGCCAGTGAACTCGCCGAGGATGAGCGTGTCCCATTCGAGTTCGGCAAACAGCTCGACATCAATGCGCACGGTCTGGTTGGGGCCGCTGTGCTCTGGCAGAACGACTACTTCCGCCTCGTGGAGATGATCATCGAGTATGAGCGGGTCTGCCTGCCGATCCATGACCTGCGCCTGACCCTGAAGGACGAAACCGTACAGATCGAGCTCCATGACATCTGGGATCTGGGCAATATGCGGTCGTTCATGATCCGGATCTACATGGGCAGCATCTATGAACTGTCGCGCCACATATGCAGGGACATGCTGCTCGAGTTCGATACGCCAACAGCGCTCACCACCGGGGACTGGCAGCAGGTGGCCCCCAAGGCGGTGATCCGCTTCAATGCACCAGCGGCCTGCGCCACGCTGCATCCGGCCCAGCATACGGCAGCCAATCTCGGGCAGGAGCTGTCTTCCTTCCTGGCCCGGCACCGATTGCGCCAGGATCTCAGGGCCTCCGGTGACAACACCAGCATCACCGAGAGGGTACGCCGCCAGATCCTCGATGACCCGGGTCTGAACTGCACACTGGAGCGCGTCGCACAGAACCTCCAGATGACACCGCGTTCACTGAGACGCCATCTTCAGGCCGAAGACTGCTCTTTCCGGGATCTGCGCAACGAGATCCGCTGCCACTACGCCGATCGGTATCTGGGCGACACGCGGATGCCATTGAGCACCATCGCCTACAAACTCGGCTTCAGCGACCAGGCCAGTTTCACCCGCGCCTACCGCTCCTGGACCGGTCGCACGCCGGGCCAGACCCGTCGCCGCATCTGATCACTGCCGTCCCCCGCAGCCACAGTCACCAGCCCCCACCCTGAGTCACAAGCCCCTGCGCGCCAGAAAATGAACATCCGTTCATTATGTGTTCACACCCCCTTATTGAGGTTCATCACGAATTCGAGAAGTTCCTGCCTGAATAACCGGTTTTAACAATCCTGTTTCCTTTTTGAGCAATGACCACAAACCGCCAGCCACGCGACCGTTGCAGATACCGGGGCCGCTCCAGGATGCGTCATTCGGTCCCGGCCCCATGAATACAACAAACAATGAGGATGACGTTGATGAACGCCATAACCGAAAAGCCTACAAGTAAGCCCGGGCGCCTGCTGCTCAGCAGCGCCGTTACAGCGCTGCTTGCAACAGGCGCAACCACCATCAACGCGGAAGAGGTCTCGCTGACAGTCGAGCACACCTGCCCGCTGCCCATCATCGGTGAGCAGCCCCTGGTGTCCGAGATCAGCGCTGACCTGCCCGCAGAGATGACCGTCGGCGAATCAACCGGCGAGCTGAACATCGACGCGGTCACCACCATCAACAACACCGCCCGTCAGGGGCTCTATGCCGTCGGAGGTCGCAGCCTCGAAGGCACCGCGACCGCGGAAAACAACATTGCGCTCCCAGAAAGTGACCAGCCGCTTTCGGTAACCCTGGAAATTCCGCAACAGCCTATTCCCGGCGAGAGCGGCTCCTTCACAGTGGATTCCAGCGCGACCGTTGATCCGCTCACCTTCGACAACCCCGGCCAGGGCACCATCACCGTTGGCGACCTGCAACTGGACCAGGTTGTACGCGATACAGACGGGAACATTGCCAACGATCCGGTGGGTGAATTCACCTCCGACTGCACCCTTGTGGGCAACATGGAGGACATGGTGCTGCACACCTTTGAGGTGGTGCCGGACCAGACGGAGCCAGCCAATATCACGGTGGAACCGGAATCCCTGAACCTTGGCAGCGCCATGGCCGGCAGTCCGCTGAACGGCAGCGTTACCGTGGGCAACGACGGCGGCGAGGCACTCAACATCAACAATGTGACCACCGCCGGTGCCAATGCCGACCTGTTCACACAGAGCAACGACTGCACCACGCTTGATCCGGGCCAGAGCTGCTCCGTGGATGTGAACTTCCAGGCAAGCGAGCCGGGCACCTACAGTGCCAGTGTCGAGGTCGATTCCACGGATCCGGATGCCGAGGACTCGCCCAAGGTGGTTGACCTGAGTGCCGAGGCGACCGAACAGCCCGAGCCGGCGCTTGAGCTCAGCTCCGAAGAGGTTGATTTCGGCACCATTGATCTCGCCAATACCAACAGTGCTGAACAGACACTGGATCTGACCAACACTGGTGAAGCAGACCTTGAAATCAACGGCCTGAGCATTGGCAACAACCCCGACAGTGTCTTCACCCAGGCCAATGATTGCCCGAGCGCGCTTTCTCCGGAGCAATCCTGCACCGTTACCGCGACTTTCCAGACCAGCCAGGTCGGTGACTACAGCGCGAACCTCGAGGTTGCGACCAATCTGGAGGACTCCCCCAACAGCGTAACGCTGTCCGGCACAGCCGAGGACACCAGCGATGGTGACGACGGCGATAACGGTGACGGTGACAACGGGGACGGCGATAACGGCAACGGTGGTACCGAACCCGTCGACGTTACCTTTGATCTGGAAGGCATCACCAATGTCGCAGCCAACGACTCAGACGTACCGCTGAACGGTCAGATCGACAGCCAGGTCAACCTCGAGACCGGTGATGTCACCGCGGACCTGCAGCTCGATCCCACCGAAGCCCAGTTCCAGATCTCCCAGCTGTTCCGCAAGATCCAGGGGCGCGCGGATATCGAGTTTGAGCCGGTTGGTGAAACCACTGGTTCCCTCGACCTCGAAACCGGCCAGCTGACCGCGGAAAGTGACCTGATGATCAGGATTCCCGAGGCACGGGTTTCCATCATCGGCTTCGGCTTCGGTTCTGATGGCATCCGGATCGGCGGTGGCAACTCCTGCCAGACCGTGGAGCCGGCCACCATCAACCTCTCGACTCCTGAAGGCGAAGAGTTTGATCCGCTCCAGGGCGGCACCGTCACCGGCACCTATGTTGCCCCGGAACTTGAGGACTGCGGTCTGCTGACCGGCATCCTCAACAAGTTCTTCGAAGGTCCGGGCAACACCATTGAGCTCGAGCTGTCGCCCCGTTTCGAGGAGTAACGGGGAAACAGAAGGGGTGGCCCGCCCGTGGCGGGTCGCCCAAACAACCAAGAGGAGAAATCACAATGATGACAATGAAGAAAAGCCTGTTGGCCCTTTCAGTCGCTTCCCTGCCGATGGCAGCATCCGCTGACCTGCAACCCATGAACGATCAGGACATGGGTAATGTTACCGGTAAGCAGGGTGTGACCATCGAGCTGTCGACCGCCGCAACCATCGATCAGGTGGAATACAGCCAGAGCACAGCGGATGCGGACACCGGCTCCGTGCTGATTGACGGCATCCGGATCGGCGGTCACGAGGACGGGGAATCACTGGATATCGACGTCAACGTCGACCTGATCACCGAAAACGATGACCTCGGCCGCGCCCCTTATGGCGCAGATCCCGGTGATGTGGAGGATGGCGATGCCTACATTTCCGTGCGGAATCTGGGCAACGAGCCGACGCCCGTCGAGGCTGGCGTCGACCTTGACGGCCTTGGCCTTGCCTCAAGTGATGATGACAGCTCAGCAACGCTGATCTCGGACTTCACGGCGGATTTCTGGGTCAGCCAGCTGGATATCACCGCGCGGGTAAACAACCAGATTGCCGATGGCAATGAAGACTCCGGCTCAATCCGCATCCGGAACGTGTTCCATGCGGACATCGGCGCGGACTTCGATGTTGCCGCGGTCAGTCTCCCCAGCATCCGCATGGCGGGCGAAGACCAGCTTGAGAACCTCAAGGGCGATGCAGGCGATCTGAATCGCCAGGCTCTTGCCGTGACTGGTGTGAACGTCAACGCGGAAATTGGTGCGGGCCCTGCCCTGTCCACAGTTGCGGGTATTGACGGCGCGCCGGATGAAACCCTGCGCGTGGACATCAATGAGCTGACTACCAGCATCTGGATGCCCGAGGTCAACGTCGGCAGTGGCGACGGCACTACCGCCAGCATCGGTAATGTTGGTATCTCCAACCTCAACATCGCCGATACTCAGATGGCCATCTACGGTCGCGAGTAAGTGCGATTCACGGGGCCGGTCCAGCCGGCCCCTTACCCTCCATCTCCCGCCCGAATATAGATATCCCGACCCACGCCCCCTGAATAAAGGCAGGGCAAGCTGATGCTATTTGACGTAACCTCCAGCCAAACCAGGCCTATTCCCACCCGAGGACTGGCTGAACACGCGGAACTGCCGACTAGCGTCGATCACCCACAGAATTCAGAACCGATAGACAGGAACGAGACGACTCCGTGCACGCAGGCATAACAAGAGATACTGGGAAAGGGAAATAAAAGTGGCGGTGGGCCAGGGATTCGAACCCCGGGAGGGCGTTAACCCTCGGCGGTTTTCAAGACCGCTGCATTCGACCACTCTGCCAGCCCACCGCGAAGACGTTGCCCGAACGGACAACGCGGCAAAGAATACCTTAAATCGGCGTCATGTCAAAGTGTTGAGTCTCCAAAAGCCCGCAGAAAGGCTTTGCACTGGCCCGTGGACGCTTTATGATTGGGCATACAGTCAAGAGTCCATCAAGGAGATTCCGCACATGGCCGACAACCGTTTCCCCAATGCCGCCCAGAGCCGGGCCCAGGGCGGGGTCCGCGAAGGGCTGAGCACAGAGGTCACGACGGTACTGCGCAACACCTACATGCTGCTGGGCCTGACCCTGGCGTTTTCCGCCGTAACGGCCGGAACCAGCATGGCGCTGAACCTGCCCCATCCGGGCCTGATCCTGACACTGGTCGGTTTCTACGGGCTGCTGTTTGCCACCCATAAACTGCAGAACAGCGTCTGGGGGCTGGTAACCACCTTCGCCCTGACCGGCTTCATGGGCATGACACTGGGTCCGATCCTCAATGCGTTCGTTGCCAACGGCGCCGGGCACCTGGTGACCACCGCGCTCGGCTTAACCGCCACCATCTTCCTGGCCCTGTCCGCCTACACGCTGATCACCCGCAAGGACTTCAGCTTCCTGGGTGGTTTCATCTTTGCCGGCGCGCTCGTCCTGATGGGCGGCATGCTGATCGCCTTCCTGTTCAATCTGCCGAACCTGCACCTGGCGATCTCAGCAGGCTTCACGCTCTTTGCATCCGCCTGCATCCTCTATCAGACCAGCGCCATCATCAACGGCGGCGAGCGTAACTACATCATGGCGGCCATCGGCCTCTATGTGTCGCTCTACAACCTCTTCATCAGCCTCCTGCACCTGCTGATGGCGTTTGCTGGCGAGAACTGATCCGGCTTGAAAGCGGCCTTTCACATCACGGCAGCTCCCCACGAACACCAGGTAATGCAGTCCGCCTGGTGTTTCGCCAGCTCTCTTCTGAGTGCCGGGCACACGATCAGCCGCATCTTCCTTCAGGGGGATGCGGTTTTCCTGGCTGCAACGCCTGACCCCGCCTCACCCTCACGGGCCGAAAACGCTTCTCAGTGGGAACAGCTCATTGCGGCATGGTCGCTTCCGGCAACCGTATGCATCGGCTCGGCGCAACAGCGCGCCCTTGATGATGCCCATCTGAGGACCGGCTGGGCGACCGGCGGCCTGGGGGACTGGGTCATGGCCTGTTCAGAGGCGGACCGCATTCTCCAGTTCACGGGGGAGCGGTGATGACGGAGCTGGCCCCCACCCCCCTGCCCGATCAGCTCTTCGTGCTTGATCGCGGAGAAGACACGGGCGAGTTCCTCGATATGCTCCTCACACTCTGCACCTTTGGGGTCCGGGCCAGCCTGCTTCTGGTAGGATCAGGTGCCACTGCCCTGGCCAGCGAGCACCGGGGAATGCCTCTCGCCCGGTTTCCGGATATGGGGCTGCAGCAGCTCATGCTGGAGGCACGCGCGGCGGAAGAGCTGGGAGGTGAGCCACCTGAATCCGCCATCACCGTTAACAGCGGGCAGATCCAGGATCTGTACGCACGGGTACCAAGGATTCTGCATCCATGACGGGGCGGGTACACGTACTGGCGAAAACGCCAGGCCATGCACGCCATCAACGGTGCCTGGCGACGCTGGGACCCGAGGATACGCTGGTGCTGACGGCGGCCGCCCTGGCACGGCTGGCGGAGCCGGAACCGTTGCACGGCATTCAGGCAGGCACGATCCTTGCTCTGACGGAATCCCCTGAGACCCTGACCCTGCCGCCGGGATGCACCGCCCTGACCCATGCCGCGTTTGTGGACCAGATCCTCACAACCCAGCAACCCGTTTTCTGGTAGCTCAGAACCCCATCAGCACCACAGGCAGCAGGGCGGCCACCAGCCCACAGACGCCACCTGCCAGCATCAGCCGCCCTTCCTCGGCGGCGAATACCGGCCGGAGCAGGGACTGGAACGCCTCTGGAGACAGCCCGGCAATCCGCTCCTCGATCAGCTCGGCAACGATGCGCGCCCGATCATGGTTGAAGGCATCATCCCGGAACACCTCTTCCGAGGCGCTCAGCGCCCGGTCATTCATGCTTTTCTTGAGCTCCGTATACCCGGAGGCACCCACGGCCATCTGCGTGCTGACACGCAGCACGGTGGACTGATCCAGAAGCGGACGCAGGTGCTTCTGGATGATGGCGCGTGTCCGCCCGGCCTTTTCCCCGTGGACAATCGCGTAGGCCACCTTTTCACAGGTCAGAAGCTCATGGGCGACACGCTGGCCCCAGATGTGGCTGATCTCCGGCTGCCGGCGCATCAGCAGCCCCTGTATGCGGAAAGGGCCCCACTGCTTCTGCTCCCGCGGCCGGAAGATCAGCGTGATCGCGATCCAGTTGGTCAGAAGCCCCACAATGAATCCGCCCCCAAGGAGCAGCCAGTTGGAGGGCCAGAAAGTCCATCCCGCCGCAAGCACAACGCCCAGAAGCAGCCCGATGACGGCGCCGCTGCGGATCACGAAGCGGAAGGTGGAGGCGCCGGCGTCCTGCAGGATATGGTTCATGAAGTCCGGATGCTGGCGCAGTTCCTCGCTCATCAGGGCCCTGAGGTCCACCAGATCACCGAGCTCATCTCCGAAATCCGCCACCATGGCATCCACCCGCTCCGGCAGGTTGTGCTCCACATACCGGTAGATCCGCCCTTTGACGCGCTGCGGCAGGTTATCCCAGAGCACCGGGTGATGCTCGTACATCACATCATCCACGTACTCCTCGAGATGGGGCATGATACGGCTGACCACCTCCCCAGTGATCAGTGCCGGGTCCAGGCGCTGGTAAACACCGGTGAGATCACCACTGCGCGCCAGGGTCCGGTCAATGCACTCATGGGCCATCTCCTCCGCCCGACGCGGAACCACCCCCTGCCAGCCCAGGAACGGGGGCCTGCCAACAGGCTCGATCGGGTGGAACAGCATCACCACGGCCAGGCGATTGGTGGCCCAGCCGACCAGCGCGGTGAACAGGGGCAGAGCCCAGATGGTCAGAGGTAGATCGGGTACGGTCACGTGTACGGTCCCTGAACGCGTATTCAGGGCGACACTCTAGCGGAAACCGGCGCGTAACGGTATGCAGCAGCGCCGGGGAGGCACTGCTGCATCCATCAGTAGTAGGCGTTCTCGCGGTAGCTGTGGTCGGTCACATCCTCGATACCGCTGATCTCCGGCAGCTGTTCCTTGAGGGTGCGCTCCACGCCCTGCTTGAGCGTCAGACTCACCGCAGCGCAGCCCTGGCAGCCGCCGCCGAAACGCAGCACGGCCACGTTGTCGTCGGTGAGTTCCACCAGTGACACCTCGCCCCCATGGGCCGCCAGGCTGGGATTGACCTCGGCCTGCAGCACGTAGTTCAGGCGCTCCGACAGGGGCGCGTCCGGGCTCACCTGAGGCACCTTGGCATTGGGCGCCTTGATGGTCAGCTGGCCGCCGGTCTGATCCTCCTGGAAATCGATCACGGCCTCTTCCAGGAAGGTGATGCTGTTGTGGTCGATGTAGAGCGGGAATTCTCCCATATCGAGCTGCTCATCGGACGGTACCACCTCATGCGGCGGGCAGTACGCCAGACAGGTCTCGGCGTGACGGGTCCCGGGCTGGGTCACGAACAGCCGGACTCCCATCCCCTCAACGTCCTGTTTCTGGACGAGCTGGCCCAGATAGCGCCGGGCTGATTCGGTGACGGTGACGGTATCCAATGCCGCTCCCCCTTTTGATGGTCGAATATGCGCCTATTGTAAGGAAGCACTCCCGCGAATAAAAGACCAACCAAACGGGTCAGGAATTACGGCGCTTGCACAACATCAAAAAAATTTGATGAACTATCAGGACTTTTACGGATTCTGTGTTAGCATTCGTTTACTTCAAGCAAAACCCGCAAAAGGGACACGGACAGTATCCCCCTTCAGACAACGCTCAGGATGACGCTCTCCCTGCCATACAGGGTGACCGCCTGGCGCACATTTTCTGTCTCAAGATTCGATAACTGACAATGAGGTAGTTGAATCAATGAGTGATCGACAAACTCGACTCGAACAGCTCCGAAAGGCGCTGCAGGAACGCATCGTCATCCTGGATGGTGGCATGGGTACCGAAATCCAGAACCTCCAGCTCAGCGAGGCACAGTATCGCGGCGAACGGTTCAAGGATTACGAATACGAGGTCAAGGGCAACAACGACCTGCTCTGCCTCAGCCAGCCGGAAATGCTCTGGGACATCCACAAGCAGTACATGGATGCCGGCGCCGATATCATCGAAACCAATACCTTCAACTCCACGCGGGTGTCGCAGTCCGACTATCACATGGAGGACCTGGTTCCCGAGCTGAACCAGAAGGCGGCCCAGCTGGCACGCGAATGCGCCGATGCCAAAACGGCCGAGGATCCGAGTAAGCCGCGTTTCGTGGCCGGTGCCGTGGGCCCGACCTCGAAGACAGCGTCCATCTCGCCGGACGTGAACAACCCCGGCTACCGCAACACCAGCTTCGACGCGCTCTACGAGGATTATTACGAGGCCATCGAAAACCTGATCATCGGTGGCGTCGATATCATCCTGCTGGAAACCATCTTCGACACACTGAACGCCAAGGCCGCCATCTACGCGGCGCAGCAGTATGAGATCGATTCCGGCGAGGAAGTGCCGCTGATGATCTCCGGCACCATCACGGACGCCTCCGGCCGTACCCTGTCCGGCCAGACCACGGAAGCGTTCCTGAACTCCGTGGAGCACGCGAATCCGCTGCTGATCGGCCTCAACTGTGCGCTGGGTGCCGACGCCATGCGCCCCTACGTGGAAGAGCTGGCCAACAAGGCGCCCTTCTACGTGACCACGCACCCCAACGCGGGCCTGCCGAACGAATTCGGTGAATACGATCAGACACCGGAAGAGATGGCCGACATTGTCGAAACCTTTGCCCGTGACGGCTTCCTGAACGTCATCGGCGGCTGCTGTGGTTCAACGCCCGAGCACATCCGGGCCGTTGCCGAGCGCATGAAGAAGTACGAGCCCCGCACGGTTCCGCACCGCAAGCCGCGCCTGCGCCTGTCCGGCCTGGAACCCTTCACCGACGACGATAACGTGGTCTTCATCAACGTTGGCGAACGCACCAACGTTACCGGCTCCAAGAAGTTCCTGCGCCTCATCAAGGAGGAGCAGTACGAGGAAGCCCTGGAGGTCGCCAAGGACCAGGTTGAGAACGGTGCCCAGATCATCGACATCAACATGGACGAGGGCATGCTCGACGCCAAGGAGTGCATGACCACCTTCCTGAACCTGGTGGCGTCCGAGCCGGACATCTCCAAGGTGCCGATCATGGTCGACTCTTCGCGCTGGGAAGCCATTGAGGCCAGCCTCAAGTGCATCCAGGGCAAGAGCATTGTGAATTCCATCAGTCTCAAGGAAGGCGAGGACGATTTCCTGGCCAAGGCACGCATGTGCCGCCGTTATGGCGCGGCCGTGACCGTGATGGGCTTTGACGAGCAGGGTCAGGCGGATACCGCCGAGCGCAAGATCGAGATCTGTAAGCGCTCCTACGACCTGCTGGTCAATGACGGCTTCCCGCCCCAGGACATCGTGTTCGACCCGAACATCCTGGCCATCGGCACAGGCATCGAAGAGCACAACAACTACGGCGTTGACTTCATCGAAGCCACCCGCTGGATCCGCGAGAACCTGCCCTACGCCTCCGTCAGCGGTGGCGTGAGTAACCTCTCGTTCTCCTTCCGGGGCAATAACGCCGTGCGCGAAGCCATGCATTCGGCCTTCCTGTACCACGCGATCAAGGCCGGCATGAACATGGGCATTGTGAACCCGGGTCAGCTGGTGGTTTACGATGACATCGATGCCGAGCTCAAGGAGCACGTCGAGGACGTCATCCTGAACCGGCGCGACGACGCCACCGACCGTCTCCTGGACATTGCCGAGAAGTACAAGGGTCAGGGCGGCCAGGAGAAGAAGGAAGACCTGGAATGGCGCGAGTGGCCGGTGGAGAAGCGGCTTGAGCACGCGCTGGTCAAGGGCATCACCACCTACATCGACGAGGACACCGAGGAAGCACGCCAGCGTGCCGAGCACCCCATCGAGGTCATCGAAGGCCCGCTGATGGACGGCATGAACGTCGTCGGCGACCTCTTCGGCGAAGGCAAGATGTTCCTGCCCCAGGTGGTTAAGAGCGCCCGCGTCATGAAGCAGGCGGTCGCCATCCTTATCCCCTACATCGAGGCCCTGAAATCCGAAGGCCAGAAGGCCAAGGGCAAGATCCTCATGGCCACGGTCAAGGGCGACGTTCACGACATCGGCAAGAACATCGTGGGTGTTGTACTCCAGTGCAACAACTTCGAAGTGATCGACATGGGCGTCATGGTCCCCGCTGACCAGATCCTGCAGAAGGCCAAGGAAGAGGACGTGGACATAATCGGTCTCTCCGGCCTGATCACGCCCTCGCTGGACGAGATGGTGCACGTGGCCAAGGAAATGCAGCGGCTTGATTTCAACGTTCCGCTGCTGATCGGTGGGGCAACCACCTCCAAGGCTCACACCGCGGTCAAGATCGACCCGAGTTACGAAAACGACCAGGTCATCTACGTCAACGACGCGTCCCGCAGCGTGGGTATTGCCGCCAAGCTGGTAAGCGAAACCGGCAAGCAGGCCCTGCTCGATGAAGTCCAGGCTGACTACGAAAAGGTTCGCGAGCGCCGCAAGAACCAGGGTCGCAAGGCCAAGATCATTCCCATCGACAAGGCCCGCGCCCGCGCTCCGGAACTGGATTGGGAGGAGTACCAGCCGACCAGACCCCAGTTCCTGGGTCTCAAGACCTTCGATCATTTCGACCTGAACGAGCTGGTCGAGTACTTCGACTGGTCGCCCTTCTTCCAGAGCTGGGACATGCCGGGCAAATACCCGGACATCCTGGAACATCCGGAGAAAGGCGAAACGGCGCGCAACCTCTTCGACGATGCCAAGAACATGCTCAACTGGCTGATTGAAGAGAACAAGATCCGCTGCCGTGGCGTGATCGGCTTCTGGCCGGCCAACCGCGTGGGCGATGACATCGAGATCTACGAGGATGAGTCGCGCAAGAAGGTTCTGACCAAGGTGCATCACCTGCGCCAGCAGGACGACAAGGCGCCGGACAAGCCGATGATGGCGCTGTCCGACTTCATCGCCTCCAAGGAATCCGGCATCCCGGATTACATCGGCGGCTTTGCGGTAACGGCCGGTCCGGAGGCGGACGAGCTCGCCCAGGAGTACGAAAAGGCCAATGACGACTACAGCGCGATCATGGTCAAGATCCTGGCGGACCGGTTCGCGGAAGCCTTTGCCGAGTGCATGCACGCGCATGTACGCAGGGAGTACTGGGGCTACCAGACGGATGAGCAGCTCTCAACAGAAGACCTCATCAAGGAGCGCTACCAGGGCATCCGCCCGGCCGCCGGCTACCCGGCCTGCCCGGACCACACGGAAAAGCCCGAACTGTTCCGGCTGCTCCAGGCCGAGGAAAACGCGGCCATGCAGCTCACCGAGAGCAACGCGATGCTTCCGGCGGCGGCGGTTTCCGGCTGGTACTTCGCACACCCGGAGTCCAAGTACTTCGCGGTGGGCAAGATCAGCTCGGACCAGGTGGAAGACTATGCCAAGCGTAAGGGCATGAAGAAGAGCGAGGTTGAACGCTGGCTCATGCCGAACCTGGCTTACGACCCGGACGAGTAAGCCGGACCGTGCCCTTCCCCGCGGAGGGCGTGGTATTGCTGAACGGGCATCAGGCCACCTGATGCCCGTTTTTTATTGCTTTATAATGGGGCACTCAATCCAGCCTTCAGGAGGTGTTGTGAGCGATAGCGATCAGAACAAACCCGGACTCTGGCAGGTGGTTTTCAGCATTCTTGCCGCCGCGCTGGGCGTGAACTCAGAGAGCAATCGTCAAAAGGACTTCAGCGCGTCTTCGCCCTGGCCTTTCATCATCGGTGGGGTCATCTTCGGTGTGGTGTTTGTGGTGGGTATAGCGCTTATCGTGAAGATGGTTCTGGAGAGCACCGGGGCGGCCTGAGCGCCCCGGCGTTTCACGCAGGATTACTGCGTGGCAACAAAGGTGGTCGCAAGTGCCACGAAGAGCAGGATCAGCCCAACCGCAGCGAATGCATCGACACGATCGTCGCTTTCATTCGGCGCTGCGTCGTTCTGGCCTTCTTCGTTCTGGTTGCCGTAGCTCATTGCTTTCTCCCATCAAACGCTTATGGTCAATCTCGGCGACGGTGACCATGATAACCCGCCTTGAGCCCCCTTGCCAGCGGTCCGCGCCCGTTCACTGGAAACGCCCGGCCCGCACCCACTCGACCCCTTTCATGATGCCCGACTCCACCGCACTTGCAGCACTGAGGCCGAGCTTCTCGGGCAGCGTGCGCCGGCGTTCATAGCGCACCAGGAAGACATCGCGCTCATCACAGGCCTCGGTCATAACCTGGTCCGAGGTCTTGAGCTCATCCGCCAGACTGACCTCCAGTGCCTGGCGGCCGAACCAGATCTCCCCGGTAGCGACCCGGTCAATATCCACCGCCGGCCGGTGCTCGCTGACGTACTCCTTGAACAGCTGATGGGTCTGCTCCAGATCCTCGGTGAATTTGCGCCGCCCCTTCTCGGTGTTCTCGCCGAAAACCGTCAGGGTGCGTTTGTACTCGCCCGCCGTCAGGACTTCGAAATCCACATCGTGGCGCTTGAGCAGACGATGCACGTTCGGAAGCTGCGCCACTACGCCAATGGACCCCAGAATCGCGAACGGCGAGGCAACGATCCGGTCCGCAACACAGGCCATCATGTAGCCCCCGCTGGCGGCCACCTTATCCACACAGGCGGTCAGCGGCAGGCCGGCCCGGCGGATCCGATCCAGCTGAGCCGCCGCATACCCATAGGAATGGACCATGCCGCCAGAGCTCTCAAGCCGGATCATTACCTCATCCCGACCGGGTTCGGCGACGCCGAGTATGGCGGTGATACAGCGGCGCAATGCACTGGTCTGGCTGGCCTTCAGATCCCCCTGGAAGTCCACCACATAAAGGCGCCCACGGCGCTGCGCGCCGTCGCTCTCCTTCTGGCGCTCCGCCTTTTTCTCTTTTTTCCGCTTGCGCCGGAGATCCCTGAGCCACCGGCGACGCCCGGCGCTGTCATGCAGATGCGCCTCCAGGGTTTCGCGGTTGTCCCGAAGGCGGTCGTTGACCCTGACCACCTGGAGTTCGCCCTCATCCTCCTGGTTGCGCCCACGCTGTGCTGCCGCCATGATCATGGCCGCCACGATCAGCGCCGCCACCGCGAAGGTCACGATCTTGGCCAGGAAAAGCCCGTATTCCGCAAGAATCTCCACCAATCACTCCTTCACCGGAAGTTCCAAAAACGAACCGCCACTATTCTACGCATCAGCTCGACACAGCATAAGAGCCTGATCCCACGCGCATTCAAACAAGCGTTCGATCAAGCTTGACAGCACTGACGCCCCCACCTAAAGTCAGCCGGAAGCCATGCCCATGGCGATACAACAACGGCAACCAAGGACTTCGAGCATGTCTGTACAACCCGTATTCGAAAAACTCCAAAAAAACTTCAACGCGGATGCTGCTGCCGGCCTTGACCTGGTATTCCAGTTCGACATTGAGGACGATGCCTCCTATCACCTGATCATCAAGGACGGCACCTGCGACCTGAAGGAAGGCACGCATGACGATCCGTCGGTGACCCTGATCATGAACTCGGAAACCCTTCAGGGAATCGTCAGCGGTGAGACGGATGGCATGCAGGCATTCATGGCCGGCCAGCTGCGCGCCGAAGGCGACATGATGCTGGCGACCAAGCTGGGTGAGCTGTTCAACGTCGGCTGAGGCCTTGAAAGGGAACGCCGACTCGAAGGCGTTCCCGATTACACTGCGGTTTCCCTTCCCCGGCTTCTCACAGCCCCACATCCTGAAGCGATGCATCCGCAAGACGGAGCAGTTCCGGATTCGGTTCGGTATTCATGCCCAGTTCCTCAATGTAATACTCCAGAGAGGTGATGGCGTCGGCCAACGCTTCCAGGATCCGTGATTCCGGTGGCTGCTGGGTGTTCAGGAGCTGGGTCTCGATCGCATTCGTTACGCGGGCCACAACGCGTGACGCCTCCTCGTTCCCGAGAAGCCGCATCCCGCCCTCGATGCTGCGCAGCGTGGCTGGCACGTTCGCCAGGTGCATCTTGTCGAAGTCGGATTCAAGAAACGCCGTAATCGCCTGTTTTGCCAGCGTAAGCGCGGAACTGGCTTCGTCGCTGAGCACGATCAGCGCTTCCTGCACGTAAACGGATCCCTCATCCCGGCGCACCTTGTGGGCAAGGCGATCAGTGTCCGCCGTAATGCCGTGGCTGGCCAGGTGCTGGGCCGCTTCCTCAATATTCAGAACGGCATCCGCGACGGCGTACAGTTCCGTCTCCGCAGGCAGTGCGCCGTTCTGCTCCCAGTCCCTGAGGCGCCCGGCTTCCTGGCGGGCCAGAGAGCTGAGCTGATGCAGATCCAGGATCAGCAGCGAGTTGCCCACCCGCTCCAGGGAATCGGCAATGGTCGCAAGCTCCGTGGTATCCGGATCAATCCCGCGCTCAACAATGTCCAGCCGGTCCTTGAGTTCGCTCAGTTCCTCGTTGATGGCATCCGCAAAGGAGCGCAGAACGTCGGCACCAGGCCCGTAGAGATGGCGCTGGTGCTCAATCAGCTCCGCCTCCGTGATATCCGGCTGGCCCAGTCCGCAGCTGCTCAGAACAGCGCGCACTTCCGGATTGCTGGAGCCGCTGCGATAGAGGATGTAGACCAGCTCGCGCACCAGGGCATCCGACGGCGACTGCTGTGCCACCGAACTGAGGCTGTAGACCAGATCCCGCGCCTGCTTCTCGATGCGCATGAACAGCCGCTTGCGGTTACGCTCAACAGGCAGCTCCTGCTCTTCCAGCACGTCCGCCGTCATGCTGATCAGGCACCAGAACGACTGCATCGCGCCCTCGCCACACAGTCTGGCGAAACCATGGGCGGCGCGGGAGATCAGCCGGCGGCTGGTCCGGGGGTCCTGATTGCGCAGCAGCCCGAGCAGCCCCACCTGGTACATCAGCCGGAACCGGCGGGCATGCACCTCGAATTCCGACTCCTCGGAGGTTTCCAGCGGCGGTACCGAGCGCCCGCTGCAGAAGTCGGGAGCGGCACTCAGGCTGGTACCGAAAAACCAGGAATCCGGATAGGGCGTATCCCGGCGTGCTTCACGGATCTCGTTGACCACCGGCAGCAACAGCTCGGGGCGATCCACCTGCTGGCGCTGATAGTATTCGATGTAGCGTCTCAGTGTGAAAAGCGCGTTGTTGAGAGCCGTCAGCAGGTTGTTCTTGTCATCCGTAGCCCCTACCGGCACTTCGTTCGCCAGGACCACGGCCTCCTGACAGAGCAGTGCGCCTCCCTTGAGTTCCACCAGGGAAAAGATCCCGCGCAGCTGGTTCAGATAGTCCACGCAGTTCTGCAGATCCTCCTCGCTTTCGCGGTTCTCCTGGAACTGCTCAAGACTCTGTTCCGCCTGACCGATCGTCTGTTCGATCTCCTCGCGGACCAGCCCGAAGGACTGGGTCTTGCTTGCCAGTGACGCCTGCACCATAAACGGGGCTTCCACTATAGAATCAGATATTCAATAACCTGTAGCAGGTTTTGCCGTTTTCTCAAGAAATGCCCTGCTCGTCCCAGAGCACATTGGTCTTCCCGGCCATGCCATCGAGAAAGGCCCGGTGGGCATTCAGCTCCTCTTCATCCGCCCCCGGGACAGGCAGCGGGGAGCGCCCGGAATCCAGGCGCCGGATTTCCGTGCCCGAATCCTGTCCATCCTCGGCCTCACCCAGAGACAGGGCCGTCTGACCGCCGGTCATCGCCAGATAGACCAGCGCCAGGATCTCGGCGTCCAGCAGGGCCCCGTGGAGTTCCCGGTTGCTGTTGTCGATGCCGTAGCGGCGGCAGAGCACGTCCAGATTGTTCTTCTGGCCCGGGTGCTTGCTGCGCGCCATCACCAGAGAGTCCCGAATGCCGCAGACATCAGCAGTGCGCGGATAGCCCCCGTCGAGCATCCCGAACTCATGGTCCATGAAGCCCACGTCAAAGGGCGCGTTATGGATGATCAGCTCGGCGCCACGGATGAATTCCAGAAACTCATCCGCCACTTCCCGGAACGTCGGTTTGTCCGCCAGGAACTCATTGGTGATCCCGTGGACCTCGATGGCGCTGTCCTCCACCTCCCGTTCCGGGTTGATGTACACATGGTAGTGGCGACCGGTCAGCTCACGGTCGGCCACTTCCACGCAGCCGATCTCGATAATGCGGTGCCCCTGCTCCGGTTCCAGGCCCGTGGTCTCCGTGTCCAGCACAATCTGCCGCATGCTTCAGCCCCTGTCTTCCATCACTTCCGCCGCGCCCCTGTTCGCCAGGGCGTCGGCCTGTTCGTTGCCGTCGTTGCCGCTGTGTCCGCGCACCCAGTGCCACTGGATCCGGTGTGACTGCACCAGTTCATCCAGCCGCTGCCACAGCTCCGCATTCTTGACCGGCTTGCGAGCCGATGTCTTCCAGCCATTGCGCTTCCAGTTGGCCATCCACTGGTTGATGCCGTTACGCACGTACTGCGAGTCCGTGTAGATGGCCACCTCGCACTGGCGCCTGAGCGCTGCCAGCCCCTCGATCGCGGCGCGCAGCTCCATCCGGTTATTGGTGGTGCCCGGCTCGCCACCCCACAGGTGCTTCTCGTGGTCACCGTAACGCAGCACCACGCCCCAGCCGCCCGGCCCCGGATTCCCCTTGCAGGCACCATCCGTGTACAGCGTCACCTGACTCATGCGTTCTCTCCACCGTCATCCGGGCGGGAACTCACAACCCTCAGTCTGGCCCGCCCCATCCCTGGTGACACGTTACGATTTGCAACCGGCATGGATGCCACCCTGGGTTCGGGCATGACCGGACGCAGCGGGATCCTCGCCGCATCCCGTTTTTCCGCTACAAGACAATAGAATCCGCCCAAAGGCACCTGAATCCCCCGTTCATAGAAAGGTTCGAGAAAAGCAAGCCGCGCCTGCAGGCGCCGGCCTCCGACAGGGGGACGGAAGAACCCGTAACGCGCCGGTGCCACACAGCACCCAAGCACCTGCGCCCAGTCCTGGACACGCTGCGCCAGCATGAAGCGGCTGTTCCAGGGTGCGTCACGCCGCAGACCGAACAGCCGGCGCAGGCCCCAGAGCCCGATTGGGTTCAATCCGATCACGATGACCTGCCCGCCGGAGCGCACCACTCTCACCGCCTCCCGCAGGGCCTGGCGTGGATCCTGCGCCAGATCCAGTGTGTGGTGCAGTACCACAGAGTCCATCCAGTCATCATGGAACGGCAGTTCCTCCGGCCTGGCGATGACCGGCCCGCGATCCGTGTCACAGTTAACTGCCGGAAGAACCTGTGACTGCTGCCCTGCTGGAAGGCGTGGTGTGACCGCCAGTGCCGAATCCAGGCCAACCTCAAGGTGGCGCGTGCCGAAGACACGGGTCATGGCCGTCGCCACACAGGCCTGTTCCTGGTTCAGAAGAGCCGAGCCCAACCCGGTTCGGAGCCAGTGTGCGAATGCCTCTGTGTCCATTCTTTTTCCCCCTGTCCGCACTGCAATTGTCGAGCCCTGCGGCACCGCTGGCAAGTGCGCTCTCGTCACAGGCTCTGGATTTCCTATAATGGGGACGAATCCAGCAACGGAGTCCGCCATGAGTTACCAGGTCGATGCCATTCCCGCACTCAGTGACAACTACATCTGGTGCATCCATGACCCCGAGAGCAGAGCGGCACTGATCGTGGATCCCGGCGAAGCGGCCCCCGCCCGGGACTTCCTTGACCGCAACGGCCTGACACTGGAAGCGGTCCTCCTGACCCATCATCACCCGGACCATACCCAGGGCCTGAGCAAGCTGATCGGAGACAGCAGTGTACCCGTGCACGGCCCCGCGGATTCGCGCTTCGGCGGTATCACCAACTCCCTGCGTGAAGGCGACACCCTCACCTGGCGGGAGCTGTCATTCCAGATCCTGGCCGTCCCCGGGCACACCCTGGATCACATCGCGTTCAACAGTGACAGCCCCGGGCTCAGCCAGCCCATCACGCTCTGTGGTGATGCCCTGTTCGCCTGCGGCTGTGGCCGGGTTTTCGAGGGGAATTTCGCACAGATGCGCGCCTCCCTGACCAAGCTCCGGGAATGGCCGGACAACACCCTGGTCTGCTGCGGGCATGAATACACCCGCGCCAATGTCGCCTTCGCGCGCGCGGTCACGCCTGACGACCCCGAGCTGGCGGAATACCAGAAAAAGGTGGAGCAGCTGCTTGATGCCGGCCAGCCCACGGTACCCACAACGCTCGGCCAGGAACGCCGCCTGAACCCGTTCCTGCGCTGGGACGATCCCGCCGTGGTGACTGTGGCGGAAACCAGGGCCGGAGAGCAGGGGCTGGATGGAGACCGAATCTTCGGCGTCATCCGGGAGTGGAAAGATGGTTTCCGCGGGTGAGCCCCGCTGTTAACGGAACCACATTAAAACTTACCCGGTTTAATTGACGGTAATCAGGGCCCTTCCTAGAATCCCGATACGCCGTGTGAACCGGGTTTGTCACAGGCTTCAACCAACCGGCTGCCCCTATGCATTACGTTCCGCTTCTATGCCTGCTTTCAGCCATCAGCCTGCCACTGCTGTCGGGCTGTGAAAGCCTCCATCCCCAGGGGGCCAGTACTGAGAGCAATCCACCGCCCATTACTCAGGCAGCGCAGATGGATGCCGACGTGCGCACCGACGGTGCCCTGCGCCCCAGCGACCAGAAGAAGGCCGAGTCAGGGAACGACGATGCGGATGAGGGCTACGACACGGTATGGCAGCGGCTGCGGGACAATTTCCAGCTGGATCTTGAGGTGAATGACAAGCGTGTGCGCGATCAGCTCTCCTGGTACAGCCGCAACCAGAGCTATATGGACCGGACCGCCGAGAGGGCCCGCCGCTACCTGCCCTACATCATCCGTGAAATTGAAAGGCGGGATATGCCGGGCGAACTGGCACTTCTGCCCCTGGTAGAAAGCGGCTATGATCCGTTCGCCTATTCCCACGGCCGGGCATCCGGAATCTGGCAGTTCGTCCCGGCCACCGGCCGTGCCTTCGACATGGAGCAGAACTGGTGGTACGACGGCCGGCGTGACATCATCAGCGCCACTGAGGGCGCGCTGAGCTATCTGGAGCAGCTCTCGGAGCGCTTCGACGGCGACTACGAACTCGCCCTGGCCTCGTACAATGCCGGCGCGGGCCGCGTTCTCAGCGCCAAGCGCCGCAACGAGCGTCAGGACAAACCCACGGACTACTGGAACCTCCACCTACCCGCGGAGACCCGGCATTACGTGCCCAAACTCATAGCCCTGGCCCGTATCGTTGCGGATCCCAAGTCTCACGGCATACGGCTTGAACCCATCCCGGATGATCCCTACTTCGAGGTGGTGGACATCGGCGGCCAGCTTGATCTGGCCCAGGCCGCCGCCATGGCGGAAGTGGGCGTGAACGAGATCTATCGGCTCAATCCAGGCTTCAACCGTTGGGCGACAGCTCCGGACGGCCCTCACCGACTTCTTGTGCCTGCGGATTCAGCGGAGAAATTCCGGGAGGCACTGACCACCCTGCCCGAGGATCAACGGGTCAGCTGGCGCAATTACACGGTCCAGAGTGGCGACACCCTTATCAGCATTGCGAACTCTTTCAACACCACGCCCGATGTTATCCGCAAGCACAACGACGTCAACGGCCACACCATCCGCGAGGGTGAGCGACTGCTGATCCCGGCCGCCGGCAATGCGAGCAATGCCTATGCCCTGAGCGAATCCAACCGCAGGGCCGCACGCCAGGCCGCCTCCGGCAACAAGGGTCAGAACCGCATTGATTACCGTGTCAACGCCGGAGACACTCTCTGGGATATCGCCAGTGCCCACGATGTCGCCGTAAGCAAACTGGCCAGCTGGAACAACCTGGCGCCCGGAGACACACTGCGCCCGGGCGATACCCTGGCCATATGGACCGACAAACAGCAGTCCCGGAGCGAACGCGAGGAAATGGTCCGACGCGTGGGCTATACCGTGCGCTCCGGCGATTCCCTCCGGCACATCGCCAACCGGTTCAATGTGGGCGTCTCCCAGATCGCCCAGTGGAACAACATCAATACACAGGACTATCTTCAGCCCGGACAGCAGCTTAAGCTGTACGTGGACATACGCAACGCACACTGAGGTCAGCATGGGAATACTGGAAGGAAAGAAAGCGCTGGTCGTTGGCGTCGCCAGCAAACACTCAATTGCCACTGGCATTGCCCAGGCACTGCATGAGCAGGGTGCGGAGCTTGCTCTCACCTATCAGAACGAGAAGCTCAAATCCCGGGTGGAAGGCTTTGCCGAAAACTGGAACAGCAACATTGTGCTGCCCTGTGATGTCACCGATGACCAGCAGATCGCGGACCTGTTCGAGTCCCTCAACGAACACTGGGGTGGTCTCGACATCCTGGTGCACTCAGTCGGGTTCGCCCCCGGCGAAGAGCTTGATGGCGACTTCACCGATGTCACCAGCCGTGAAGGCTTCAAGATGGCCCATGACATCAGCTCCTACAGCCTGACCGCGCTGGCGCGTGAAGCCCGGCCGCTGATGAAGGGGCGGAATGGTTCCATCCTGACCATGACCTATGTGGGCTCGCAACTGGTTCTGCCCAACTACAACGTCATGGGCCTGGCCAAGGCCAGCCTGGAAGCCAGCGTCCGCTACCTGGCCGCCTCCATGGGTCCGGAAGGCACCCGCGTGAATGCCGTTTCAGCCGGCCCCATCAAGACCCTTGCCGCTTCAGGCATCAAGAGTTTCCGCCGCATGCTGGCGGAGAATGAGAAGCGCACGCCGCTGCAGCGCAATGTGACGACCAAGGAGGTCGGCAACACGGCAGCCTTCCTGAGCTCCGACATGGCAAGCGGCATCACCGGCGAGGTCATCTATGTGGATGCCGGATTCCGCAACATGGGCATGAACCCGATGGAGGACTGAGCGACTCAGGCCTCCAGCAGGAGGGCGACAGTCTCCTTCCAAGCGGGGAGGCTGTCGTCACCCGTATCCAGCACCGCAAGACCGATCCGCCAGAAACCATCTTCCCACTCCCGGCTTGAACGCACTTCGGCCAACAGCGCGTGAACGGCGCTGTCGTCCACGGTTACCCTCAGGTTCAGCAGCGCGCCTTCCACCACTGGCTCGTCCGCGGTAATGCTGAGACCGCTGGCGGAAATATCCCGTGTGCGGCAACGCAGCCAGCGCGGCGGTTCGTCGCCCACGCCGTCCGCCACCTGCAGGTCCGCCACAACACGCCCGGCAATACGGTACTCATCCCGCTGTTCTCCGTCTTCCGGCTTCCAGGTCCCCGTCATCAGCGCCCCACCCGCAGTCGTCCCACAACGCGGGAAAGCGTATCCGCAAACTCAGCGCCTTCACTGAGCAGCTGTGCTTCCCCATTCCGTACCCGGTCTGCCAGATCCTCGCGCAGGATCTCCCGGCGATTGAGGCCATACCGGTCCACAAACACCAGTTTTCCGGAAGCCCTGATACGCAGCGCCAGCTTAAGCCGCAGTGCCTCCTCGCCACTGCCGAGCTGGATCCAGCTTCCGGCCTCCAGCCGATCCACTTCCGCCAGTACCTCCTCCCGGACTTCCGCTTCCTCAGTGATACGCCGTGCCTCGGCCTCATCCCGGGCTTCCCGTTCCGCGTCCTCACGCTCCCGGGCTTCGCGTTCCTCGCGCTCCTGTTCCCGCAGGCGCTCTTCCTCAAGCGCCTGCTCCTGAGCGCGGCGCAGTGCCTCCGCTTCTTCCCGCGCCTTGTCCCGCGCCTCTTCGCGCTGTTTGCGCTGGGAGTCCAGCACCCGCTGGAGACTGCCCAGGGTGTCGCTGAGGACGCTGGCAAAGGGGTGGGCTTCCGGCAGGTAAGTGAGTTCACCCGCCTCGAAGCGGGCCCTGACCGAACGGAAGGGCTCAATGTCGAGCTTGGCACCCCGGGCGTTGGTCCAGAGCACCTCGCCGGTTTCCTCCAGGAAACCCGTAAGGAACTGGCGGATCTGCTGGCCATCCGCCTCGTACAGGTACCAGCTGCCGACCCAGCTCCGGGCCTGCTCACGCTGCGTCTCATCGGGTTTCTCCAGCCAGCGTGGATCCGCTTCCGGTATACTCGCGGGCGCCTGCTCCACCGTTTCATCGCGCAGGCGCCGGGCAAGAAGCGCATCCACCGGCGCGAAACGCTGAGGGTCCGGATCACGCCCCTCCACCAGAGCAACCACCTGGACCAGTTTGTCCGTGAGCTGTTCCCCGACGTGATAGAGCCGGTTCCGGTCCTGGCCACACAGGTTTCCATCCCCAACCCAGATCAACCACTCCAGGAGGCGGAAAGCATGACGCCAGGGCTCGGAATCAATGCCGTGTTCCAGGGCCGCACGGCGCATCAACACGCGCCAGTCATCCTCGATGAAGGCCCATAGACCAGAGGGCAGCTGCCGCCCCCGACACGTGCGCGCCAGAGCCGCCCGCACTGCCTGTTCCGCGGCACGTTGGCCGGCCGCGCCGGACTCGGTCTGCCACAGTCGCTGTGCCACACGCTCAGCCTGCTCAGCCTGACGGCTGATCTGCTCCAGCCAGTCACTCACGCAGGCCTCGATCGGGCTTTCGTCACCGGTCCGGAACGCCTCGCCCACCGCCTTTTCCATGGCCGCAAGATGGCTTTCCACCGGTCTGTCGGAACGGCCTCCGGTTCGGCTCCAGCCCCGCAGTGCCTGAAGGCTGTCCAGCCAGCGGTGCAGTGGACGCTGTTCGGCAACCGCCTCTTCGGCGCGTGCCTCAAGATCGAGCGCCAACCAGAAACGCAGGCGCGCCGCACGGTGCACCAGATAGGGATGAAGCCCTGAGCGGCGCAGAAAGACGTTCATGATGCGATCCGCCAGGTAGGCGGCGTTGACCTGGCGCATGCTCCAGACGGCATCGGTCCGCTGCAGATGGGTTACAACCCGCTCATCACTGTCGGCCTGCCAGGCCTCCGACAGTATCCGGCGCCAGAGAGCGTGCTCATCCGGCACGGACTGCCCGACCGGATACGGCAGATCCGGTATCCGAAGCTCGGTGATGATGGATTCAATCAGACTCACGCGTTGCCCTGCAGGGTCATGGGTGTCTGGGACACACCTTAAACCAGGCAACGGGTGCCGGCCAGCTCAGCCGCCCGCCGGATTGCATCACCGCGGGATTTGACGCACTATAACGGCCCGTTTCCGTGCATGGGCGAACAAGAGGCAGTGATGGCAAGCAGCGACATCGAGAACGTCAACATTGAGGAACAGCAGGTACTGACCACGCCGGCGGCGCTCAAGGAGCAGCTGCCACTGACCGATGCAGCGCGCCGGACCGTGCTGGAAGGCCGTCAGACCATCAACAACATCCTCGATGGCAAGGATCCGCGCCTGTTCCTGGTCGTGGGACCCTGCTCGATCCATGACCCCGATGCCGCCCTGGACTATGCCAGGCGCCTGAAGGCGCTGGCCGACGAGGTCAGTGACACCCTCTTCCTCGTGATGCGCGTCTATTTCGAGAAACCGCGGACCACCACTGGCTGGAAGGGTCTGATCAACGACCCACATCTGGATGACAGCTTCGATATCGAGCGTGGCCTCTACATCGGCCGCAAGCTGCTGCTCGACATAGCCGAGCTGGGCCTGCCCACGGCCACCGAGGCCCTGGACCCCACGGCTCCCCAGTACCTGCAGGACACCATTGCCTGGTCCGCCATTGGGGCCCGCACCACGGAGTCCCAGACCCACCGGGAAATGAGCAGCGGCCTGTCCATGGCTGTAGGCTTCAAGAACGGCACGGACGGCAGCCTGGATGTGGCGGTCAACGCCATGAACTCCACCGCCAACCCGCACAGCTTCCTGGGCATCGACCAGAACGGCCAGGTGGCCATCACCCGCACCAAAGGCAACCCCTACAGCCATGTGGTCCTGCGGGGCGGCGGCAACGGTCCAAACTACGATTCAGTGAACGTCGCGCTCTGCGAGAAGGAGCTCCAAGCGGCAGATGTGCGCAACGCCATCATGGTGGACTGCAGCCACGCCAACTCCAACAAGGACCCGGCCGTGCAGCCACTGGTCATGCAGGACGTGACCCATCAGATCAAGGAAGGCAACCAGTCCATTATCGGGCTGATGGTGGAGAGCAACATCCACTGGGGCAAGCAGAAACTTGCCGCCATGGACGACATGGAATACGGCGTCTCCGTGACGGATGCCTGCATCGACTGGGAAACCACCGATAAGGCCATCCGCCAGATGCGGGACGAGCTCAGGGACCAGATTCCCCACCGTCACCGGAGCTGAACGCCTCCAGCTCGGCGGGCATCTGCTCCAGCCAGCCGAGCTGGCCTCTCAGGCTCACCACATCCCCCACGATGATGATGGTCGGCGCCCGCACCCCGGCCGCCTCGACCTCTTCCACAATGGACGCCAGAGTGGCGCAGACGACCTGCTGCTCCGGCGTGGTCCCCTTGGATACCAGTGCACAGGGGGTTTCGGCGGCCATGCCGTGGGCGACCAGCTCACGCGCGATCACAGGAAGTCCGACAAGGCCCATGTAGAAGACCAGCGTCTGCCGGTTCTGCACAAAGTCCTGCCAGGGCAGGTCCGTGGTGTCGTTCTTCAGATGGCCGGTGATGAAACGCACCGACTGGGCGTGGTCACGGTGTGTCAGCGGTATCCCGGCATAGGCGGAACACCCCTGGGCCGCCGTGATGCCGGGCACCACCTGGAAGGGCACACCGTGTTCCGCCAGGCGCTCGATCTCCTCGCCGCCACGCCCGAAGATGAACGGATCCCCGCCCTTGAGCCGCACAACCCGCTTGCCGGCCTGTGCGTATTCCACCAGCAGCTCGTTGATCCGGTCCTGGGGCACACTGTGATTCGAGCGTGCCTTGCCCACATGGATGATCTCCGCATCCTCGTTGATCAGGTCCATGATGGGCTGGGATACCAGCCGGTCATGCAGCACCACATCCGCCTCACGCAGAAGGCGCAGCGCCTTGATGGTAAGCAGGTCCGGATCCCCGGGCCCCGCCCCCACCAGATAGACCTCGCCTCCCCGCTGGTTTTCCGTGGAGGTTGTCCTGCCCGGAGGCAGGAGGCTTCTGAGGCGATCCTTCACCCACTGAGTAACCATCGGCTTCAGACTCCTTCAGGTACAAGCTCGGTGATACCCCCCATGTAGGGTTTCAGTACCTCCGGAATACGGACCCGGCCATCCGCTTCCTGATAGTTCTCCATTACTGCCACCAGGGCACGCCCGACCGCCAGGCCCGACCCGTTCAGGGTATTGACCAGCTCCGGTTTGCCCGTCTCCGGGTTGCGCCAGCGCGCCTGCATGCGCCGTGCCTGGAAGTCCCGGGTATTGCTGCAGGAGGAGATCTCCCGGTAGGCGGACTGCCCGGGAAGCCAGACTTCCAGATCGTAGGTGCGGGCAGCCGCGAAGCCCATGTCACCACCACACAGGGTGACCACCCTGTATGGCAGCTCGAGCCGCTGCAGGATGGTCTCCGCGTGACCGGTCAGTGCTTCGAGGGCGGCGTCGGATTCCTCCGGTCGCACAATGTGGATGAGTTCCACCTTCTCGAACTGGTGCTGGCGGATCATGCCCCGGGTATCCTTGCCATAGGCCCCGGCCTCGCTGCGGAAGCACGGCGTGTGGCAGACCATGCGTTTCGGCAGCTCCTCCGCTCCCAGGATGCTGTCACGCACCAGGTTGGTCGCGGGCACCTCGGCGGTCGGAATCAGGTAGAGATCGCGGTCACCGTCGATCCGGAAGAGATCCTCCTCGAACTTGGGCAGCTGGCCGGTGCCGGTCAGGCTGTCGCTGTTCACCAGGTACGGCAGATAGGTTTCGGTATAGCCGTGCTCGGCGGTGTGCAGATCCAGCATGAACTGGGTCAGCGCCCGGTGCAGGCGCGCCACACCACCCTGCATCACGGCAAAGCGCGCCCGCGCGATGGTGGCGGCGGCGGCGAAATCCATACCCCCAAGGCCCTCGCCCAGGGTCACATGGTCCACCGGCTCAAACGCCGGCGCCGCCGGCTCGCCCCAGCGCCGGATCTCGACGTTGTCCTCGTCGGAGTCGCCCTCGGGCACCGTCTCATCGGGCACATTGGGAATTCCCTCGAGGAAGGCGTTGAGCTCCGCCTGGAGTTCCCTGAGCTGGTGTTCGGCGTCCGCTTTCTGCTGCTTGAGGGATTCCACCTCGTCCATCAGCGGCTGCGCGTCCTCGCCGCTGCGCTTGGCCTCCCCGATCGCCTTGGAACGGCGCTTCTGCTCCGCCTGCAGCTCCTCGGTACGGGTCTGGAGTTCACGCCGCCGGGTTTCCAGCTCACGCACCCGTCCGGTGTCCAGTTCATAGCCGCGCCGTGCCAGCTGGGCGGCTACGGCGTCGGGGTCGGTTCGCACCCATTTGGGATCCAGCATGATGCTCTCTGTCCAATCGTCAGTTGTTATTACCGTCCGGATAGCGCTGCTGTTCACTCGCGGCATTCAGCCGATCGAGGTAGGCGCGCTTTTCCGCCAGTTTCTGTTCCAGGCCACGCGGCTCCGGCTCATAGAAGCGCGTGCCGTGAAGCGCTTCCGGCATGTAGCTCTCCCCCGCCGCAAACGCCTCGGGTTCGTCATGGGCATAGCGGTACTCCGCGCCGTAGCCCTGCTCCTTCATCAGCTTGGTGGGCGCGTTGCGCAGATGCACCGGCACAGGTCGATCCTGGTCCTTGCGCACCAGGGCCATGCATTCGTTGAACGCCCGGTACACGCCGATGCTCTTGGGCGCCAGCGCCAGGTAGGTCACTACCTGCGCCAGGGTCAGCTCGCCTTCCGGACTGCCCAGCCGCTCCTGCACCTGCCACCCCTCCATGCTCAGGCTCAGGGCCCTGGGGTCGGCGTTGCCGATGTCCTCGCTGGCAATGCGCACCAGCCGGCGCGCAATATACAACGGGTCGCAGCCGCCATCCAGCATCCGGCACATCCAGTAAAGGGCCGCATCCGGATCCGATCCCCGAACGGACTTGTGCAGCGCGGAGATCTGATCGTAGAAAACGTCGCCGCCCTTGTCGAAGCGTCGCAGCGATGTCTGCAGCACTTCTCCCAGCACCGCCTCGTCAATGACGGGGTTTCCGTCACCCTCATCCCGGGCAAGATCCGCGCCCACCTCGAGGCTGTTGAGGGCCCGCCGGGCATCACCATCCGCCGCCCGGGCCATCATTCCCAGCACCTCATCGGAGACCGAGACCGCGCCGTTGAGCCCGTCCTCCGCCTCCAGCGCGCGCCGCAGCAGCGCCACCAGATCCGTTTCCTCAAGATCCCGCAGCACGTACACACGGGTGCGTGACAGCAGTGCGCTGTTGAGCTCGAACGACGGGTTCTCGGTGGTGGCGCCCACGAAGATGACGGTGCCCTCCTCGATATGCGGAAGGAACGCGTCCTGCTGCGACTTGTTGAAGCGGTGGACCTCGTCCACGAACAGCAGGGTCTCCTGGCCGTTCATCTCCAGACGCTCCCGCGCCGCCTCCACCGCACTGCGGATGTCCTTCACCCCAGCGGCGACGGCCGAGAGCGTCTCAAAATACGCCGAGGTCTGCTCCGCCAACAGGCGCGCGAAGGTTGTCTTGCCCACTCCCGGCGGACCCCAGAGGATCATGGAGTGGAGCTGGTTCTCCTCCACGGCTCGGCGCAGGGGCTTGCCCTCACCGACCAGGTGCGGCTGACCGAGATAATCCGTCAGCCCACGCGGGCGCATGCGCGCCGCCAGAGGCTGGTGGCGCCCGTTCTCAGAGCTGAACAGGCCCTCCTGCATCAGCGGGCTCCGTTGCCCTCGTTGCGGATCACATCCACATCATCCGGTGCGTCCAGCTCGAAGCGGTCATCGGGAATGGATTCATTGAGAACCACATCACGGAACTGCAGGTCGCTGCGCTGGTCAAGCGAGTCGTGCAACTCCATGCCCTGGAGTACACCGTCCTCATCAAAGCGCATGCTCAGCTCCAGGAAGAGTGTGTCCTTATCCCGTGGCTCCAGTATGAACCGTTCGCCCCCATCGGTTGTCTCCCGACGGATCCGGAAGGTTTCCGCCAGGTTCCCAACCTCACCGGAAAGAAGCAGCGCCGGGGTTGACGCAATGCGGTCTTCAAGCGGATAGATGGTCACCTGGCGCAGGTCCGGGTCATAGACGCGTACCTCGTCCCCGGAGGTTACGATTTTCTGCTCCATGGGCGGATCAGCGTGCCAGAAAAAATCGCCGCCCCGCCGGGCGCTCAGTTCACCCGTGGTCTTCTGGAGCCGTTCGCCGTCAGGGCTCTGTACCGTCTGTTCAAAATCCGCCTGATAGCTGCTGTAGTCTGCAAGCCGCTCGCTGAGCAGTTCAGCCGCATCCTCTGTATCAGCCGATTGACCAAAGGCCGGCAGGGCTGTCAGGCAGAGCATGATCAGTGTGATCGGGGTCCATCTTGTCATCATCTAGTCTCTCGGTGGCGGGGCGGCGAGTACCTCGCGGGAACCATTCTGGCCGGCGGCGCTGACAACACCCGCCGACTCCATGGCTTCCACCAGGTTGGCCGCCCGGTTGTATCCAATCTTGAATTTGCGCTGTACGGAGGAGATTGAAACCCGGCCACTCTCGGTGACAAAGGCCACAGCCTCGTCGAAAAGCGCGTCCTGTTCGCTGTCTTCGCCCCCCATGGCGGCGATTCCCGGAACACTGTCACTGTCTCCGCCGCTGAGCACGTCCTCCACGTAATCCGGCTCGCCGCGCTGTTTCCAGGCCTCGACCACCCGGTGCACCTCGTCGTCGTCCACAAAGGCACCGTGCACCCGCTCGGGATTGCTGGAGCCCGGGGGCAGGTAGAGCATGTCGCCATTACCCAGGAGCTGCTCGGCACCGCCCTGGTCCAGCACTGTGCGCGAGTCAACCTTGGACTGCACGGAGAACGACGCCCGGGTAGGGATATTCGCCTTGATCAGGCCGGTGATCACATCCACCGAGGGCCGCTGGGTCGCCAGGATCAGATGGATGCCGGCCGCCCGCGCTTTCTGGGCGATACGGGCAATAAGCTCTTCCACCTTCTTGCCCACGATCATCATCATGTCGGCGAACTCATCCACGACCACCACAATGTACGGCAGCGGCTCGAGTTCCGGGCGCGCGTCCTCACTGGGGTCCAGCGCGTTCTGCGGGTTCCACAGCGGGTCCCTGATGGGCTCGCCGCGCTCACGGGCGTCCCGCACCTTGCGGTTGTAACCCGCCAGGTTGCGCACGCCCTGGGAGGACATCAGCTGGTAGCGGCGTTCCATTTCCGCAACGCACCAGCGCAGCGCGTTGGCGGCCTCCTTCATGTCCGTGACCACCGGCGCCAGCAGGTGCGGAATCCCCTCGTAGATCGACAGCTCCAGCATCTTGGGGTCGATCATGATCATACGCACTTCCTCGGGCGTGGCCTTGAGGAGCATGCTCAGGATCATGGCGTTCACGCCCACGGACTTGCCCGAGCCCGTAGTACCGGCCACCAGCAGGTGCGGCATCTTGCCCAGGTCCGCCACCACCGGCTCACCGCCAATGTCATTGCCGAGCGCCAGCGTCAGCGCGGAACCGGATTTTGAATAGCTGGACGAGGACAGGATCTCGGAGAGCTTCACCATCTCCCGTTCCTCGTTCGGGATCTCGATGCCGACCACCGACTTGCCCGGGATCACCTCCACCACACGGACGCTGTAGACCGCCAGGGCCCGCGCCAGATCCTTCGCCAGGTTCGAGATCCTGCTGACCTTCACGCCGGCGGCCGGCTTGATCTCGAAGCGGGTGATCACCGGTCCGGGATTGACCTCGACCACCTCCACGGCCACGCCGAAGTCCGCCAGCTTTTCCTCCAGCAGGCGCGACATGTACTGCAGCGAATCCGCTGAATAACCCTGTTTCTTATGGGGTCCGGGCTCGTCCAGCAGGCTCACCGGTGGCACTGGACTCTGCCCCCTGTCGACCGCCTTACCGTTACCACGACGACGCCCCTTGCCTTTGCCCTTCGCCTGCTCGGCCTCTGGCTGCGCCTTACCGGCACCCTGGCCCTGGAAACGCGTGATCGTCACCGCCTGCTGGTCGGCGTCTCCATCGCCATCGGATACCGCAGATGTCTCCTCGACGGTATCCACCACCACCGGCAGTGAGGGCTGTTCCGGTTCCGCTTCGTCGCCCATAACGGGTTCACGCCGTTTCGACTCCGGCTTGCCAGACCCGGAACGGCCCCGCCTGAAGCGCTGCACCAGCCGTTTCAGAAGCCCCGGCGAAGGTTCATCCACACGCTGGTTCACGATGGGTGGTTCTGTTTTCCTGGGGGCATCCAGGCGGGCCTGGCGGGCTTCGCCCGCTTTCCGGCGCATCCGGCCCAGGGATCCGGTAACGGCACGGCCGCTCCACGCCACGCCATGCCCGAGCATCACGGCGCCATGCCCGATGCGGTCAATCATGGCGATCCAGGAAAGGCCTGTTACCAGCGTCAGCCCGAAAAGCGCTATCGCCCCCAGGATCAGCGTGCTCGCGGGCCGGTTGAGCATGGAGACAAGTGTCATCGCCATCTCGCTGCCAAGCACCCCTCCGGAGTCGGGGCCCAGACCAAAGAAGGAATAAAGGCCGAACAGGCCACAGCTGGCGGAAAGGAACAGCACGAAACCACCGGCACGCAGAAAGAACAGCGGCCAGTGGAAATCCGGATAGGTGCCGCGGTTGCGGTACAGGACAATAGCGCACCAGCCGGCCAGCAACGGGAAAAGCCAGGCAAGTTCACCAAAGAAGGTCATCAGGAGGCTTGAGAGCCAGGCGCCACTGCGGCCGGCGTAGTTGCTGGCATCCAGCTCGTGGCCGATACTCGCCCAGCCGGGATCGGATGGATTGTGTGAGACCAGCGCCATCACCAGATAGACGCACAGCACGATCAGGGCAATCAGCGCACCTTCACGCCCTCCCTGGGCCAGCAGCTCACGGAAGCGCGTCTGGCCCCGGTGACCTGTCTCCTGCTGCGCCTGTCCGAATTTACCCTGTGCCATAGCGTCCACTTGATCCTTTGCCCCAAGTTAAACATGTAATGGCCTGATTCGCCACAACATGTCCAAGCGGCAACCATTCGTTCAGCCGTCCGAAAGCGCCCGGTCGAGATCCTCGATCAGATCCTCGACCGATTCCAGGCCAACGGACAGCCGCACCAGGTTTTCGGTGATGCCACCCCGTTCCTTGTCCTCATCCGACAGCCGTCCGTGGGTGGTAGTCGCCGGATGGGTCACCGTGCTCTTGGCATCCCCCAGGTTGGCGGTAATGGAGAACAGATTCAGGCGGTCAATCAGGTTCCACGCCTGCTCGCGGCCGCCGTTGACCCGGAAGGACACCACGCCACTGCCACCACTCTGCTGGTGCCGAGCCAGATCGTTCTGTGGGTGATCCGGCAGGCCGGCGTAGAGAACCGTCTCGATGGCCGGTTGTTCACGCAGCCACTGCGCCACTTTGAGGGCATTCTCGGAATGCGCCTTCATGCGCAGGGACAGGGTTTCCAGCCCCTTGAGGAACACCCAGGCGTTGAACGGGCTCATTGTCGGCCCCGCTGAGCGGATGACACCGTGAACCTCTTCCATCAGCTGCTGGCTGCCGACCACGGCACCGCCCACGCAGCGGCCCTGGCCGTCCAGGTACTTGGTGGCGGAATGGATGACGATGTCCGCCCCATGGCGGAACGGCTGCTGCAGAACGGGGGTACACAGGCAGTTGTCCACCACCAGCAGCGCCTCGTTGCTGTGCGCCAGGGTCGCCAGGGCTTCCATGTCGGCAATCTCGCCCAGCGGGTTGGACGGGGTCTCGAGAAAGAGCATCCGGGTCTCGGGCCGGATCGCCGCTTCCCACCCCGCCTGGCTGGTCAGATCCACGAAGGTGGTCTCGATACCGAAACGGGCCATGTATTTCTGCAGCAGAACCGTGGTGGTGCCGAAGACCCCACGGGAGCAGACAATGTGATCCCCCTGCTGAAGCAGACCCATGAAGGTGGCAAGGATGGCCGCCATGCCCGAGGCGGTGGCCACCCCGCGTTCGCCGCCTTCCATCGCGGCAATACGGTCCTCAAAGGTGGCAACGGTGGGATTGGTGAACCGCGAATAGATATTGCCCGGCTCATCCCCGGAAAAACGGGCCGCCGCCTGTGCGGCGCTGTTGTAGACGAAGCTGGAGGTCGGGTACAGCGCCTCGCTGTGCTCAAGCTCTGGCGTACGCCGCTGCCCTGCCCGCACCGCGCGGGTTTCCACCCGGGTACCCGCGAGATCCGCATGCGGCACCTGTCTGCTGGAATCACTCATGGATCTACTCGTCGTTATGGATATCGATGACGTCGCTGTCCGCCGTCAGTTCCTTGTTGTGCTGATTCTTCTTCGCTTCCGAGCGCTCCTCCTCCAGGCGCACCAGGTATTCCTTGGTGACGTCCCCGGTGGGGTAGTGGCCGTTGAACACAGAGCAGTCGAACTCGCTGATCGCCTCATTACCCTCATGGGCACAGGCCACCAGATCATCCAGATCCTGATAGATGAGCCAGTCCGCCCCAATCAGTTCCTCAACCTCCTTCTCGGTCCGGTCATGGGCGATCAGTTCCCTGGCGGCCGGCATATCGATGCCGTACACGTTGGGATAGCGCACGGGCGGCGCCGCGGAGGCGAAATAGACTTTCCTGGCCCCGGCATCCCGCACCATCTGAACGATTTCCTGGCAGGTGGTGCCGCGCACGATCGAATCATCCACCAGCAGCACGTTCTTGCCCCGGAATTCCAGCTCGATCGGGTTGAGCTTCTGGCGCACGGACCGCTTGCGCATGGTCTGGCCGGGCATGATGAAGGTGCGCCCGATGTAGCGGTTCTTGATCAGCCCCTCGCGGAACTTGACCCCCAGCTCGTACGCCAGCGGCAGCGCCGAGGTGCGGCTGGTATCCGGAATCGGGATCACCACATCGATGTCATGGTCGGGCATCTCGCGCTTGATCTTGCCGGCAAGGGCCTCGCCCATGCGCAGACGCGACTTGTAGACGGAGATGTTGTCGATGATGGAGTCAGGGCGCGCGAAATACACATGCTCGAAAATGCAGGGATTGAGCTTCGGTGATTCGGCACACTGCTGGGTATAGAGACTGCCATCCGTCTCGACGTAGACCGCTTCGCCCGGAGCGATGTCCCGGATCAGCTCAAACCCCTGGGACGCCAGCGCCACACTTTCGGACGCGATCATGTATTCCCTGCCTTCGGGCGTCTCGCGCACACCGAAGCAGGCAGGCCGGATACCATTGGGATCACGGAACCCCACAATCCCGTAGCCGGTGATCATGGCAATGGCGGCATAGGCCCCACGGGCACGCCGGTGAACGGTACGCACCGCGTCGAACACATCCTCGCTGGTCGGGTCCAGCTTGCCCTTTTTCTGGAGCTCGTGGGCAAAGACGTTGAGCAGCACCTCGGAATCCGAGTTGGTATTGATGTGCCGCAGGTCGGAGCGGAATACGTCGTTTGCCAGCTCCTCGGTGTTCGTCAGGTTGCCGTTATGCGCCAGCGTTATCCCATAGGGGCTGTTGACGTAGAACGGCTGCGCCTCGGCGGAGCTGGAGGTGCCGGCGGTGGGATAGCGCACATGGCCAATGCCCACATTGCCCACCAACCGGCGCATGTGGCGGGTACGGAAGACATCCTTGACCAGGCCATTGTCCTTGCGCAGGAAAAAGCGCTCATTCTCGAAAGTCACGATGCCTGCGGCATCCTGACCCCGGTGCTGAAGTACAGTCAGTGCATCATAGAGCGACTGGTTGACGTTGGTCGTGCCAACGATGCCAACGATTCCACACATCGGATTGGGTTACTCCGCGGTTGCTGGGGATTGGGATCGGTCTTCCTGCATTTCGATAAGGCGCTTTGCGCCTTCCTGCATGGCCTCTCCGGAGGCGTCACTGGAGGCTTCCGCATCCGGCAGAAGCGCATCGATCTCGTCACCAAGCACATCCCGCGTCCAGGCCTCGACCTGTGCGAGCTCCTGGACGGTGACCGACTCGCGCCACCAGGTGTCCCCGGTGACCGGCGTCATTCGCAGCAGCGCCAGCGCAACCAGTACCACTACCAGACCACGTGCCAGGCCGAAGAACATGCCCAGGGTCCTGTCGGTGGCACTGAGGCCGGTGGCTTCCACAAGCCGGCCGAGCGCATTGTTCACCACGGCACCCACGACCAGTGTGCCCACGAACAGTATGCCGAAAGCCGCGATGAGACGAACCGTGGGATTGCCGACGGTATCCGCCAGCAGCATCTGCATGTTGGGGTGAAAGGTGCGGGCGATCACAAAGGCGCCCACCCAGATCACGAGCGACATGGCTTCCCTGACGAAGCCTCTTTTCAGGCTGATCAGGGTTGAGATGGCGACAATGGCGATAATGACCCAGTCAATCCAGATCAGCGCATCCATCCGGAGGCCCCAGTGCTTTCAGGAAGCGGCCATTCTAGCAGGAATCGGGAAGCCGCCAAACCGGCGTTACTCTTCCCCCTCAACCACCATGGCCTCGAGATTGAACTCGCTCTCGAGCTTCTCCATCGCGGACTCTGCTTTCTGTTCATCCACAAAGGGCCCGGCGAATACGCGCGTGAAGGTACCGCTGTCGTTATCCACCGTTTCACTGTGGGCGTCCATCCCCTGATCGCGCACGCTGTCGCGCAGCTTCAGGGCATTGTCGCGGTTGCCGAAGCTGCCAAGACGCACCAGCCAGGCCCCCCTGAGCGCACCGCTGTCTTCCTGTTCAACCCCGGGTGTGGACCCTGTCTCAGATTCGGATTCGGATTCGGATTCGGATTCGGGCTCTGACTCAGACTCCGGCTCATCCCTGGTTACCGTGGCGTTCTCATCACGCGCCCCGTCGTCACGCTCGACCTCGCCTTCGTCCGCCATCGGAATCTCAGGCGCCTCTTCGGATTCCGCCACTTCCGGCTCCCGGGGCTGCTCCGCCTCAACGGGTTCCATTTCCGGTTCCGGTGGAACCTCCAGGGTCTGTTCCCGGCGAGCCTGATGCGGCTCGTCGAAAAGCATCGGCAGGAAGATCACCGCCAGGCTGACAATGATCAGTGCCCCGATAATCCGCTGTTTGAATCCGTCCAAATCCCTGCGCCTCGGTTGTCTTTGATTCTGCGCGAGTGTAACCGCTTTCGTAAGTCCAGGGCCAGTTACGACCCCAGTACGGCCAGTGCCTCCGAGACCGTCAGGAAAGACCCGAAGACCAGAACGCATCCACTGCGGCCGGCCGCCTCGCGGGCTGAAGCAAGCGCCTCCCTGACCGACGGGGTTGTCTGGATCCGGTCGTCCGGTATGACCCCGGAGATCCGGTCATTGACCTGCTGTGCCGTGAGCCCGCGCGGCCCCGGTAGCGGGGCCAGATGCCAGCCGTCAATCGCATCGGCAAGCGCACCGGCAACGCCCTCCAGGTCCTTGTCGCCCATGGCACCATAGACGGCCTGTACCGGCTTCTCCGGAATGTCTCTGAGGCGGCGCGCCAGCCAGCGCGCCGCCTGGGGATTGTGGCCGACATCCAGGATCACCGGCGGCGCACCGTCCAGCCTCTGGAACCGTCCGGGCGGCGCGGGTGTTTCCCTGAGGGTTGCAAGGGCCTCTGGGCCCGCCTCGAACCCCAGCATGGTGTAGGCCGCCAGGGCCGTCTGCTGGGAGGCCGAGAGCCCATTGTCGCCGTCGTCGCCACCGAAATCCCGAGAGCGTATGCGCAGCGGGATGCCCTGGGCGGCTGCCTGATCCGTTACCGAGGCAGGCGGGTCCGGATCACCGAACAGCGCGGGCAGGCCCGCACGCAGAATGCCGGCTTTTTCATAGCCGATCTGTTCCCGGTCAGTGCCGAGCCACTGGGTATGATCCAGGTCCACGCCGGTAATGATGGAGAGTACGGGGTCGGCCACGTTCACCGCGTCCAGGCGACCGCCCAGGCCAACCTCCAGCAGTGGATACGCGACTCCCGCTTCCTGGAAGAGCCAGAATGCCGCCAGGGTGGTGAACTCGAAATAGGTCAGCGGCACATTGCGCCGCGCCCGCTCCACGGCCGCCATGGCCCTGCAGACGGCAGCGTCCGTGGCCTCTACACCATCGATACGGATGCGTTCGTTGAAGCGGCGTATATGGGGGGAGGTATAGGCGCCGGTGCTGTGACCACCGCAGCGGAGCAGGGATTCCAGGGCAGCCAGGGTGCTGCCCTTGCCATTGGTGCCCCCGATGATGACTACCCTGCCGGTCAGGCCTTCCGGCAGAAGGCGCCGGTAGACGACCATTACCCGGTCAAGGCCAAGCGCCATCTCGCTGGCATGCAGTGACTCGAGGTACCCCAGCCAGTCATCCAGACCGGCATCACCCTGAGGCATTGGCGTCCCCGCTGCCCTCCTCCTCGGGCAGCTGCTCAGCGAGCGGCTCGTGCTCATCCTCCGGCGGCTGCTCGCGGCGCTGCAGCTTGGCCAGAACATGGGCAATACGGTCACGCATATCGTGACGGGAGACGATCATGTCAATCGCGCCGTGCTCGATCAGGAACTCACTGCGCTGAAAGCCTTCCGGCAGCTTCTCCCGGACCGTCTGCTCAATCACCCGCGGACCGGCAAAGCCCACCAGTGCATAGGGTTCGGCGATATTGAGATCGCCCAGCATCCCGAGACTGGCAGACACACCGCCGAAGACCGGATCAGTCAGCACCGAGATGAAGGGAATACCCTTCTCACGCATGCGCTCCAGCGCCGCCGCGGTCTTGGCCATCTGCATCAGCGACAGGATCGCCTCCTGCATGCGCGCGCCACCACTGGCCGCGAAGCATACCAGGGGCACATTTTCCTCAATACAGAAGTTCACGGCGCGGACGAACTTCTCGCCCACCACCTGGCCCATGGAGCCACCCAGGAACTGGAACTCAAAGGCCACGGCCACTACGGGCACTTCCTGCACGGTTCCGGCCATGGCTACCAGTGCGTCTTTTTCACCCGTGCTCTTCTGGGCCTGGCTCAGGCGGTCCTTGTAACGCTTGGTGTCCTTGAACTTGAGGCGGTCCACCGGCTCCAGGTCCGCGGCAAGCTCCCGACTGTCCGCACTGTCAAAGAAGATTTCCAGACGGCGACGGGCATTGATCCGGATGTGGTGCTCGCACTTCGGGCAGACGTTGAGGTTGCGATCCAGCTCCGGGCGGTACAGGAACCCGTTGCACTTGGGGCATTTCTTCCAGAGCCCTTCGGGAACCGTGGAACGCTGTTGTGCGTCCGAACGGATCATTCCGGGCATGATCTTGTCGAGCCAGCTGCTCATGAACTGTCCTCCGGCTCAGGGTGTATCAAGGCTATCCCGCAGGGGCTTCACCAGGGACTTCAGCGCCTGGTGCAGTGAATCGCCCCCCTCGGGATGCCGGCCAATGCAGTCAACAATAACACTGCCCACGATAATAGCATCCGAAACCTTTCCTATGGCGGCCGCGGTCTCCGCATCCCGGATCCCGAAACCGACACCGACCGGCAGTTCCGTGAGTTCCCGTATATGGGCGACCCGCTCCTCCACCGCCCCGGCGTCGATACTGGCGGATCCGGTCACGCCCTTGAGCGAGACGTAATAGACGTAACCGCTGCTGTATTCCCCCATACGCCGGATGCGTTCATCCGAGGTGGTGGGCGAAATCAGGAAGATCAGATCCAGGCCCTGGGCGCGGAACCAGGGCACAACCTCGCCGGCCTCCTCGGGCGGCAGGTCCACCATCAGGACACCATCCACGCCGGCCCTGGCAGCCCTTTCCGTAAAGGTTTCATAACCCATGGCTTCCACAGGGTTGAGATAGCCCATGAGCACCACCGGGGTCTGCGTATCCGTCTCCCGGAACCGGCGCACGATCTCCAGCACATCGCCGCTGGTACAGCCGCTCGCCAGCGCCCGCTCGCAGGCCCGCTGGATGACCGGACCATCAGCCATGGGATCGGTGAACGGCACACCGAGTTCGATCAGATCCGCACCGGATTCCACCAGGCTGTGCATGATGCGCAGGGTCTCGCCGGTATTCGGATCACCGGCGGTAATGTAGGGAATCAGGGCCTTGCGGCCCTGTTCGCCCAGAGCCCCGAGTCGCTGTTCAATTCGGCTCATGGATCAGCGTCCCTCCACGTGGATGTTGTCCATTCGGGCGACAGTGTCGATGTCCTTGTCGCCTCGGCCAGACAGGTTGATGACGATGGACTGGTCCGGGCGCATTGTGGGTGCCAGCTTGATGGCCCATGCAATGGCATGGGCGGTTTCGAGCGCGGGCATGATGCCCTCCACCGCCGTCAGCCGCCGGAAACCGTCCATCGCTTCATCGTCCGTCACCGATACATAGTTCACCCGCCCGATGTCCTTGAGCCAGGAATGTTCAGGCCCCACGCCGGGATAGTCCAGACCGGCGGATACCGAATGGGTACCGGAAATCTGGCCGAACTCGTCTTCCATCAGATAGGTCCGGTTACCATGCAGCACCCCGGGCCTGCCCGCGCTCAGAGGCGCCGCGTGCTGACCGGATTCGATACCGTAACCACCGGCTTCCACTCCGTACATCGTGACCGACTCGTCGCCCAGGAAGGGATGGAAGAGACCGATCGCGTTGGAGCCACCACCGACACAGGCCACCAGCGCATCCGGCAGTGCGCCGTTCTTTTCCAGGCACTGCTGTCGGGTTTCACGGCCAATCACCGACTGGAAATCGCGCACCAGCATCGGGTAAGGGTGGGGGCCTGCCACAGTACCGATGATGTAGAAGGTGTCGTCAACGTTGGTGACCCAGTCACGCAGCGCCTCGTTCATGGCGTCCTTGAGTGTTCTTGTGCCACCTTCAACGGCTTCGACCTCGGCCCCCAGAAGCTTCATCCGGTAGACGTTGACGGCCTGCCGGCGCACGTCCTCGGCCCCCATGTAGATCTTGCACTTGAGGCCAAGCAGTGCCGCCACCGTGGCCGTGGCAACGCCGTGCTGGCCCGCGCCGGTTTCCGCGATCACGCGCGGCTTGCCCAGGAACTTCGCCAGCAGCGCCTGCCCGATGGTGTTGTTCACCTTGTGGGCACCGGTGTGGCAGAGATCTTCCCGCTTGAGCCATATGGAGGCGCCACCGAGCTCGCTGCTCAGGCGATCCGCGTGGTACAGGGGGGTGGGTCTTCCCACATAATCCGCCAGATCGCTGTTGACCCGGGCGAGGAAATCCGGATCCTCACGCAGTCGCCGGTATTCGCTCTCCAGGTGTTCCAGTGAGTCGATCAGGGTTTCGGAGACAAAGCGCCCTCCGTAGGCGCCGAAATGGCCCCGCGCGTCCGGACTTGCCTTGATCTGTTCTTCAGTCAGTTTCATGGGTCAGGGTAACCTCCCGGACGAATTCATGGATGCGCTGCGGGCTCTTGATGCCCGGCGCGGACTCGACCCCGCCGCTCACATCCACGGCCCAGGGTCGGACACGCCGCACGGCCTCGCCCACATTCTCCGCAGTGAGCCCACCGGCAAGAATCAGTGGCAGGGAGCGCGAGTCAGGCACCCAGTCCCAGTTGAAGGTCTCACCGGTGCCGCCGTAACGGTCCTGGCTGTAAGCATCGGCCAGCAGGCCGAACGCTCTATCATAGGTACTCTCGGCGGCCACAACCACCCGGGAATCCCGAACCCTGACCGCGCGTATCCAGGGATGCCCGAAACCCGCGCAGAATGCCGCTGACTCATCCCCATGGAATTGCAGCAGATCCAGCGGCACCCGTGACAGCGCCTCCCGGACCAGCGAGCTGGAGGCATTCACAAAAAGCCCCACCGTGGTTACGAACGGAGGCAGCGCTGCGCGGATCCGCTGAGCCTGTTCAACAGCAACATGGCGCGGGCTGTCAGGGTGGAAAACCAGCCCGATGGCATCCACGCCGGCCCGCGCCGCGATTACGGCGTCCTCTTCTCGGGTGATGCCGCAGATCTTTATTCGGGTACGTGGCAAGACCACCTCCTGGACCAAAACGCACAGGATAGCGCCCGCGGCCACACAGACCAAGTCTCAGGCATCTCCGGAAAGCCACCAGGGGCCCAGCCTGGGCCGTGGCACACCACACGCTGCAGGGTACCCGACATCCACCAGGTAGAGCCCCTGGGCCGGAGCGGTGATACCGGCAAAGCGGCGATCCCGCTGGCGCAGAAGCTCAGCCACCCAGTCCGGAGGGTGTTCACCATGACCCACGGCCATCAGCGTTCCCGCAATATTGCGCACCATGTGATGAAGAAAGGCGTTGGCCGTGATGTCCAGCACCAGAAAAGGCCCTTCCCGGTTAACCACCGCCGCCTCAACGCACCGCCAGGGAGTGTTGGCCTGACAGCCGGCGGCACGGAAGGCGGAGAAATCCTGTTCACCGGGAAGGTGCTGGGCTGCCCGTTGCATGGCATCACAGTCCAGCGGCGTATGCGTCCATGCCACGCGTCCGCGCAGCAGTGCCGGAGGCGTTGGCGTGTCCAGCATCACATAGCGGTAACGGCGGGAATGGGCAGTGAAGCGCGCACTGAAATCAGGCGCCACATTGCCGGCCCAGTGAACGCGGATGTCGGCGGGCAGAGCGCTGTTGATGCCCAGCACCCAGGAGCGGATGGCGCGCGAGGCGCCCGTATCGAAGTGCACAAGCTGGTAGCAGGCGTGAACGCCGGAATCCGTGCGTCCGGCACAGACGGGTTCAACCCGCTCATTGGCGACTTTCGAAACGGCCGCCGCCAGGGTACCCCCAATGGTCCGGAGGCTGCTTTTCTGATCCTGCCAGCCGTGAAAGCCACCGCCATCGTATTCAACCACCAGGGCAATACGGCCTGGACCAGCCGCGACCGCTGTCGTCAGCTCAACGGAGTCCTGCAGCACAGCGGATCAGAGTTCGCTGAGAAGCCGCTGGGCTTCCTGCTGCTGCTCGTCACTGCCTTCGCGGGCCACCTCTTCCAGAATGTCCCGTGCGCCGTCCGCATCGCCCATTTCAACGTAGGCGCGGGCCAGATCCAGCTTGGTGCCGGCTTCGTCCGTGCCTTCGAGGAAATCAAACTCGTCATCACTGTCTTCGGATCCAGTAGAGGCTCCGTCCGGTTCCATATCGCCCGCCTCTTCCTGCTGCCCCTGGGAGACCTCGGGCTCCTCACCCTCAAGAGCAGCCAGCTCCTCGTCGGAAAGCGCACTCTCGGACCCGAGATCCTCCATCTCGGAGTCCATCAGACTCTCTTCCAGCTGATCGGCGGGGGCTTCCTCCTCCACGCCGGCTGGTTCGCTGGTGTCACCAGGCGCTTCGGGCTCCTCGCCAATACCCTCCTGAGCAACCTCTTCAGCGAGCTCCAGATCTTCGTCCGAAACATCCAGGCTCAGCTCATCCAGCTCACCGTCACTTTCCTGGGGAGCCGCCTCCCCGGTCCGGGCAGCTGCTTCTCCGGCGCTTTCAGCTTCCTCTTCACCATCGGTCACACGATCAAGCTCCGCGTCCAGCTCTTCGAGGAAGGAATCATCAAAATCCGCGCCGGAAGGCGCCCCGGAAGCGGTTTCGGTCGGTTCCTGCTCATCCTCCAGTTCAAGATCCAGATCATCCAGGCTCAGGTCTGTCTCTGCCTCGTCCGCCTGTTCAGTGGTGTCACCGGTTTCAGCCTCAGGCTCCTCAACTTCCGCATCCAGCTCGGGCACGGACTCCTGCTCCGGCTGTTCCGGTTCCTCCAGCTCCAGATCGTCCATGGAGAACCCGAGATCGGCCACGTCCTCTTCCGACTCCGATGAATCCCCGGTTTCCGCAGCCTCTTCGCCGGTGCCTGTCGTTTCGGGCTCGGCGGGAGTTTCCTCCTCACCAAGATCAAAGTCGAGGCTGAATTCCTCGGACTGGAAATCCTGTTCCTCGCCGCTTTCGGCATTGCCGGTATCAGCAGTTTCCGAGCCACTGGATTCATCCAGCAGATCCTCTACGTCCTCAAGGGCGCTGAAGTCAAAGCCTTCGTCCTCAAGCGACCCTTCTTCCGCCACGGATTCGCCGCCAGCGTCCGACTCGGAATCGGTGCCTGTTTTCAGCTGTTCGGTCAGATCCTCAATACTGAGGTCTTCGTCAGCAGCTTCCAGACGGCTGCGCAGGGCATCAGCCTGCTCGATGGCCTCATCGTCATTGAAGGCACTGAGCTCACGATACTGCTTCTCGAAATTCTCTGATTCGCCGGCATCCGCATAGACCCCGAGCAGCTTCAGACGCAGATCCACGCGACTGGGTTCGGTGGAAATGGCGTCCTCAAGGTGCCTGGCCGCCTGGCCGTGACGGCCATAGGCCAGGTAGACATCCGCCTCGGCCAGCGCATCCTCGCTACCCTCGCTGCGTGGCGCCGCCTCTTCACCGGCTGCCTCCGCGGTAGCCTCATCATCAACTGCGTCCAGATCCAGTGTTTCCTCGCTCTCGATCGGCTCCTCCGGGTTTTCGGAGACATCCTTCAGCTGGTCGTAAAACGCCTGTTCCCGGGCGGCATTGCGCCGTGCCAGGCCCCAGAGCAGCGCCAGCAATGCAATGCCCAGTACTCCCGCGCCAATCTGGTAGCGGGGGTCGTTGATCACACGCTGAACAACATCACCGGCACTCGTGGGAGCACCCTGGCCCTGGCTCTGGTCCGGATCGGGCTGCGCCGAGGTGTCGCCATCGTCCGGCTCATCACCGGAGTCTGCCGCTGCGGCCGGATCAGAGTCATCGTCCCCGGCTCCATCTTCCCCGGACTCTGAGCCGGAAGTGTCCGATTCATCGGCGGACGCTTCAGTGGACGCCTCCGGTTGGGATTCGGACTCATCCGAGGCGACAGCGTCCTCCGCGGAATCCTCTTCAGCAGCGGTATCCCCTTCAGCTGCGTCACTACTTTCGGCCTCGGCAGTTTCACCCTCCGCGGTTTCACCACCGCCGGAGTCTTCAGATTCCGTATCACCGGATGCCTGACCACTCTCCCGTGCCTCGGCAAGCCGCTGCTCCATTTCCGCCAGCTGATCGTCCTTGAGCTCGATCAACTCGCTCATGGTGCTCAGCTGTTCCTCAAGGTCCTTGAGACGGCTGGAAAGCTCATCGCGATCCCTTTCCGCCCGGTCCAGCTCCTCCAGGGCAGCGGCAAGGCGTTCATCACCCTCGCCGTCACCCATTCCAGCCATGGTGCCGTCACCCTCACTGTTCTCACCGTCCGCCACCAGGATGCGCAGCTCATCCCCGTTGTCTCCGGATGATGACTGCTGGCCTGCTGCCCCGGCCTGCTGCCGGGATTCATCCGCCCCTTCAGCCTGCTGGGCATCGGGCGCGGCGGCAGTCTCCGCCTGGCTCTGGCGAGCCTGCTGGTGTCGCTCGTTCTGGGCCATCACCTGCTGCATGGCCTCCTGCCTGGAGCGCGAACGCATGGCCTCCCTGGAGGGGATGCGCAGCACACGCCCCTGGCGCAGCTGGTTGATGTTGTTGTTGCCGAAGGCATCGGGGTTGGCTTCCTGGATGGCCAGCATGATCTGATGACGGCTCAGATCACTGGAAGGGCTTACCTCGCCGGCGATGCTCCAGAGGGTGTCATTGGCGCCCGTGGGCCCGTACTCATCAGGAGCGTCCTCTGTGGAGGCGGTGGCCCTTTCCGGCTGCCCGCTCTCGCTCTGCTGTTCCTGAGCAGCCTGCTCGCTTGTCCGGGTATCCCCTTCACCGGTTTCTGCACTCGGTCCGATGGCTTCCTGCTCGGGATCACGGGAAGGTGGATCCACCAGGAAGGAATATTCACGCAGCAGCCGCCCATTGGGCCAGGTGAGCTCCACCAGGAAGTTCAGGAAGGGCTCCCGGATGGGATCCTCGGAGGTGACGTTGATCTGGAACCCGCCATCGGACTCGGTCACCTCAAACTCCAGTTCATGGAGCACATCCATGCGGCGCAGCCCGGCCCGCTCGAACGCGGACTCCGGCGCCAGCGATACCTTGATCTGATCCGCGGACAGATCGCCCGGTTCACTCAGCTCGATCTCGGCCCGCAGCGGTTCATTCAGGTTCGTCAGTATTCTGCCCTCGCCCATCCCGAGCGCCTGAGCCAGACCTGATCCAAGCCCACCCGCCAGGGCGAGCGCCACCGCCAGTTTGCGTACTTTCATGCCGTTTCCTTTCCCCGTTCTCGTCAGGCAGCCGTCCACGGATTCCGCGCAGATTACGGAAATAGACCTGTAATTATGAAGTTAAGCGGAAGTATTGTTGATAACCGCGAATTACGCAATAAATCGCCGGGTACGGGAAATGCCCGGCTGGCGGGAATGCGCCCCGGTTCACGCCTGACCGGGGCGCTGCAGCGTCCAGGAATCAGCCATCACGCTCAAGCAGGATGGCCAGCATACGCCGCAGCGGTTCGGCCGCACCCCAGAGCAGCTGGTCACCCACTGTGAAGGCGTTGAGGTACTCCCCGCCCATGGCCAGCTTGCGCAGCCGGCCCACAGGCACATTCAGCGAACCGGTGGCGTACGCGGGACTGAGCTTTTCCATGCTGGCCTGCTGCTCATTGGGCACCACCTCACACCACTGGCTGTGCTCCTGGAGCATGGCTTCAATATCCGCCAGCGGAACGTCCCTGCGGAGCTTGATGGTCAGCGCCTGGCTGTGACTGCGCATGGCCCCGACCCGCACACAGGTGCCATCAATCGGCACCGGGTTGTCGGTGCGACCGAGGATCTTGTTGCTCTCGGCGCCCGCCTTCCATTCCTCCTTGCTCTGCCCTGAAGGCATGGGCTTGTCGAGCCAGGGAATCAGGCTGCCTGCCAGGGGCACGCCGAAGTTCTCTGTGGGGAAGTCGCCACTGCGCATGGTCGAGGTTACCTGCCGGTCGATCTCCAGAATCGCGGAGGACGGATCCGCCAGCAGATCCGAGACGGCGCCGTTGAGGGCCCCCATCTGATCCAGCAGCTCACGCATATGCTTGGCCCCGGACCCGGACGCCGCCTGGTAGGTCATGGGGCTGATCCATTCCACCAGGTCCTGGTCAAAGAGGGCTCCGATCCCCATCAGCATGAGGCTGACGGTGCAGTTGCCGCCGATGAAATCACGCTGCCCCGCATCCAGGGCGCGGTCGATCACACCCCGGTTCACCGGGTCCAGAACGATGACCGAGGATTCTTCCATGCGCAGGGCTGAGGCCGCGTCGATCCAGTAGCCGTCCCATCCAGCCTCGCGCAGTGGGCCATAGACCTCATTGGTGTAGTCCCCACCCTGGCAGGTGACGATGATGTCCATCGCCCTGAGTTCGTCAATGTCCCGGGCGTCCTTGAGCGGCGGCGCTTCCTTGCCGAAATCCGGCGCGGGCCTGCCCGCCTGGGATGTGGTGAAGAACACCGGCTCGATCCCGGCGAAATTATTCTCTTCCTGCATCCGTTGCATGAGCACGGATCCAACCATGCCACGCCAGCCAACCAGACCTACTCGCTTCATTGTGCCGCCTCTGTTTTCGATGTCTTGAATGCCTGCCCGGGATCCCGCCTGCCGCGACCAGGGGTCGCTCCTACAGGTAGTCATCCAGGGCTGAGAGGACCGCTTCGCCCATGGCGCGGGTGCCCACCAGCTGCGTGCCCTCGAAATGGATGTCCGGCGTGCGCAGACCCTGCTCCAGCACGTCCTGCACCGCCTTCTCGATCACACCCGCCGCATCTTCCATGCCGAAGCTGTACCGCAGCATCATGGCGCCGGAAAGAATCGTCGCCAGCGGGTTCGCCTTGTCCTGGCCGGCGATATCCGGGGCTGAGCCGTGACAGGGTTCGTACATGCCCTGCTTGCTCTCGTTCAGCGCCGCCGACGGCAGCATCCCGATGGAACCGGTCAGCATGGCCGCCTCGTCGGACAGGATATCACCGAACATATTGCCGGTGACAATCACGTCGAACTGGTTGGGATCGCGCACCAGCTGCATGGCGGCGTTATCCACGTACATGTGGCTCAGTTCAACGTCCGGGTACTCCTGCGCCAGCCCATCCATCACTTCCCGCCACAGGGCGGTCACTTCCAGCACATTGGCCTTGTCGATGGAGCACAGGCGCCCGTTGCGCTGGCGGGCAGACTCGAACGCCACGCGACCGATGCGACGGATCTCGGATTCGTTGTAGCGGTAGGTGTTGAAGCCCTCGCGGTCGCCGTTCTCCAGCGTCTCAACGCCCCGCGGCTGGCCGAAGTAGATGCCACCGGTGAGCTCCCGCACGATCAGGATGTCCAGGCCGCTGACGACTTCCGGGCGCAGGCTCGAGGCTTCCGCCAGCTGGGGATACAGGAACGCGGGGCGCAGGTTGGCAAAAAGCCCCAGGTTGGAACGCAGGCCCAGCAGCCCCTTCTCGGGCCGGTCCGCCATCTCCAGGTGATCCCATTTGGGGCCGCCCACGGCGCCCAGCAGTATGCCGCCGGCCTCGCGCGCCTTTGCCATGGTGTCGTCCGGAAGCGGGCTGCCCGAGGCCTCGATGGCGGACCCGCCTACCGACGCCTGATCGAAACTGAGCCCCAGGGAAAGGCGCTCATTGGCATGCTCCAGAACCACACGTGCCTGCTCGATGATGTCCGGGCCGATGCCGTCGCCCGGAAGGAAGAGTACTTTCTGTGTCATAGCATCATTATCCCTGTCCAGTAATCCGCGTTTGCGAAGAATATTATAAAAATCGCCCGCAAGGCAGGCTCCTACAGATGAAAACTGACGTCTTACTGTAGGAGCCTGTCCCGCAGGCGATCCGGAACAGCTTTCAGGAACTCACCCGGCGGGAAACAGCCAGGGGGCCTCCTTCTTCCGGCGCTCCTCGTAGGCGCTGATGGCATCCGCATCCTCGAGCGTCACGCCGATATCATCCAGGCCGTTGAGCAGGCAGTGGCGCCGGAACTCATCCACCTCGAAGTGATAGACCCTACCGTCAGGCGTGGACACTGTCTGGTTCTCGAGGTCCACGGTCAGTGAATACCCCTCGACCGACTCCACCGCCTGGAACAGCTCATCAACCTCTTCCTCTTTAAGAACAAGGGGTAACAGGCCATTCTTGAAGCAATTGTTGTAAAAAATATCGGCAAAACTCGGGGCAATGATCGCCCGGAACCCGAAATCCTCCAGCGCCCAGGGCGCGTGCTCGCGGCTGGAGCCGCAGCCGAAGTTGGCGCGGGCCAGCAGCACGCTTGCGCCCTGGTAGCGGGCCTGGTTCAGAACGAACTCGGGGTTGAGCGGTCGCTGGCTGTTGTCCTTGCCCGGCTGCCCCTCATCCAGATAACGCAGCTCGTCAAACAGGTTCGGCCCGAAGCCGGTGCGCTTGATCGACTTGAGGAACTGCTTGGGGATGATCATGTCGGTATCGACATTGGACCGATCCAGGGGGGCGACCAGCCCCGTGTGTTTCGTGAATGCCTTCATGATCTCACCCCGCCCTGTCGTAATACTCGGAAATGTCCACGAAGTGGCCGTGGATGGCCGCGGCAGCCGCCATGGCCGGGCTCACCAGATGGGTACGCCCGCCAAAGCCCTGCCGGCCCTCAAAGTTGCGGTTGGAGGTGGAGGCACAGTGCTCGCCTTCACCCAACTGGTCCGGGTTCATGCCCAGGCACATGGAGCAGCCCGGTTCACGCCATTCAAAGCCCGCATCCAGAAAGATCCGGTCCAGCCCTTCCTTCTCGGCCTGGGCCTTCACCATGCCGGAGCCGGGGACGACCATCGCCTGTTTGAGCGTGGACGCGATCGTCTGCCCCTTGAGGATGGAGGCCGCCTCGCGCAGATCCTCGATCCGCGCATTGGTGCAGGAACCGATGAAGATCCGGTCCAGCTGGATCCCGGTCATGGGCGTATTCGGTTCCAGCCCCATGTACTTCAGGGCACGCTCCATACCCTCGCGCTTGATGGGATCGGATTCATTCGCCGGGTCCGGAACGCGGTCGCCGACGTTGGTTACCATCTCCGGTGACGTGCCCCAGCTCACCTGGGGTTCGATCTCGGCGGCGTCCAGGTAAACCACCTTGTCGAACGCCGCATCCTCGTCACTCTTGAGCTCGCGCCAGGACTCGACAGCCCGCTCCCACATCTCACCGGTCGGCGCCATGGGCCGCCCCTTAACGTACTCGATGGTCGTGTCATCGACCGCCACCATGCCGGCACGGGCACCCGCCTCGATGGACATGTTGCACATGGTCATGCGCGCCTCCATCGACAGGCTCCGTATCGCCGACCCCGCATACTCAATGGCAAACCCGGTACCACCGGCAGTGCCGATTTTGCCGATAATCGCGAGCATCACATCCTTGCCCGTGATGCCGGGCTTCAGCTCACCATCGACCTGCACCAGCATGTTCTTCGACTTCTGCTGCACCAGGCACTGGGTCGCCAGCACATGCTCCACCTCGGACGTCCCGATGCCGTGCGCCAGCGCCCCGAAAGCCCCATGCGTGGAGGTGTGCGAATCCCCACACACCACCGTCATCCCCGGAAGGGTCGCACCCTGCTCCGGCCCGATGACGTGCACGATCCCCTGGCGCTGGTCGCTCATGCCGTACTCAACAATGCCGAACTCATCACAGTTGGCATCCAGCGTCTGGACCTGGGTACGCGAGATTGGATCCTCGATCCCCTCAACGCCATTCTCACGCCCGGTAGTCGGCACGTTGTGATCGACCGTCGCCAGATTCGCATCAATCCGCCACGGCTTGCGCCCGGCCAGCCGCAGCCCCTCGAACGCCTGCGGCGAGGTGACCTCGTGCAGCATGTGCCGGTCGATGTAGATCAGGCAGGAGCCGTCGGCACGCTCCTTGACCAGATGGGCATCCCACAATTTGTCGTACAGTGTCTTGCCACTCATGACGCTACTCCCGTTGCGAGCGGACACGTCCGGCCAGACAGAGGCCTGGACATGGTTTGACCGATTTACCGGTAATGGTACAGACTCTGATCAGATCACTTCAATTCATGTTTTTCCTGGAACGCATTCCTTTTTGGAATCTTTAATCAGAATCGCCCGCGAGGCGGGCTCCTACAGAGTAAGCGCAACTTCGCGGATACGAAGGCGCCTGAAACGGGAGCGGTGGGAGCCTTTCACGGGAAGCTCGATCGCCAGGGATGGCGATCGCGCAGCGTCCATGGATGGATTCATAGCGATTCCCGTGAAAGGCTCCCACCGCTCCCGGCGGAAAGACTGGACGGCTGGAGACATCTTCAATGGACACCCAATCCCTTATCGCCTTCACCACCGTCATCGACACCGGCTCCTTCTCCGAAGCCGCCGAAGCCCTGCACCTGACCCAGTCCGCCGTCAGCAAACGCATCGCCACCCTCGAACACCAGACCGGCCGCCCCCTGATCGAACGCAGCGGCCGCAGCCTGCGACTGACCGACGCCGGCCACGCCCTGCTGCCCCATGCCCGGAGAGTTCTCGACGAACTCCACAACGCCCGCGAAGCCCTCACCAGCCTCGACGACCGGATGCACGGCCCCCTGTCGCTGATCACCAGCCACCACATCGGCCTCCACCACCTTCCCAACTGGCTGCGCACCCTGCAGAAGGCCCATCCCGACCTGACCTTCAACCTCCAGTTCCTGGAATCCGAGCAGGTCTTCCAGCAGCTCCACCAGCATGACGCCCCACTCGCATGGGTGACACTCAATGACCGGATCATGGAGCGCTTCCAGGTCTGGTTCGCGTGGGAAGACCCCATGAGTTTCGTCTGTGGCCCCGACCACCCCCTGGCCCACAAGCCCCAACTGACGCCCGAAGACATTGCCCAGTACCAGGCCATCCTGCCCGACAGCAATACCGAAACCTATCGGGTCGTCTCCCACCACTTCCTCCAGCAGGGGATCACGCTGGACGCCCAGATGCCCACCAACTACCTGGAAACCATCAAGATGATGACCAGTGTGGGCCTTGGGTGGTCGGTTCTGCCCAACACCATGCTCGACAGCACCCTGGTGGTTCTGGATGTACCCGAGCCTGTAACCCGGATGCTGGGCGCCGTGGGCGTCCGGGGGCGGGAACCCGGGAGAGCGGCCCGCGCGCTGCTCGAAACCGTTCAGGGAAAGGCACCGGCGGCCCCGCGCCTGTAAAAAGCCGATGAGGAATCCGCCGAGCTGTGCCCAACCCGGCCGACTGATCTATAATCCCGGGCCATCATAGACAGGCACCAAAAGACAGGGGATTCCATGGACAGCTCGGAAGTAGAAGCGGTATTCCAGAGTTACGGGCGGGTCTGCAGAGACGAGCAGTTTTTCATTGATTTCTACGACTACTTCATGAGCAGCTCGCAGACCATCAAGGACCAGTTCCGCGATACCGACATGAAGCAGCAGCGCCACCTGCTGCGCAACGGCATCATGCAGCTGATCCTCTACGCCCGGGGCATGCCCGACACCAAGCTGCAGCAGCTGGGGCAGAGCCACTCGAGACACGGCTACAACATCTCACCCGAGTGGTATTCGCTCTGGCTGGATGCGCTGATGCAGGCGGTCCGCAAACACGACCCCGAATACGATGCGACACTGGACGCGCAGTGGCGCCGGGTTCTGAAGCCGGGTATCGACCTGATCCGGGATGCCTACTGAGGCCCCGGTACGTCCTGTAACAGACCGCCCCCTTTCCTGTCCCCTGCTCAGTACCGCCGACGGATGGCATACTCCATGCTGTCCACGGTCTGTCGTGGTTACGACACCAATGCAGCGAGAGATTCCAACCATGAGCGACAACAGCTACACGCCCCCGAAAGTCTGGAAGTGGGAAGACGCCAGTGGCGGGCGCTTTGCCAGCATCAACCGTCCCATCGCAGGCCCCACCCATGACAAGGAGCTGCCGGTGGGCAAGCATCCGCTGCAGCTCTATTCCCTGGCCACGCCCAACGGCGTCAAGGTCACCGTCCTGCTCGAAGAACTGCTGGAAGCCGGCCACGCCGGGGCGGAGTATGATGCCTGGCCGATCAGCATCCTGGAGGGCGATCAGTTCAGCAGCGGCTTCGTCGCCGTCAACCCGAACTCCAAGATCCCGGCAATGATGGATCACACGCAGAACCCGCCACTGCGGGTTTTTGAATCCGGCAACATCCTGCTCTACCTGGCCGAGAAATTCGGCGCCTTCCTGCCCTCCGATGTCCATGGCCGCACGGAAACACTCTCATGGCTGTTCTGGCAGATGGGTATGGCGCCGCTGCTCGGTGGCGGCTTCGGGCACTTCTACGCCTATGCCCCGGAATACTACGAGTACCCCATCAACCGCTTCACCATGGAAGTGAAGCGCCAGCTTGATGTGCTGGACCGGCAACTGGCGGACAACCGCTACATCGCCGGAGATGAGTACACGATTGCGGACATGGCGATCTGGCCCTGGTACGGCGCACTGGTGAAGAACAAGGTCTATGACGCCGCCGAATTCCTTGAGGCACACACCTACACCAACGTGGTCCGCTGGGCGGACGAGATTGCCGAGCGCCCGGCCGTCAAACGCGGTCGTCTGGTCAACAAGACCTGGGGCGAGGAAGGCAGCAAGCTCCCGGAGCGTCACGACGCCAGCGATTTCAACAACCTCTGAAACCGCTTGGCGCCTGGTGGTCGCCTACTGGCTGGCGTAGGCCCTGTGCGGCGCCGGCCGCATCCAGAGCCAGGCGGCGGCAATACCCACCAGCATGAAACCGGCGCCGCCGTAGAAGGCGGCAACGGTACTCTCCCACTCCACGAGCACTCCCGAGATCCAGGCGCCGAAAGCACCGCCCGCCCCGTAGGTCAGCCCGCTGTACAGCGCCTGCCCCTGGCCCTGATGCCCATCACCGAACTGAATCCGGATGTAATGGACCGAG
>JBNJDI010000001.1:0-79642 GCA_051744725.1 Pseudomonadota bacterium | reverse complement strand
GGCTGGCGGCAGGACATTGATCCGGCGCGCTGCCGCCAGATCCTGGACCGGGTGGCCCACTGCTTCCCGGAGGCCGGACACTGGAACCAGGCCCGCTTCTGGGCGGGGCTGCGGCCCGCCACGCCTTCAAGCGTGCCCTTTGTCGGCACCACGCCCTGGCAGGGGCTCTACCTGAATACCGGCCACGGGACCCTTGGCTGGACCAATGCCTGTGGCTCGGCGGCCCTTCTGAGGGACCGGGTTGCGGGGGAAGCAGGGCAGTCGGGGCTGGATTACCATGGGCGCTGAACGACCGAGGCTGTTGTGTCTCTCCGCCTACGAGGCAGCCAGTCATCGGCTCTGGCGGGAGCGCCTGGCGCAGGGGCTGCCGGAGTTTGACTGGCAGACCCTGACGCTGCCGGCACGCCATTTCCGCTGGCGCATCCGTGGCAACCCCCTGAGCTGGTATAACGCTCCGGAACTGCAGCAGGCGCCGGATCTGGTGCTGGCCACCAGCATGGTGGACCTGGCGGTGGTGCGGGGCCTGAATCGCGGGATCGCAGCCGCGCCCACCGTGGCCTATTTTCACGAGAACCAGTTTGCCTATCCGGAACAGCGGCAGCGGGTGGCCAGTAACGAGCCGAAAGTGGTGAACCTGTACACGGCCCTGGCCGCCGATCGGGTGTTGTTCAACAGCGAATGGAACCGGCAGAGCTTTCTGGCAGGCGCTGGCGAGCTGCTCAGGCGCATGCCGGACCGCAAGCCCAAAACCGCCGTGGCCACCATCGAGGCGCGTTCCCAGGTGGTGCCCGTGCCGGTCCCGGATGAGCGGTTCACGGCGCTGCGGCGGGACTGGCCGGCGGTTCCCCACCTAGTCTGGAATCACCGCTGGGAGTACGACAAGGGCCCGGATCGCCTGCTCGCACTGCTACGGGCCCTGCGTGGGCGCGGGCAGGCCTTCCGGCTGAGCCTGGTGGGCGAGGGGTTCCGCCAGGCGCCGGAAGCCTTTGCCGGGATCCAGGAGGAGTTCGCCGGGGAGCTGGTCAACCTGGGCTATATGGAGAGCAGGGAGGGCTACGACCGGCTTCTGGGCGAGGCGGACATGGTGCTGTCCACCGCGCTGCATGACTTCCAGGGGCTGGCGGTGCAGGAGGCCATGGCGGCCGGCTGTGTACCCATTGTGCCGGACCGGCTCGCCTATCCCGAGTATGTGCCGGCGGCGCTCCGTTACCCCTCCCACGAGACGGAGCCCGGGCGTGAAGGGGAGGCGGCGGCGCAGCGGCTCATCGCCGTTCTGGCGGGCCCGCGCCCCGGGCCGGAAACCCTGATGCCGGAGCGCTACCGCCGGAGCCGTGTGATTACGGGCTACCGGCAGGTATTCGAGTCACTGCTCGGGCGCTGAGGCGCCTGCCCCGGCCCAATCTCCCAGGTGCAGGCCCACGGCCTCGGCCACGCTGGTGAAATCCTCGTCTGGTGTGGTCCGGATCCGAAGCGGCTCGCCCGTTACCGGATGCTCGAACGACAGACTCACCGCGCACAGCATCAGGCGCCCAAGCCCGTACTGTTCCCGGAAGAAGCGGTTATGGATGCCCTTGCCGTAGTTCACATCCCCAATCAACGGGTGGTTGCGGCTCTTGAGGTGACGCCGGAGCTGGTGGCGGCGCCCGGTCACCGGGCGCAGGCGCACCAGGCTGTAGCGGGTATGGGTATAGCGACCGTCCACGGAGATCGGGATGGAGGTGCAGGCCAGGCGGTGATACAGGGTCATGGCCGACTGCGGGGCCTTACGGCGTTTGCGCTTGCGGCTGTCCGGGTCGCGCGGGGCCAGTGGCTGGTCGATGATGCCGCCCAGGGGTGGCCAGCCGCGCACGACTGCCAGATAGTCCTTGCGGACCTGGTGGGCCTGGAAGGCACTGGCCAGTTCCCGCGCGGTGTCCGGGTCCAGTGCGAACACCAGGACACCGGAGGTGGGCTTGTCCAGCCGGTGCACCGGATACAGGTGCTGGCCGATCCGGTCGCGCAGCAGGGGCAGAGCGATGCGCTGTTCGTGGCGATCCACCTTGGTGGGATGCACCAGCATGCCCGAGGGTTTGTGCATCGCCACCAGATGATCGTCCTGGTAGAGGATCCTGAGTGGTTCGCTCTCCTGATGCTCACCGGTTATCATCGTTGCCATGGATCAAGGCTCCCGGACAATCACTGAAATCAATCGGCCCGTGCCGCAGCGTGCAGGCGCCGCCACGGGTGGTGGCGGGTACGGCGACGTGCACCCGGGGCAGCTTCCGAAGGGCGGAGAGGATATCACAGGCGGGAGCGCCGGTCGGAAGCCGCACCGCTCCGGCCTGGGATCCGCTGCCGTGCCCGTTTGCTGAGCGAGGGGCGCCATGGGAAACAGGACGTCCATGCCGCGCCGGCTCTGGTGGCTTGTTCTCGCGCTCAGCCTGGCGCTGCACCTGCTGGTTGTCAGCTTTCTTCCTCCCATTCTGCCCCGCATGCCGGAGGTGGACCCGCTGCAGCGGGATATACGCGTTGCCTTTCCACAGCCTGAGCCCGAACCCGAGCCAGAGCCGGAGGAGTCCGAGCCCCCGGAACCGCCTGAGCCGGAACCGGAGCCTGAAAAAGAGCCGGAACCGGATGAACAGCATATGCCCCGGGATACGGATGAGGTGACGGATCTGGATGGCACCAGCATGGATGCGCCCGAGGCCGAGGAGGAACCGGCCGCGGCGCCGGAAGACCCCCAGGCACCCGGAGAGGCGCCCAGCCCTGAAACCTCCGAGGCACCCAGCCGTCCGGAATCCACGGAAGACAGCCAGGAGGGGGCGGGTGAGCAGCCGGAGCCCGAGAGCGGGGCACCCAGTCCGGATGCGGCCATTCAGGGGGAGGCCCGGAGCGAGCCGGAGCCGGACAGTGCCAGTATGTCCCTGGGGCGGGAAGAGCAGGAGCCGGAAACGGCGCCGGAATCCGGAAAGGGGCCGGAAATCGGTGCCGATACGGGCATGGAGGCGCTGGATGAGGGAGAAATGGACGCCATCCGCGGCGAGTCCATGGTCAGCGAGATCGAGGAGCGCCGCATCCGCATGGCCAACGAGTATCTGGCCCGGATGAAGCGCCAGATCATGGCCCGCTGGGAGCAGCCCGAAGGCGCGGAGCCGCGTCATCGTGGCGAGATCCGTTTTTCCGTGGATGCCCAGGGCTATCTCCAGAGCTCGCGCGTGCATCTGCCCAGCGGCCACACCGGCCTGGATGCCAGCGCGCTGCGTGCGGTGCGGTCCGTGGGGCGGTATCGTGTGCCGGATTCGCCCGCCATTGTGCGCCGCTATTACCAGAATCTCCGATTCACCTATTCGGGAGAGCCCTTGAACAATGACGACTGAAACCAGCCCGGCGCTCAGCCTTCTGGAGCGTTCCCTGGATCGGCTTGGGGAGCGGGTCTGCCTTGTTGGCCATGATGGTCCCATGCCCCACTGGCCGGAGTGCCGGGCGCACGCGCTGACCACCCACTACGGCGTTTACGCGCACGGCGGCGGGGCCGCGGGAGGCAGGCTCTTCGGCTATGACGATCCGGAGACGCCGGAGGCGTTCGACACGATCGTGATCCTCATGCCCAAGGCGCGCTCAGAGCTGGAGATGCGCATGGCCTGGGCGGCTGCCAGGCTGGCCAGAGGCGGCGAACTCTGGCTGGTAGGGGCGAAGCGCGAGGGCATCGCACGTGGCAGCCGTCAGTTGCGGGAACGCTTCCCGGATGCCTTCCGGATCGACAGCGCCCGCCACTGCCAGCTCTGGTGTGCGATGCCGGAGGCTCCCGCAGTGCCGTTCCGGGTCGGGGACTGGCTGGCACCGGTCCCGGTGGAGGCCCCGGGCGCCAATCTCGACCTCTACAGCCTCCCTGGTCTCTTCAGTGAAGGGCGTCTTGATGAAGGTACCCGCCAGCTGCTGGCAACGGTAACGACACAGCCGGCCGGGCCGGTTCTGGACCTGGCCTGTGGCAACGGCGTGATTGCGGCCTGGCTGCGCCACCACTGGCCGGGGCTGGCGGTGACTCTGGCCGACGTGCACTGGCAGGCCCTGCGCTGTGCCCGGGCTGCCCTGGAGGGGGCGGATGGCGTGACCGTTGTCGCGTCTGACGGTCTCGCCAGTGTCACAGGTCGTTATGCCAGCGTCTTCTGTAACCCGCCCTTCCATCAGGGGCAGAAGAAGGACCTGGATCCGGTCAACCAGTGGTTCCGTGAGCTGCCGGCCTTTCTGGAACCGGGCGCTGAGCTGCGGCTGGTCGCCAACGCCTTCCTGCCGTACCAGGAGCCCATGGGGCGCTTCATCGGCCCGGTGCGCACACTCTCGGATGATGGCCGGTTCCGGGTCTATTCAGTGAATTCCAAACATTCACGGTAAGAATGTCGGGAATTGATTGCATTGATTTTAATTATGGTTTGAATCCGGATAGAATACGCCAGCGCTCGAGGTACGACTCTCCGGTACAGGGGAGCCGCCGACAATCGTGTTGTTCCACTCCCGAAGCATAGGTGAATCATGTCGAACTACATGAAGGACATTGAAGAAGCAGCTGCACTGCGCAAGTCGCAGGGCGGCAAATGGGACCACATTACGCCTGAGTATGTGGCCCGCATGCGCGCCCAGAACCGGTTCCAGACCGGCCTGGACATTGCGCGTTACACCGCCAGGATCATGCGCGAGGACATGGCCGAGTACGACAAGGACCACAGCAAGTACACCCAGTCCCTGGGTTGCTGGCACGGGTTCATCGGCCAGCAGAAGATGATGGCCGTGAAGCGCCATCACGGCACCACCAAGCGCAGCTACCTCTACCTCTCCGGATGGATGGTTGCGGCCATGCGCTCCGAGTTCGGCCCGCTGCCCGACCAGTCCATGCACGAGAAGACGGCGGTTCCGTCCCTGATCGAGGAGCTCTACACCTTCCTCAAGCAGGCGGACGCACGCGAACTCAACCACCTGTTCCACGACCTGGACGCGGCGCGCGAAGCCGGCGACGACAAGAAGGTCCAGGAGCTGATCGACAAGATCGACAACTTCGAGACCCACGTTGTGCCGATCATCGCCGACATCGATGCCGGTTTCGGTAACGAGGAAGCGACCTACCTGCTGTCCAAGAAGATGATCGAGGCGGGCGCCTGCGCCATCCAGATCGAGAACCAGGTATCCGACGCCAAGCAGTGCGGTCACCAGGCCGGCAAGGTAACCTGCCCCCACGAGGACTTCATCGCCAAGATCAACGCGGTTCGCTATGCGTTCCTCGAGCTGGGTGTTGAAGACGGCGTCATCGTCGCGCGTACCGACTCCCTGGGCGCGGGCCTGACCCACAAGATCCCGGTTTCCCAGGAGCCCGGCGATCTGGCGGCGACCTACACCAGTTTCCTGAAGACCGAGCCGGTCAAGTCTGCGGAAGACGTTCAGGAAGGTGACATGGTCATCAAGAAGAAGGGCGAGCTGCACAAGCCGATGCGCCTGCCCAACGGCCTGTACGAGTTCCAGGAAGGCACCGGCGAGGACCGCGTGGTTCTGGACTGCATCACCAGCCTGAAGAACGGCGCCGACCTGCTGTGGATCGAGACCGAGAAGCCCCACGTCGGCCAGATCGCGGGCATGGTCAACCGCATCAAGGAAGAAGTGCCGGACGCCAAGCTGGTCTACAACAACAGCCCGTCCTTCAACTGGACCCTGAACTTCCGCCAGCAGGTTTTCGATGCGTGGAAGGAAGAAGGCAAGGACGTGTCCCAGTACGACCGCTCCGACCTGATGAACAGCAAGTACGACGATTCCGAACTTGCTGCGGAAGCCGACCGCTGGACCCAGAACTTCCAGAAGGATGGTTCCAAGCACGCGGGCATCTTCCACCACCTCATCACACTGCCGACCTACCACACCGCGGCCCTGTCCACGGACAACCTGGCCAAGGGCTACTTCGGTGAGGAAGGCATGCTGGCTTACGTGCGCGACGTCCAGCGCCAGGAGATCCGTAAGGGTCTGGCGTGCGTCAAGCACCAGGACATGGCCGGCTCCAACATCGGTGACGACCACAAGGAATACTTCGCGGGCGAAGCAGCCCTGAAGGCCGGTGGTAAAGACAACACCATGAACCAGTTCTAAAACCGGTTCCGGTGTTGCGGCCCCGCGGGGCCGCGCCGATACAGAACCCCCTGTCGGATTCCGGCAGGGGGTTTTTTGTGGGCGGCTGTCCGTTATTGTTGGGGTATTACTGAACCTTGGGGAGATCCGGAGATGTGGCATCTGTTCAGCAGGGAAAAGATGCGGATGGTAACGCCGGAAGAGGCGCTGCCGGGGCGTTCTTCTGAAATGCCCGTCAGCAACCGGCACGCGGTGCTGGGGACGCCACTGCTGCCGCCGTTTCCGGAACACTGCCGGGAGCTGGTCGTAGGTATGGGCTGTTTCTGGGGCGCTGAGCAGTGCTTCTGGCAGCTGGAGGGCGTGTATACAACGGCCGTGGGCTATGCCGGCGGTTACACCCCCAATCCCACCTATGAAGAGGTCTGCAGTGCCCGGACAGGCCATACGGAGGCGGTCCGTGTCATTCATGACCCGGCGGTGGTGTCGCTGGAGGCGCTCCTGCAGGTGTTCTGGGAGTCCCATGATCCCACCCAGGGGATGCGCCAGGGCAATGATGTGGGAACCCAGTACCGTTCCGCGCTCTATCTTCCGGATGAAGACAGCCTTGGAGTTGCGCAGGCCTCAATGGAGGCCTACCAGAAGGCCCTGGATGTCGCCGGCCAGGGGCGTATCAGCACGGAGCTGGCGCAGGACGTGACCTTCTATTACGCCGAGGGCTGGCACCAGCAGTATCTGCACAAGAATCCGGGCGGTTACTGCGGGTTGGCGGGTACGGGCGTGCGTTACGCATAAAAAACCCCGTGCGCCAGGGCACGGGGAGGAGGGGTATGCCGGTGTGCTTCAGGCAGGGGGTTAGTCCTGCGTGTCGTCGCTGTCGGAAGCGGCGGACTGGAAGCGTTCGCGCATGCTGCGAAGCTGCTGCTTCAGGGCGGTCAGCCGTTCGCTGGCCTGCTGGCGGTAGTTGGCCACCAGCGGCTTGAGATCGTTGGTGTAGGAGGCCTCGACCCGGTTCATGAGATAGGCGGAGGTCATGTGCGCGTTCCACGACAGGCGCTTGCGCGTGTCGTAGGTGGCCGCGTCCAGGCTGAACATGAACTCCCGGAAGGAGGGGTTCTTCTCACGGATGTCCCGGACCATTTCCTGGAAGGACTCATTTTCCGCATCCCGCGCACCGAGATCCCTGAGCACACGCTGCAGTTCCTGATTGGCCTTCTGCCATTGCTGGCTGGTCTGTTCCTGAATCCTGCGTGTCAGATCGCTCATGGTTGTGCTCCAACTGTCTGGGGACTTCTCAGCGATGGATCACCTCCATTGCTGCCCTTGAGTTCTAACGCCAGATTAGGGTGAAAAATTAGAATAATCACCCTAATCCGAGTAAAAACTCTAGTCCCGGTAGGCTTCCGGGCTTGGGCAGCTGCAGATCAGGTTCCGGTCCCCGTAGACGTTGTCCACACGGTTGACCGTGGGCCAGAACTTGCCGTCGCGCACGGCCTGGGAGGGGAAGACCCCGAGCTCACGGCTGTAGGGGCGATCCCACTCGTCCACCAGATCGCTCTGGGTATGGGGCGCCTTCACCAGCGGGTTGTTGTCCGCCGGCCACTCGCCATTGGCAACCCGGTCGATCTCTTTCCGGATGCCTTTCATCGCCTCGATGAAGCGGTCCAGTTCCTCGATGGATTCGGATTCCGTCGGCTCGATCATGAGGGTGCCCGGAACCGGGAAGGACATGGTCGGCGCATGGAAGCCGTAGTCCATCAGACGCTTGGCCACGTCCTCCTCGGTGATGCCGGACCATTCCTTGAGTGGGCGCAGGTCCAGGATGCACTCGTGGGCCACGCGGTCATGACGCCCCTTGTAGAGCACGTCGTAGTCGTTCTTGAGGCTGTTGGCGATGTAGTTGGCGCCCAGGATGGCCACTTCCGTGCTGTGACGCAGGCCGTCGCGGCCGAGCAGGCGGTTGTACATCCAGGTAATCGGCAGGATGCCCGCCGAGCCGAAGGGGGTGGATGCCACCGCGCCTTCAGCGGCGCCGCTTTCATTGTGGCCGGGCAAGTAGGGGGTCAGGTGTTCGCGGACACCAATGGGGCCCATGCCCGGGCCACCACCGCCGTGCGGGATGGCGAAGGTCTTGTGCAGGTTGAGGTGGGACACGTCGGAGCCCACCAGCGTCGGCTGCACCAGGCCCACCTGGGCGTTGAGGTTGGCGCCGTCCATGTATACCTGGCCACCATGCTCGTGCACGATGCGGCAGATCTCGGGACCGCCTTCCTCGTACACCCCGTGGGTGGAGGGATAGGTGATCATGCAGGCGGAAAGATTATCGCCGGCCTTTTCCGCCTTGGTGCGCAGATCCTCCAGGTCCACGTTGCCCTGGTCGTCACAGTCCACGATCACAACCTTCATGCCCATCATGGCCGCGGAGGCCGGGTTGGTGCCGTGGGCCGAGGCCGGAATCAGGCAGACGTTACGGTGCCCTTCGCCGTTCGCTTCCTGGTAGCGGCGGATGGCGAGAAGGCCGGCGTATTCGCCCTGGGCACCGGAGTTGGGCTGCAGGGAGAAGGCGTCGTAGCCGGTGATCTTCCGCAGCTGCTCATCCAGCTCTTTCAGGAGCTGCTGATAACCCTGGGTCTGCTCCCGGGGCGCGAACGGGTGGATCTCGGCGAATTCAGGCCATGTGACCGGCTCCATCTGGGCGGCGGCGTTCAGCTTCATGGTACAGGAGCCCAGCGGAATCATGCCGTGCACCAGGGAGAAATCCCGATTCTCGAGGCGCCGGATGTAGCGCAGCAGTTCGGTCTCGCTGTGGTACCGGTTGAATACCGGGTGGGTCAGGACGGCATCACGCCGGCGCATGGCATCGGTGATGCCGGTTTCGGCGCCATCGGCAATGCGCTTGTCCAGCTCCGCCACGGACTGGCTGTTGCTGGAGCCGAGTACGATCCGCAGCAGGCACTCGACATCTTCTTCCGTGGTTGTTTCGTCCAGGCTGATGCCGGTGCGACCATCACTCAGGGTGCGCAGGTTGCAGCCTTCGGCGCGGGCCCGCTCGTGCACGCCCTCGTCAGCCCGGAAGCTCAGGGTGTCGAAATAGCGTTCCTGGGGCTCCACGCCACCGGCGCGCAGGCCTTCCGCCAGGATGGCGGTGAGGCGGTGCACGCGTTCGGCCTGGTTCCGCAGGCCTTCCGGCCCGTGGTAGACGGCGTAGAAGGCCGCCAGGTTGGCAAGCAGTGCCTGGGCGGTACAGATGTTGGAGGTGGCCTTCTCGCGGCGGATGTGCTGCTCGCGGGTCTGCATGGCCATGCGGAAGGCTGGCTGGTCACGGTTGTCCCTGGAGACACCGATGATTCGGCCGGGGACCTGGCGCTTGAGACTGTCCTGGGTGGCGAAGAAGGCAGCGTGTGGACCACCGTAACCCATGGGGACACCAAAGCGCTGAGCGGAGCCGAAGACCATGTCGGCCCCCAGTTCGCCCGGAGAGCGGAGCATCATCAAGGCCAGAAGATCCGAGGCGACCGCCGTCATGGCGCCCTGGTCGTTGGCTGCTTTGATCAGCGCCCCGAGATCCGGAATGCTGCCGTCGGTCGCGGGGTACTGGAATGCGGCGCCGAAGGCTTCGTGGTCACTCACCGAGTGGGGCGGTGCCACGACCAGCTCAATTCCCATGTAGTCGGCACGCGTGCGCAGCACATCCAGCGTCTGCGGGTGCAGGTTCTCGGACGCGAAAAAGACGTTGCTCTTGTTCTTGCGGTTGGCGCGCCGGCACAGCGCCATGGCTTCCGCAGCGGCGGTGGCTTCGTCGAGCAGCGAGGCATTGGCCAGATCCAGCCCGGTGAGGTCCATCACCATCTGCTGGAAGTTGACCAGTGACTCCATGCGGCCCTGGGAGATCTCCGGCTGGTAGGGTGTGTAGGCCGTGTACCAGGCGGGGTTCTCCAGTACGTTGCGCTTGATGACAGCGGGAATGCGAGTCGGGTAATAGCCCTGGCCGATGTACGAACGGAACACCTGGTTGCGCTGTGCCATGCCGCGCAGTTCGGCCAGCGCCTCGTGCTCCGCGCGGCCGGGTTCCATGGCCAGTTCCCCGGGCATACGGATGGATCCCGGAATGATCTGGTCCACCAGTTCATTCACGGATGACAGCCCCAGGGTGGCCAGCATGGCCGACTGCTCATCGGCGTTGGGGCCGATGTGCCGGTCGCTGAAGGGCCGGTCGTTCAGCTGGGCCAGTGTCGCATTGGCCAGGGAAGACTTCGCATTCATGGGCTACCTCCTGGGTCAGGCTTCGTCGGCAACGAGCTCCTGATAGCGCTCGGCCGACAGGAGTTCAGAGAGTTCGTCCGCGTTGTCCAGCTTGATGCGTACCATCCAGCCGTCCCCGTAGCAGTGCTCATTCACGGTCTCGGGGGCATCTTCGAGCGCTTCGTTCACGCTCTGGACGGTGCCGCTGATGGGCGAGTAGATGTCCGAGGCGGACTTTACGGATTCCACGACCGCCAGCTCATCGCCCTTGGCAAAGCTCTGGTCGGCTTCCGGGAGCTCCACGAAGACAACGTCGCCGAGCTGATCCTGGGCGTGGTCGGTGATGCCCATGGTCACGGTGCCGTCGCCGTTGTCACGGATCCATTCGTGGCTGGGGGTGTAGAGAAGTTCCTCGGGCGTCGCTGTCATCGCTCCGTCCTCCTGCAGCAGAGTCATGTGGTTGTAGGGTTGTCTGTGTTAGATTAACAACGGATTTTCCCACAAACAACGTAAATTTCCTATAGGAAACACGCGAATCATGGCCGAGGACAGCGAGAACATGCGGGAGCCGCTTCACGAGACCCTGCAGGTCCAGCGCGGTGAAACCGAAGCCACACTGCAGCCGCTGCGGCTGGGAGAGCGCGTCCGGTCGCTGCGCCTGGGTCAGGGGCTGACCCTGGAAGAAGCCAGCAAGCTGACGGGGCTTGCGCGCTCCACGCTGTCGAAGATTGAGAACGAGCAGATTTCACCCACCTTCTCGGTGGTGCACAAGCTGGTTAACGGACTGGGCATCGACCTGCCGCAGCTGTTCTCAGAGCCCAGCAACAGCGCCCAGCCGTCCGGGCGGCGCGACATCACGCGCCGGGGGGAGGGCAAGCCCCATCCCACGGCCACCTATGAACACGAACTGCTGGCCACGGATCTGAGCCACAAGAAAATGGTGCCTTTCACGACGCGTGTGCGGGCGCGCGCTTTCGGCGATTTTCCGGAATGGATCCGCCATGACGGCGAGGAATTCCTGTATGTACTGAGCGGGACAATCCTGTTCTATACGGAGTTCTATGAACCCGTGCGCCTGGAAGCCGGAGACAGTGCCTATTACGACTGCACCATGGGGCATATGCTGGTTTCCGTGAGCGAAGAGGACGCGGAAGTCCTCTGGGTGACAGCCTGACAGGAAACTTTGTTTCCAATCGGAAATACGGCATCATGGGGGCAATCCAGCTCAGCGGGAGCCGCGGGTACAGGCGGCTCCGAAACAACAACAGGAGAGACAGGCTCATGGCGAACGATCAGGCATTGCTCACAACCCCGCTGACCACCCTCCACGAGGAACTCGGTGCGCGCATGGTGCCCTTTGCCGGCTACAGCATGCCGGTGCAGTACCCCGCGGGCATCAAGCAGGAACACCTGCATACCCGGGAAGGGGCGGGCCTTTTTGATGTGTCCCACATGGGCCAGGTCTGGCTCAGTGGCGAGGGCATCGCGGAAGCCCTTGAGGCCATGATTCCCGCGGACCTGGTCGGGCTGGGCATGCACCGCCAGCGTTATGGTCTGTTCACCAACGAGGATGGGGGTGTCCTGGATGACCTGATGATCAGCCGTCATGAGGATGGCTTCTACCTGGTCGTCAACGCCGCCTGCAAGGCCGAGGACATTGCCCACCTGCGCGCCGGGCTGCCGGCATCCATCACCCTGACCGAGATGACCGACAGGGCGCTGATCGCCCTCCAGGGGCCGAAAGCGGAGGAAGCACTGGCGAAGCTCCAGCCGGAGGTCCGGCAAATGAAGTTCATGGACAACTGGTCCATGACACTGCTCGACAGCCCGGCGATCATTTCCCGCAGCGGTTACACCGGCGAGGATGGCTACGAGATCTCGGTCCCGGCGGACGTGGCTGAGACCCTGGCCCGGCGCCTGCTGGCGGATGAGAATGTGGAACCGGTGGGGCTTGGTGCCCGGGATTCGCTGCGCCTTGAAGCGGGCCTCTGTCTCTATGGTCATGACATCACCCCAGATACCACGCCGGTTGAGGCCTCTCTCGGCTGGGCCATCGGTAAGCCCCGCAGGCCCGGCGGGGAGCGCGAGGGCGGCTTCCCGGGAGCGCAGCGGGTTCTGCAGCAGATGCGCGATAACGCGCCGGAGCGCAGGCGGGTTGGACTCGTGGCTGAAGGCAAGGCACCGGTGCGCGAGGGCGCCGTACTCTATGCCGAAGGCGGCGATGAGGCCATCGGGGAAGTAACCAGCGGCAATTTCGCCGCCAGTGTCGGCGCACCCATTGCCATGGGGTATGTGCGTGCGGATCTGGCGGAGAAGGGCACCACCGTTGAGGCGGATGTGCGGGGTAAGCGCCGCAGCATGACGGTCTCCGCCATGCCCTTCCTGCGCCCCGGCTACCAGCGCTAGAAAAGCGCGGCCGCGGGGTCAATCGGCCCCGCGGGGCACCAGGTCCAGACGGTTCAGGGTATCGATGATGGTCTGGGTCTGGTGGTCGATTTCAATGTTCACCTGGTCGCCTTCACCGAGCGTTCCGAAACGCGTCGCCCTGAGTGTCTCCGGAATAAGGTAGACGGCAAAGCCGTCCCCGGTCAGCTCAGCAATGGTGAGGCTGGCTCCATCCACCGCGATGTAGCCCTTGCTGATGAGGTAAGGGCGCCACGCCTGGGGAACGGAGAAGACGATCCGGCGGTTGTTCTCGGGCTCCTCAACGGCGCTGACCCTGGCCATGCAGTGGACATGGCCCGACAGCAGGTGCCCGCCGACTTCATCGCCGATGCGGGCAGCCCGCTCGACGTTGACCGCATCCCCTTTCTGCAACGCCCCCAGAGTGGTGACCCTCAGGGTTTCCATCATTACGTCAAAGGCCGCCAGATGGCTGTCCGGCCAGGCTTCGGTGACCGTCAGGCAGGCACCGTTGACGGATACCGAGGCGCCGACCGCAATGCCATCAATGAAGTCTGCCGGAAACCGCAGCCGGATTCGGTGGAGGCCGGCCAGCCGCTCGACGGTTTCCACTCGGGCGATGCCCTGAACAATTCCTGTAAACACCTGGGCACCCTGTCAGATGTGGCCGTGGCCACTGTTGCGTACACGGCTCAGCGCCCGCAGCACATCCCCCCGCGTGATGACCCCGATAACCCGGCTGTCCTCGACCACGGGATAGATCTTGGGCTTGGCGCCAAGCATTTCCTCCGCCAGGTGGGTCACGTCCTCATTCGGGCCGACGGAAACGGTCCGCCGCGACATCACGTCACTCACAAGCTGGTGTTCCTGGGCGTAATAGGAGTCGTTGAGCATCTCCTTGATGCAGTCCTGCTCGGTCACAAAGCCGACAAGCCGCTTGTGTTCGTCCAGAACCGGTGCGCCCAGCTCCTCCTGCTTGACCAGGGTGGCCGCCACTTTCTCGATCGGGTCGGAAGGCGAGAACCAGAGTGACAGTGAACGCATGTAGTCGCGTACCAGGATCTTCGGTGTGGTCGTCATGGAGCCATGCCTCTGTAAAAGTTTGTTCCACAGACATCAGGGTGAATCAGAATACGCTACGCTGCCAACACATGCCAGAGCATGGGGCGGGTACTCAAAACCGGTGGGAATCAGCCGTTAACCAGTGATGGTCCAGGCACGCGGAGAATTGGGATGGCGCAGCATCAGCCTGAACGGACGGAGGAACCGCGGGTTCATCCCGGCGGTCGACTGGAACCGGTTCCCGAACCGGAAACCCCGGCAGGAGACCCGTCGGTGGATTCCGGAAGTCCGGTGGACGAGTCGGATGGTGATCCGGCCAGCGGCGAGGAGGCCTCTGCGGATGCGGACCCCGAAGCCGCGCTGCGGGCGGCACGTGAGGCCGAGCATAAACGCCAGAAACGCCGGCGCAGACTGCTGCACGACTGCGAGCGTCTGCTTCTGCTGGACTTCGATACCCTGGCCATGCCCGGGTGGCCGGATCACCACCAGCTGAATCTGGCGCGGCGTCGGCGCGACAGCTGGCTGTTGCTTCTGAGCGTACTTGCCGCCTTGGTTCTGGCGGGTATGGGCAACCTGGTGCCGGCTCTGATCGGTGGTGTGGCCTTTGGCGGCCTGGCTCTGGCCGCGTTCTGGGGGCTGCCGGGTGTGCGTCATGTGTTCACCCACCAGGCCTCCCATATGGAGCTGTTGCTGAAGCGGCGGCGCCTGCTGCACCGTGCCCGCAAGCACGTTGAACACCTGGAGGGTCCCATTGGCCTGGCGGCTGCATGCCGTCCGCTGGGCGAGTATAATCCCACCTTGCGTCGCAGCCGCTACACCGGACTCTACAGTCTTTCCGAGAAAGGGCAGCTGGTGGACAGCATCCGGAACCGGGCCCAGGCCCAGCTCTATCTCATCTTTGCCCTGGAAGCGGAAAAGGCCTATAACCGACTTCGGGATGAATACCTGCGTACGCACGAGCAGATGCTGGATGACGGGGATGCAGAGCCGCTGGATGCGGCTTCCCAGGCCACGGATCCCAGCCTGGTGCCGGTGCCGGATTCGGATCCGGGCGCCGGGGCACCGGAATCCGCGGAGGGCGAAGGGGAGGGGGCCACCGAGGCAGCTCCGGCTCCAGCGGATGCCGGTAACCCATCCTCGAGCGCGCCTTGACACCCTTCCGACTCAAACGTATGTTTCAAACAATTGTTTGGTCACACGTTTGAGCGGGATTCCATGGCGCATTCGGATACAGTGAACAGGATTCTGGACGCGGCGGAGGAACTGTTCGCCGAAAGAGGCTTTTCCGAGACCTCTCTCCGCATGATCACGGGTAAGGCCGGGGTGAATCTGGCTGCGGTCAATTACCATTTCGGCTCCAAGAAATCACTCATTCAGGCGGTATTCGCACGCTTCCTCACCCCCTTCTGTATTGCGCTTGAGGAGGCCTTTGACCGCCTGGAGGCGGAAGCAGCCCCGGAGCCGCCCGATCTGGAGTCCGTGCTCCGCGTGCTCACTGGCACCCTGGTGGAAATGCCGCGCAAGCACGACCGCAGCATCGCCATCTACATGCGCCTGCAGGGGCTCGCCTACACCCAGTCCCAGGGGCACCTGCGCCGGTTCCTGGAAGCCGAGTACAACCACACCTTCGGCCGCTTCATGCGGCTTCTCAAAAACGCTACGCCGGAGCTGTCCGCCGTGGAACGCTACTGGCGCAACCAGTTCATGCTGGGTGCCACAGCCTTCACCCTCTCCAGCAGTGATGCGCTCACTGAGATCCTCTGGAACAAACTGGGGGTTGAGACACCCAATGAGGAGATTGTGGACCAGCTCGTCCCCTTCCTTGCCGCGGGGATGCAGGCGCATACTGTTGCCCATGGCAACACAGGGAATCCCGACAGCGGTGCCTGACGGCGCGGATCCGATTGAGCGGATCGAGGTGGACCTGGCCCGGCAGGTCATGACTCTGAGCGGGCGCGCTGGTCCATGGCTCTGCTACCGCATTGCCACGGCCGCCGCCGGGCCCGGTCAGCAGGACGGTTCCGGCGGAACCCCGCTGGGGTGGCACCGCGTGCGCTCCTGCATCGGCGCCGGCCAGCCCCGGGGCGCGGTCTTCCGCGGCCGGCGTCCCACCGGAGAGGTCTGGAGCCCGGAGCTCCATCAGGCACATCCCGGGCGTGACTGGATACTCACGCGGATTCTCTGGCTCTGTGGCGAGGAACCCGGGTATAACCGCGGGGGCGCTGTTGATACCATGCGACGGTTCATTTACATCCATGGCACACCGGATACGGAGCCCATGGGGCAGCCGCTGTCCCACGGTTGTATCCGGATGCGCAATGATGACATTCTTCAGCTCTGGGAATGGGTACGCCCGGGCACGCCTGTCCTTGTTCAGTGAGGCCGGCCCGGGCTGTTCTTGTGTCGTTTAGGGAGGCCCGGTGAGCGGACCATTGATGATCGATCTCGAGGGGCCACGTCTCAGCGCCCCCGAGCGTGAACGGCTTGCCCATGAGGCGGTGGGCGGAGTGATCCTTTTTTCCCGCAATTACGAGTCACCGGCCCAGCTGCGGGCGCTGGTGCAGTCCATCCGCCAGATCCGGCCACGCATACTGATTGGCGTGGACCAGGAGGGAGGCCGGGTACAGCGCTTTCAGTCCGGGCTTACGCGCCTGCCTCCGATGCGCAGTTTCGGTCTGGCCTGGGAGCGGGATCCGGAGAATGGCCGTGCCATTGCCCACGCCGCCGGCTGGCTGATGGCCTCCGAGCTGCGTGACATGGATGTGGATTTCAGCTTCGCGCCGGTGCTGGATCTGGATCATGGGGTTTCCAGTGTGATCGGGGATCGCAGCTTCCATTCCGATCCACAGGTGGTGGCGGAGCTCGCCGGCGCCTGGATTGAGGGGATGCATGAAGGTGGCATGGCGGCGGTGGGCAAGCACTTCCCCGGCCATGGCGCCATTGCGGCGGACTCCCACCACGAGCTTCCCAGCGACGGGCGTACCCTGGAGCAGATCCTGGGGCATGACGCGGTACCTTTCCGGGAGCTGGCGGAGACGCTGGATGCCGTCATGCCCGCCCATGTGGTCTATCCCGGCGTGGATGAACAGCCGGCCGGTTTCTCCCCGTTCTGGCTGAAGAACGTGCTTTCCCGGGAAGTGGGATTCCGTGGTGTTGTGATCAGCGATGATCTCACCATGGCGGGCGCAGCGGTGGCCGGCGAGCCGCCGGCACGGGCGCAGGCCGCGCTGGATGCCGGCTGTGACCTGCTGCTGGTGTGCAACGATCCCGAGGCCGCCGATGCCGTGGCCGCAAGCCTGAGCGAAGCCGGAGCGCGCGCCTCAGCCGGGCTGGTATCGCTGCGGGGCAAGCCGCTTCCCGGGCCGCGCGGGGCCTTCCGCAGTACCGCCCGGTATCGCGATACCCGCGCGGCGCTGCTGCGGATGCTCGATGAGGCGCCCGCATGAACCTAGCCACACTCGACGGCTTCCTGTCCGGAGTTGGTGTCGCTCCGGAACTCCGTGGGCTGCTCTGGGCTGGTGTCATTCTGCTGGTCACCTTTGTGGTGGCCTTCGTTGTCTGGTGGGTGATCCGGGCGGTTGAGGGCAAGCTGCGGAACAACCGCAATCTCTGGGATGACGTCCTGATCCACGCCATACGGCGCCCGCTATACTGGTATATCTGGCTTCTGGGGCTGTATTTCGCCTCGGAAGTGGCCGCCCGTTTCTATGAGATCGACCTGCTCAATCTCAACGGGCTGGGGTTGAGGTTTGGCTTCATACTGCTGCTGGTCTGGGCGTTGCTGCGGTTCATACAGGGGACCGAGGAACTGCTGGTCTCGAGCCGCGTTGCCGAGCCCATGGATTACACCACGGTGTCAGCCATCGGCAAGCTGGCCCGGATTTCCGTGTTTGTGATCGCCGCCCTGGTCATCATCCAGAATCTCGGCTATAGCATTTCCGGGGTGCTGGCCTTCGGGGGCGTGGGCGGCATTGCAGTCGGCTTCGCGGCCAAGGACATGCTGGCGAATTTCTTCGGCGGTGCCGTTGTCTACATGGACAAACCCTTCAAGGTCGGTGAGTGGATCCGCTCCCCGGATGCAAGCATTGAGGGGGTGGTGGAGCACATCGGCTGGCGGGTAACCCGGATCAGGACCTTTGAGCTGCGCCCGCTCTACGTTCCCAACTCCATTTTCACCACCATTTCCGTGGAGAATCCCTCCCGGATGATGAACCGGCGGATCTACGAGATGGTCGGGGTGCGCTACGAGGATGTGGACGTGGTCGATCCGATTGTGAACGATATCCGCGGCATGCTGGAGGAGCATGAGGACATCGATGCCGACCAGTTCCGGATCGTCAACTTCACCGCCTTCAATGCCTCTTCGCTGGACATCATGGTCTATGCCTTCACCCACACCCGGGAGTGGGTGACGTACCAGAGCGTGAAACAGGACGTGATGCTGCGCATCAGCAGCATCATCCGCGGACACGGGGCGGAAGTGGCCTTCCCGACGCGTACCCTGCACATCGCCGGCGGAGGACCGCAGGCCGTTCTGGGGGAGGGCGTGGCAGCGGAGGGCGAACAGCCTGCAACAGAAGGGGGAGACGCCAATGGGCAGCAGTGAGCCGGTATGGGGCATTATTGGCGGGACGGGATTGACCGCCATTGATTCTCTGGTCGTTGATGAAACCCTCGAAGCCGCGACGCCCTGCGGGGAGCCCTCGGCACCTCTGCGGATCGGACGCCTGGGCGGGCGGAAGGTGGTCTTTCTGGCCCGTCATGGGGATCCACACCGGATCCCGCCCCACCAGGTCAACTATCGGGCCAATATCGAGGCGCTCAGGCAGGCCGGTGTTGACCGGATCATCGCGGTCAACGCGGTTGGCTCAATCCATCCGGCCATGACCCCGGCCAGCCTGGTGCTGCCGGACCAGATCATTGACTACACCTGGGGGCGTGCGCCCAGCTTCCATGAGCAGAATCTGGAGCACACGGTGCATGTGGACTTCACCTGGCCGTATTGCGAGTCAATCCGCGACGCCCTGAGGGCGGCAGCGGCGGAAGTGGGTGTGGTACCCCATGACGGCGGTGTCTACGCCTGTACCCAGGGGCCGAGGCTGGAAACGGCCGCGGAGATCCGACGCCTGGAGCAGGACGGTGCGGATATTGTGGGTATGACGGCGATGCCCGAGGCGGTTCTGGCCCGGGAGGCGGGACTGGATTATGCCTGCCTGGCACTGGTGGTGAACTGGGCGGCGGGCAAGACCAGTGAGGTCATCACCATGGACGACATCCGTTCGAACCTGGATGCGGGCATTGGGCGCGTGCTGCAGGTGCTGGAGGCCTGTCTCCGGGCGGATTGAGCACCGCCCGGCGACCATCAGTCCTCGTCTTCGTCTCCATCCTCTTTAGCAATCGGATGGAAATAGACCACCAGGCCAAAGGTGGGCGCGTCCAGGTAATGCACCTCCTCGCTGCGCATGCGCCGGTTCTCGGTCAGCCGGGTCACCGTCTCCCTGAAGGCCGGGCTTTCGGGGGCCAGGTAGTGGGGCAGGGGCCGAATCAGCTCTGAGACCACCGGGACGCGGGGAATGGGCGCCACATCAAGTGCGGGTTTGTTCAGACGCGTGTCGTTCAGCGACGCCCGTACATGCAGGTAACGCCGGCGCTCGATCTGGAGGCTGCCCTGGATCCGCTGCTCACCCGCCTCATCCGCCGCGATATCCACGACCAGGGGAACGGTGCGGTAGCCATCCGGGAACGGGTTCTGCCATCCGGTGAAGGCCAGAAGCCGGTAGCCGGAATCGTTCTTCAGCGCCCTGGCAATGCTGTTGAGCCGGAGCTCTTCAAGGGGCAGTGCCACTATTTCCGGGCTCCGCTCCACGGGCGCGTCGGATGCCGCGTCGACACCGTCAGCGCTTGCGGGCTCCGGCGCCCACTGGCTGTCCACCCACAGCGGAACGCCCCTTTCCGGCAGGGAAACAGGGTCATGGCGGTCCGGCAGCTGTTCCGGCTCTCCCAGCAGACGCTCGAACAGCAGCAGTTCCACCCGGTACAGGTCCGCCCCGGCTGCCGGCATGGCAGTGGTGCAGAGCAGCAGCATGCTGACCAGGATGCGGCGGGTTCCGCGACTCGGCACGGCAGTCTCCTCTATTGGGTTCCTTTGCTTTCCGTGGCGCGTTCTTCCAGAAGCGTCAGGAAGCGGTCAAGATCATTGAGTCTATCATCCGCGGTTTCCCCGTTCAGCCGGAACTTCAGCTGGTCACCGCTTTCCAGCGCGTAGTCGGCGGGTGAACTCTGGACCAGCTCCACCAGTACCAGTGGATCCACCCGGGTGTCGGCGCTGAACGCCATGGTGGCGGAAGAGCCGGCGGCATCCACCTTGCTGATCCCCAGTGCTTCGGCGCGTATGCGCAGGCCGGTCTGGCGCACCAGGTTTTTCAGCGGCTCGGGCAGGAGGCCGAAGCGGTCGATGATCTCCACCTGAAGCTCTTTAAGCTGTTCCTGGCTCTGGGTGCTGGCCAGGCGCTTGTAGAGGATCAGGCGCTGGTGCACATCCGGCAGGTAATCCTCCGGGATCAGGGCCGGGATGCGCAGGTTGATCTCGGTGCCGTGGCGGATGGGCAGATCCGCGTTGGGTGTGCGGCCTTCGCGGATGGCCTTCACGGCCTCGTCCAGAAGCTCCATGTAGAGCGTCAGGCCCACGCCCTGGATCTGGCCGCTCTGGTCATCGCCGAGCAGTTCGCCAGCGCCGCGGATCTCAAGGTCGTGGGTGGCGAGCATGAAACCCGCCCCCAGGTCCTGGGCGGCGGCAATGGCGTCCAGGCGCTTCTCCGCATCGCCGGTGATTTTCTTGCCCTCGGGCGTCAGCAGGTAAGCGTAGGCCTGGTGGTGGGAGCGGCCGACCCGGCCCCGCAGCTGGTGGAGCTGGGCCAGACCGAAGCGGTCCGCGCGTTCGATGAGGATGGTGTTGGCGCTGGGAATGTCGATCCCCGTCTCGATGATGGTGGTGCAGATCAGCACGTTGAAGCGCTTGTGGTAGAAATCCGACATGATCTGCTCGAGCTCGCGCTCACGCATCTGACCGTGCGCCACGCCCACCCGGGCTTCCGGAACCAGGGCCCGGACTTCCTCGGCCAGCCGCTCGATGGACTCCACGTCGTTGTGCAGGTAGTAGACCTGGCCGCCCCGCAGGATCTCCCGGAGTATCGCCTCCTTGACCAGGGCATCCTCACGGCGGCGTACAAAGGTCTTCACCGACAGCCGCCGGGCCGGTGGTGTGGCGATGATGGACAGGTCCCGCAGGTTGCCCATGGCCATGTTCAGGGTGCGCGGGATGGGCGTCGCTGTAAGGGTGAGCACGTCCACCTGGGCGCGCAGCTGCTTGAGCTTTTCCTTCTGGTTGACGCCGAAGCGGTGCTCCTCGTCGATGATCGTCAGGCCCAGGTCGGGGAAGTTGAGGTCGCCCTGGAGCAGCTTGTGGGTACCGATGATGATGTCCGCCTCGCCCTCGGCGGCGCGGGCCATGGTTGCCTGCTGCTGTTTCTGGCTGCGGAAGCGGCTGAGCAGCTCCACGCGCACACCGGTCTCAGCGAAACGGTCCCGGAAGGAGTCGTAATGCTGCTGGGCGAGCAGGGTGGTGGGCACGAGCACCACCACCTGCTTACCCGCATGGGTCGCGAGGAAGGCGGCGCGCATGGCCACTTCCGTCTTGCCGAAGCCCACGTCGCCGCAGATCAGCCGGTCCATGGGCCGCTCGCTGGCCATGTCCTGCTCCACGGCTTCGATGGCGGCCATCTGGTCCGGTGTCTCCTCGAACGGGAACTCGGCGCAGAAGGCATGGTAGGCGTCATCCGGCTGCGGGAAGGCGTGGCCCTGACTGGCTTCGCGCCGGGCGTACACATCCAGCAGCTCGGCGGCAGTGTCCCGGACCTTCTCCAGCGCTTTCTGCTTGGCCTGGGTCCACTTCTCGGAACCGAGCCGGTGCAGGGGCGCGGTGGCATCGTCCACGCCGCTGTAGCGCGAGATCAGGTTCAGGTTGGAGACCGGCACATAGAGGTTGGCGCCGTTGGCGTACTGCAGGGTCAGGAACTCAGTGGGCTGGCCGTCCACCTCAATGGTCTGCAGCCCCTGGTAGCGGCCGATGCCGTGGTCGATGTGCACCACGGGGGCCCCCACGCGCAGCTCGGAAAGGTCCCGGATGCTGCCTTCGGTGTCCGAGTCCGTGGCGCGCTGGCGCCGCCTGCGCTGCATGACCCGCTGACCGTAGAGTTCCGCCTCGGCAATGACACAGAGCCCGGCCTCATTGAGCCAGGCTCCATGTTCCAGCGGGCCTGTGCACAGCCCCACGGTGTCACTGGCGGCCTGGAACTGCTGCCAGTTGTCGACCTCCCTGGGCTGCCAGCCGTACTGCTTCAGCTGCTCCAGCAGCGCTTCGCGGCGGCCGGCGGAGTCGGCGGCAAAGAGCACCCTGGGCGAGCGTTCGTCCATGAAGGTCCGCAGTTTTGCCGCCGGATCCTCTGCCCGGGCATCCAGTGCAATATCCGGCAGCGGTGCGCAGGGCATGTTGAGCACGCCGGCGCCCTGGGACTGTTCTTCGGCGAACCAGGTGACACGGGGCAGGTGTCGGATGTGCCGGAAGCATTCCTCGGTCCGCAGGAACACCTCTTTGGGGGCCAGTATGGGGCGGTAGCGGTCGTACCGGCGCTCCTCATAGCGTTCATCAACCTCTGCCTGGAAATGATCCAGCGCGCTCTGAAGCTCCGGGTCGGTCAGGACCAGGGACTGCTCCGGCAGATAGTCGAACAGCGTGGCGGTTTCGTCGAAGAAAAGCGGCAAAAAGTATTCGATCCCCGGCGGACGTATGCCGGCGGCTACATCCTGATACACAGGCGCTTCGCGCGGTGCCTCGGGGAAGGCCTCGTTCCAGCGGCTGCGGAACCGCTGCCGGGAGCGTTCGTCCCAGGGAAACTCATGGGCCGGCAGCAGCTCGATGCGCTCAACCTGGTCGATGGAACGCTGGGTTTCCGGGTCGAAGGTGCGGAGCGTTTCCACCTCGTCATCAAAGAGCTCGATCCGGTAGGGGAGATCGGCCCCCATGGGGTAGATGTCGAGAATTGAGCCGCGTACGGCGTACTCGCCGTGTTCCTGGACGTTGTCGGCATGTCGGTAGCCCACGGCTTCCAGCCGCTGGCGCCAGTCATCAATGGGCAGCGGGTCGCCGGTCGCCAGCAGCAGGGTATTGCCCTCGGTGAACGCGGTTGGCGGCAGCCGGTGCATCAGGGTCCGTGCAGGCAGCACCAGCAGACCGCGCCTCATCCGGGGCAGGTTGTGCAGGGTTCGTATGCGCTGGGAAATGATCGCCTCGTGGGGCGAGAACATGTCGTAAGGAAGTGTTTCCCAGTCCGGCAGTGAGAGCAGCGCGTCATCCCGGTCATCATCACGGTAGAACGCCAGTTCCTGTTCCAGCGCCTGGGCCTCGTCGGTGCTGCCGGTGATCACCAGCGTCAGTCCGGGGAAGCGCCGGCTGGCATCGAGTATGGCCAGGGAGCGGGCACTGCCGGGGAGCGAGCCCCAGTGACGGTGGTCGCCGCCGCGGGTGGGCGGGTCAGCGGGCAGGAGTGGGGACTGGGTGCTGGTCTGGTTCATCAACGCTGCATGGTCGGTGTGCGGAGGCGCCATTCTAAGGCCGAGGCGCCATGCCTGCCACCCCGACGAGCCCGAGTCGATTGCGCCAGGGTGCTTTAAGCTGGATAATACGCCAGCCCGCAAGGGCGAGAGGCCATGACCCGACATACACCCTGTTTCAGAGGACCCTGATCGTGAGCCAGGAGCAACTCAACCGCTACTTTTCCGACTGGACCGAGCGTGAAGCCATCGCCGAAGCCATGATTCCGCTGATCGGCCGTCTCTACCGCCGCAACAACGTTGTGACGTCCATGTACGGGCGTGCCCTGATCAACCAGTCGGTCATCAACATCCTCAAGGCACACCGATTCGTGCGCCAGATCGAGGCGGAAGAGCTGGATGTCCACGATACCTATCCGATCCTCGAGACACTGGACCGGCTGAACCTGGGCCAGGCGCACATCGACATTGGTAAGCTCGCGAACCAGTATAACCAGGTACGGGACGAGCAGAGCCTTGAGGACTTCCTGCGTGAAGCGGTCAATCCTGTGGTCGATCGGTACGACGAGGAAGCCAAGGCGGCCAGCGAAAGCGAAACCAAGGACATCGTCCTGTACGGCTTCGGCCGTATCGGCCGCTACCTGGCCCGTATCCTGGTGGAGAAGGCCGGCGGCGGGAACAACCTGCGCCTGCGTGCCATCGTCGTCCGCAAGGGCGGGGCCGAGAACGACCTGGAAAAGCGCGCCAGTCTGCTGCGTCGCGATTCCGTGCATGGCTCCTTCCGCGGCACCATCACCGTGGACGAGGAAAATGAGGCGATTATCGCCAATGGCAACTACATCAAGGTCATCTACTCCGATGGTCCGGATCAGGTGGATTACACCCAGTACGGCATCGACAACGCCATCATCATCGACAATACCGGTAAGTGGCGTGATGACGAAGGCCTTGGCCTGCACCTCAAGTCCAAGGGTGCCAGCCGCGTTGTTCTGACAGCGCCCGGCAAGGGCAACATCAAGAACATCGTTCCGGGCATCAACAACGATCTGTACTCGGACGAGGACCGCATTCTCTCCGTGGCCTCCTGCACCACCAACGCCATTACCCCAGTGCTCAAGGCGGTGAAAGAGCGGTTCGGTATTGTCGATGGGCACATGGAGACGGTCCATGCCTACACCAACGACCAGAACCTGATCGACAACTACCACAAGGGTGAGCGCCGGGGCCGCAGCGCGCCGCTTAACATGGTCCTGACCGAGACCGGGGCCGCCAAGGCGGTGGCCAAGGCCTTGCCGGATCTGGACGGCAAGCTCACCGGCAACGCCATCCGGGTGCCCACGCCCAACGTGTCCATGGCCATTCTCAATCTGAATCTGGAGAAGGCGGCGACGCGCGACGAGATGAACGAGTTCCTGCGGGATGTGGCGCTGCACTCGGATCTCCAGAAACAGGTTGATTACGTGAGTTCGCCCGAGGTGGTCTCCTCCGATTTTGTGGGCTCCCGCCATGCAGGGGTGGTGGATGGCCAGGCCACCATCGCCAATGGTCACCGTGCCGTGCTCTATGTCTGGTACGACAACGAGGCGGGCTACAGCGCCCAGGTCATCCGGCTGGTGAGCGAAATGGCCGGTATGTCCTTCCCGATATTCCCGGAGCGCGGCACCGCCGCGGATCACTGATCGGCTCCACTGCAAGTGGCCGGCCCGAGAGTGTCTCCCACCTAATGGGTAGTCGCTCCGGGCCGGTTCTGTGTGGAATCCTGGGCCTGGTATCTCTATAATTGGGCCGGTTTTTCACTCCATCCAGTTCTGATTGGGCAAAGCGAATGATCAAGATCAAGAAAGGCCTCGATCTTCCGATGACTGGCGCGCCCGAACCGACCATCGATCAGGGACGGCCTGTGCGGCATGTGGCCCTGACCGGTTTTGACTACATCGGCATGAAGCCGACTCTTAAGGTTCGGGAGGGCGACCAGGTCAAGCGTGGGCAGCTGCTTTTCACGGACAAGAAGAACGAGGGCGTTGTCTACACCGCTCCGGCCGGCGGTACCGTCCGGGAAATCAACCGCGGCGAACGGCGCGTTTTCCAGTCCCTCGTCATCGAAGTGGATGATAATGAGGAGGCTGAGACCTTCGGCCGTTACAGTGCTTCCGAGATTGATGGGCTTGCCCGTCAGGACGTGGTGGACAACCTTGTCAATTCCGGCATGTGGACGGTTCTCAGGACCCGCCCCTACAGCAAGGTGCCGGCCATTGACGCGCCGGAACCGCATTCCATTTTCGTCTCCGCGATGGACACCCATCCGCTGTCTCCGGATCCTCAGACCATCATCAACGAGGATCCCGAGGCATTCGAGAACGGTCTGCGCGTGCTTTCCCGGCTGACCAGTGGCGCCGTACACCTGTGCGGAGGTCCGGATGCCCGGATACCGATGCCCGGCGGCGAGCAGTTCCAGCAGCATACGTTTGACGGCCCCCATCCCGCCGGCAATGTCGGCACCCATATCCACTTCATTGACCCTGTGGGTGGTGAGAAGGTGGTCTGGACGGTGGGCTACCAGAACGTGATGGATATCGGGCGCCTGTTCACCACCGGCATGCTGCCCACGGAACAGATTGTAGCCATCACCGGTCCCTGTGCGGCGAAGCCGCGCCTGCTCCGCACCCGTATCGGCGCCAGCCTCGAGGAACTGCTCGAGGGCGAGCTGGCGCAGGGAGACATGGACATCCGGCTGGTCAATGGCTCCGTACTGGGCGGGCGTGCCGCGCGTGGGCCTGTCAGCTATCTGGCACGGACAGCAACCCAGATCACCGCTCTGGAGGAAGGCTATCGCCGTCACTTCATGGGGTGGCTGTCGCCTGGGCCGAACCGTTTTTCCCGTCTCAACATCTATATATCGAAGCTGATGCCGGGCAAGCGATTCAACTTCACCACCACGACCAATGGCTCAGAACGGGCCATGGTGCCGATCGGAGTCTACGAGGAGGTGATGCCCCTCGATATCCTTCCCACCCAGCTGCTGCGCTCGCTGATCGTTCAGGACACCGAACAGGCCCAGCAGCTCGGGGTACTGGAACTCGACGAGGAAGACCTTGCTCTGTGCACCTTCGTGTGTCCCGGCAAGTACGAGTACGGGCCGATTCTCCGACAGAATCTGACGCGCATTGAGATCGAGGGCTGATTCATGGGGCTGAGACAGATATTCGACCGGATTGAGCCGCACTTCGAGAAGGGGGGGCGTTTTGAGCGCTGGTACCCCCTGTACGAAGCGGTGGACACCATTTTCTACACGCCGCCGTCGGTGACGCGCACCAACGCCCATGTGCGTGATGGCATTGACCTCAAACGGATCATGATCACCGTTTGGTTCTGTGTCTTCCCGGCCATGTTCTTTGGCATGTGGAATGCGGGCTACCAGGCCAACACCTACCTGGCCGAGCAGGGTATGGCCATGACGGATGAGGGGCTGCGTGCCGCCTTCATTTCCGCACTGGCGGGCAATGACCCCGGCAGCATCTGGGATAACATCATCTTCGGTGCCGCCTATTTCGTTCCCATCTATTTCGTGACCTTCGTGGTCGGCGGCTTCTGGGAAGTGCTTTTCGCGACCGTGCGCAAGCATGAGGTCAACGAAGGCTTCTTTGTCACCTCCATCCTGTTCGCGCTCATCCTGCCGCCCACCATTCCCCTGTGGCAGGTGGCACTGGGCATTACCTTCGGTGTAGTGGTCGCCAAGGAGATCTTCGGGGGTACCGGCAAGAACTTCCTCAACCCGGCACTGACCGGCCGGGCCTTCCTGTACTTCGCGTATCCGGCCCAGATCTCGGGCAATGAGGTCTGGACGGCTGTGGATGGATTCAGTGGTGCAACCGCACTGAGCGTTGCCGCTTCTGATGGCATGGAGGGGCTGAGTGATCACCTGACCTGGTTTGATGCATTCTTTGGATTCATGCAGGGCTCGGTCGGTGAAACGTCGACGCTGGCGATCCTGATCGGCGGTGCCGTGCTGCTGTTGATGAAGATCGCCAGTTATCGCATCGTGTTCGGTACCCTGATTGGTCTGATCGGCACCGCACTGTTGTTCAATGCGGTGGGTTCCGACAGTAATCCCATGTTCGAGATTCCGCCTCACTGGCACTTTGTGATCGGCGGCTTCGCGTTTGCCATGATGTTCATGGCGACGGACCCGGTGTCTGCGTCCATGACCAACACTGGGCGCTGGGTGTTCGGCATCTTCATCGGTGTGATGACGGTACTGATCCGGGTTGTGAATCCCGCATTCCCGGAGGGTGTGATGCTCGCGATCCTGTTCGCGAACCTGTTCGCGCCCTTCATCGACCACCTCGTCATTCAGGCGAACATCAAGCGGAGGCAGGCCCGTGTCGCAGTCTAACGATACCGTCAGCAAGATCCTGATCGTCGCCGTAACGCTCAGCATTGTCTTTTCGGTGATCGTGTCCGGGGCAGCTGTTACGCTGCGCCCGGCGCAGGACCGTAACGAGGCATTGAGTACCCGCTCCAACATGCTGGCAGCCGCTGGGGTGCTGGACGTGGACGCGACCAATGAAGAAATCGCCGAAACCTTTGACCGGTTCGAGGTTATGCTGGTTGAAATGGGAACAGGGGAACTGGTGTCCGCTGAGGAAGTCAATGCGGAATCTGCCGCCAGCTTTGACGCGCGCGGTGCAGCCCGGGATCCAGAGCTTTCCCGCAACCTCACGGAGGATCCTGCGGGTATCAACCGTCAGGTGCGCTACAATAAGGCCTATGTCCTTCGTGACGGGGATGAGGTGGAGCGTGTGGTTCTCCCGATCCACGGCTACGGCCTCTGGTCCATCATGTATGGGTTCCTGGCGCTGGAAGGGGATGGCAGCACAGTGGCGGGCGTACGCTTCTATGAGCATGCTGAAACTCCGGGGCTCGGTGGCGAGATCGAGAATCCGGACTGGCTCGCCAAGTGGGAAGGCAAGAAAATCTACGACGAGGGCGAGTATGGGAACCCCAACTTCGCTGTTGTCAAAGGCGGCGTGAGCGAGGACTCGCCGGGCAGTGAGCACAAGATTGATGCGCTTTCCGGTGCCACACTGACCTCTCGCGGCGTTGAGAGCACGGTCAATTTCTGGCTTGGTGAGCGGGGCTACGGGCCCTTCCTCGCCAGGGTGCGCAAAGGGGAGATCTGATCCATGGCGGAACTGAAGACCAAAGACGTCCTGTTTGGACCCATACTGCACAATAACCCGATTGCACTTCAGATCCTGGGTATCTGTTCGGCTCTGGCTGTTACCTCGAGTGTAACGGTCAGTCTGGTTATGTGTATTTCCGTGATCGTGGTGCTGTGTGCCTCGAACGTCGCGGTATCGCTGATCCGTACACAGATCCCGAGCAGCATTCGGATTATCGTCCAGATGACGATCATTGCCTCTCTGGTGATTGTCGTTGACCAGTTCCTCAAAGCGTTCGCCTATGAGATCAGCAAGCAGCTTTCGGTGTTCGTGGGCCTGATCATCACCAATTGCATCATACTTGGCCGGGCTGAGGGCTTCGCGATGCAGAACGGTCCCTGGCTGAGCTTTGTGGACGGTCTTGGCAACGGTGTTGGCTACAGTGTGATCCTGATGGTGGTGGCAACCTTCCGCGAAGTGCTGGGCGCCGGAACCTGGATGGGTTACACGGTGCTGCCTTTGGCCAGCGAGGGTGGCTTCTATGTCCCGAACGGCCTGATGCTGCTGCCGCCCAGCGCGTTCTTCCTGATCGGTTTCTTTATCTGGGCAGTGCGGATCTGGGATCCGGAGCAGGTCGAGGAAGAGGAATTCGAAATGCAGCCCCATAAAGTACGGGAGGCATTCTGATGGAACACTATATCAGCCTCATCCTGCAGGCGGTTTTCGTCGAGAACCTGGCTCTGGCTTTCTTTCTCGGGATGTGTACCTTCCTTGCGATCTCCAAGAAGGTGGAGGCGGCCCTTGGCTTGGGCATTGCGGTGGTGGTTGTGCTCACCATCTCGGTGCCGGTCAATAATCTGATCTTCAATTATGTTCTGCGGGACGGCGCTCTCAGCTGGGCAGGCCTCCCTAATATGAACCTGAACTTCCTGGGGCTGCTGACCTACATCGGTGTGATCGCGGCGCTGGTACAGATCCTGGAGATGTTTCTGGACCGCTATGTGCCGGCGCTTTACAGCGCGCTCGGGGTCTTCCTGCCGCTGATCACGGTGAATTGCGCCATCCTGGGTGCATCGCTGTTCATGGTTGAGCGCGACTACGCGTTCGGCGAGAGTGTGGCCTATGGCTTTGGCGCGGGGGTCGGCTGGGCCCTGGCGATCGTGGCGCTGGCAGGCATTCGCGAGAAGCTCAAGTACAGCGACGTTCCGCCGGGACTGCGTGGGCTCGGCATCACATTCATTACCGTGGGGCTGATGTCGCTCGGTTTCATGTCCTTCTCGGGCATATCGCTGTAAAAAAACGGCGTATTCGGATTCAAGGCAGAAGGCGGAGTTATGGTTACAGAAATCATACTGGGCGTGGTGATGTTCACCGTGATCGTCCTGTCGCTGGTCGCGATCATCCTTGGTGCGCGGGCACGACTGGTCAGTTCCGGTGACATTGAGATTGAGGTCAACGGCGACCCGGAACACAGTTTCACGACACAGGGCGGCGGCAAGCTCCTGGGCAAGCTCGCCGAACAGGGCATCTTCCTGTCGTCCGCCTGTGGCGGCGGTGGCAGCTGTGGCCAGTGCGTGTGCAAGGTTCACGAAGGTGGCGGTGCGGTGCTGCCGACGGAGAAGAACCATTTCACGCCTCGGGAGCAGCGTGAAGGCTGGCGCCTTTCCTGCCAGGTGCCTGTAAAGCAGGACATGAAGGTTGAGGTTCCGGAAGAGTTCTTCGGGGTTCAGAAGTGGGAGTGCACTGTACGCTCGAATCACAACGTTGCCACCTTCATCAAGGAGACAATACTGGATCTCCCTGAAGGTGAGAATGTTGAGTTCCGGGCTGGCGGTTACGTCCAGTTCGAGGCGCCGGCTCACGAGGTGCACTTCAAGGATTTCGATGTGGAGGAGGAGTATCACGAGGACTGGGACAAGCATGGTCTCTGGGACATCAAGTCGGTGGTGAAGGAAGACATCGTCCGGGCCTACTCCATGGCCAATTATCCGGAAGAGAAGGGCGAGCTGCGCTTCAATATCCGTATCGCAACGCCGCCGCCCGGTACCAGCCATCCGCCGGGGCAGATGTCCTCCTACGTCTTCTCCCTGAAGCCGGGCGACAAGATGACGGTGATGGGGCCCTTCGGCGAGTTCTTTGCCAAGGATACCGATGCGGAGATGTGCTTCATTGGCGGTGGTGCCGGTATGGCGCCGATGCGGGCGCATATCTTCGACCAGCTCAAGCGGATCAACACCAACCGGAAGATCACCTTCTGGTATGGCGCGCGCAGCAGGCGTGAGATGTTCTATGTGGAGGATTTCAATCAGCTCCAGGAAGAGTGCGACAACTTCAATTGGCACGTGGCACTGTCTGACCCGCTTCCAGAGGACGAATGGGAGGGTGACGTCGGATTCATCCACAATGTTCTCTATGAGAACTATCTGAAGCACCATGAGGCGCCCGAGGACATTGAGTACTACATGTGCGGGCCACCCATCATGAACGCGGTGACCATCAAGATGCTCAAGGATATGGGCGTCGAGGATGAGAACATAGCCCTGGATGATTTCGGAGGCTGAACCCGAGGACACCCGGCCAAGGCCGGGTGTTTTTGGTTGAATCCGCGGCCGCCGGGGCGTCACCATACCCTCAGGCGGATCGTGTATGGAGGTAAGCATGTTTGAGACATTTGTACTGGCACTGGTTCTTGTGATGGTGCTGATCGCCGGCATGTCGATCGGTGTCATCTTCGGTCGCAAGCCCATCAGCGGCTCCTGTGGGGGCGTTGGCAGCCAGGTCGGCGGCGGCAGCGGCTGTTCCGTCTGCGGGCGGTCCTCTGGAAGCTGCGCCGACGATGAAGACGCGCCGGACGCTGGAGAAGCGGAGAGCCTTACCTACAATGCAGACAGCGACCGGCAGGCCTGAAAGGCACCGGTTACTGAATTCAGGCAGATAGAATAGAGGAGTGATTGAGCGGATGTCGGATCAGCATTTTGATGTTGTGGTGATTGGGGCCGGGCCCGCGGGTGAAGGGGCCGCCATGAACGCAGCAAAGAACGGTCGGCGGGTGGCCATTGTGGATGACAAGCAGACCGTCGGAGGCAACTGTACCCACTGGGCGACGATTCCGTCCAAGGCGCTGCGTTATTCGGTCAAGCAGATCATCAACTTCAACACCAATCCGATGTTCCGCGATATCGGCGAGCCGCGCTGGTTCTCCTTTCCTCGGGTACTGCAGAACGCCGAACGTGTCCGCAACAAGCAGGTGAAGCTGCGTACGGGGTTCTATGCCCGCAACCGGGTACAGCGTTTCCACAGCCGCGCGCGTTTTCTGGATCAGAACCAGCTTGAGCTGCATGACGAGGAGACAGGCGGGCAGAGGATCACGGCGGACAGTTTCGTGATCGCCACGGGTTCCTCGCCGTATCTTCCCCCGGATGTGGACTTCTCACACGACCGGATCTACAACAGTGACTCGATCCTGACGCTGTCGCATACGCCGCGCACCATCACCATCTATGGCGCGGGCGTGATCGGCTGCGAATACGCGTCCATCTTCTGCGGGCTGGGCGTGAAAGTGGACCTGATCAACCCGGGAAGCCGTCTCCTGTCCTTCCTGGATGACGAGATTTCGGATGCGTTGAGCTACCACCTGCGGAACAACGGGGTGCTGGTGCGGCACAACGAGAAGTACGAGTCGGTGGAAGGGGACGACCACGGTGTGGTGCTGAACCTGGAATCCGGTAAGAAGGTGCGGTCCGATGCGTTCCTCTGGTGTAACGGTCGGAGCGGCAACACAGGGTCCCTGGGGCTTGAGAACGTGGGTCTTGAGACCAACTACCGTGGCCAGCTGGCCGTGGATGATCACTACCGGACCCAGGTTCCGAACATCTATGCCGTGGGCGACGTGATCGGCTGGCCCGGGCTTGCCAGTGCCGCCTACGATCAGGGCCGCTCCGCCTCGTCCGACATCATGGCGGACCGCTACTTCCGTTATGTGGATGACGTCCCCACTGGCATCTACACCATTCCGGAGATCAGCTCCGTGGGTAAGACCGAAAGGGAGCTCACGGAAGCCAAGGTGCCCTATGAAGTCGGGCAGGCGTTCTTCAAGGACCTGGCACGGGCACAGATTTCGGGGGATCCGGTGGGCATGCTCAAGCTGCTGTTCCACAGGGAGACCAAGGAACTTCTGGGTATCCACTGCTTCGGCGACCAGGCAGCGGAGATCGTCCACATCGGACAGGCCATCATGAACCAGCCCGGTGAGGCGAACACCCTGGATTACTTCATCAATACCACCTTCAACTACCCCACCATGGCGGAAGCCTACAGGGTGGCGGCTCTCAACGGTCTCAACCGGATTTTCTGAGAGACGGGTCCGGGTCTGTGGCGGCTTCAGGGCCGCGCAGGCTCTCCACCTGATGCCCCAGCCGGCGCCGGTTCTCAAAGTAGACCAGGGCGCTGGTCGGGAAGTCCGTAATCACGGATGCCACGCCCATTTTCTCCAGCTCCAGCATGTCGTGGATCCGGTTGACGGTCCATGTGGACACGCTCATGCCCTTGTTGCGGGCATCGTTGACCAGGCCCGAGCTGCAGATCCGGTGATTGCAGCACAGGTACTGGCAGTCGAGGCTCTTGGCCTGTCGGACCGGGGAGGGGAAGCGCCTTTCCGCCACATAGCCCAAACTTACCCGTCGATCCAGCCTGCGGGCTGAACGCAGGAAACCGGTGTTGCTCGAGGTCAGGGTGATCCGCTCGTAGAGGTTTTCCCGTTGGATCCACTCAATCAGGCGGTTGCAGAGCCGGTTGAGCCGCCCGCGCTCGTCGGCTTTCACTTCGAGCTGAAGGTGTCTGTAGTCGGGGCAGGCCCGAACCACGTCATCGAGGCTGGGAATCCCCGTCACGTGGTGCCAGTTCGCGGTGTTCTGGCGGGCATCCAGGGTGCTCATCTCGAGGGCGGAGACCGAGCTGACAGTGCGGTTGCTGCCCGTGGTCCTGAGCAGGGAGCGATCGTGAATGACCACGGGAACCCCGTCCTGGGAAAGAAGGATGTCCATTTCAAAGCGGCGAATGCCGTGGCGGTAAGCGTGCATGAAGCCGGCTAGGGTGTTCTCGGGCGCTTCGCCCTTGGCGCCGCGATGGCCGTAGATCAGCATGGACGCGGATGCCTCCTTCATCCGTTTTCGGTGTAGAGAGCGCGCCGTTTGCGGTACGTCTCGTGGCAGAGTTCAACGTCTTTCAGAAACCGGGGCAGGTCCCGGGGCAGCAGTGCCTGGGGGCCGTCCACCAGGGCTTTTTCCGGGTTCGGATGGAAGTCCGCCAGGATCATGTTGGCCCCGGCGATCACGCCCTGGGCGGTGGCGTGGACGATATCGGAGATCCCGTCCGGTGCTCTGTCGCGGACCCCCACGGAGTGGGAGGGGTCGATGCAGACCGGCATGCGGGTGAGGCGCTTGACCACCGGAATGTGGGCGAAATCCACCAGGTTGCGGTGGGGGTTGCCGGCTTCGGTCTTCATGCCCCGAAGGCAGAAGATCACATTGGTGTTGCCCTCGGTGGCCAGGTACTCGGCCGCGTTGAGGGATTCGTTGAGGGTGATGCCGAATCCGCGCTTGAGCAGCACCGGGAAGGTGCTCTGGCGGCCCAGGGCCTTGAGCAGCTCGAAGTTCTGGGTGTTGCGGGTGCCCACCTGGAGCATCACACCGGTCGGGTGCCCGGTCTGCTCAAGCGCCTGTTCAATCTCATGCACATGGTTCTCATGGGTCACCTCCATGGCGACCACCCGGATGTCGTACCGGCCGGCAAGCTCGAACACCCAGGGCAGGCAGTCCGCGCCATGCCCCTGGAAGGAATAGGGGTTGGTGCGGGGCTTGTAGGCGCCCATACGGGTGCACTGCTGGCCGTTGTCCTTCAGGGCCCTGAGCATTTCTTCCACGTGGGTCCGGTTGTCCACCGCGCACAGGCCGGCAAAGACATTCAGGTTGTCCTGGTCAAAGTGGATGCCGTTGTAGTCAAAACCGGTCTGGCGTGCGGCGTCACTGTGCCTGCCCAGGACCCGGAAATCGTCGGAGATGCGGATGACCCGCTCGACGGCGGGCAGCGCTTCAATTTCCCCGGCATCCAGGGCCTTGGTGTCGCCGATCAGGTAGACCTCGGTCAGTGTCTGCTGGCTCCCGAGCACGTCATGAACACGGACCTCGACATTGCTGAGCTGATCGAGGAAGTTCATGGTCTCGCGGTACGTTTCGCTGTCGCGATCCGTATCCGGGTGAAGTATCAGTAGCATGGGGCCCTCCGGGTCTCTGTATGGCGTTCAGGCGGCCTGGATCCAGTCTCCCAGCTTCTTCTCCAGCTGACGCTGGTCGGCGGCAAAACGCCGGATGCCTTCAGCAAGCTTATCCGTGGCCATGGCATCCTCATTGAGGTGCCAGCGGAAGCCGCTCTCATCCAGCGGGGCATGGTATTCCTTGGAGCTGGTGTTGTGGGGATCCAGGCGTCGATCCAGTGTGCCGGTATCCTGGGAGAGCGATTCGAGAAGCTGCGGGCTGATCGTCAGCCGGTCGCAGCCGGCCAGGTGCTCGATTTCGCCCTGGTTGCGGAAGCTCGCCCCCATGACAATGGTGCGGTAGCCGTGCGCCTTGTAATACCCGTAAATGCGCTGTACCGAGCGCACACCGGGATCCTCGGCTGGATCGATGGCATCCTGGCCGGTCTGTGCCAGATGCCAGTCAAGAATCCGCCCCACAAAGGGTGAGATCAGTGTGGCGCCAGCATCGGCGCAGGCCATCGCCTGGGTGAATGAGAACAGCAGGGTCAGGTTGCACGCAATGCCCTCGCGCTCCAGGACCCGGGCGGCCTGGATGCCTTCCCAGGTGGCAGCGATCTTGATCATGACCCTGTCGGTATCCACGCCCCGCTGGCGGTAGAGTTGCGTAAGTTCGCGGGCGCGGGCAATGGTGGCATCGCGGTCGAACGACAGGCGCGCATCCACTTCCGTGGAGACCATGCCCGGCACGCTTGCCAGGATCTGCTCTCCGGCCAGCACTGCCAGGCAGTCGCCGGCCAGGATCGGATCCGGTGAGGCGGTCCGGCCCCGCTCTCGGGCCCAGGCCAGCGCCTGTTCCACCAGGTGGCGGTAGGCGTCCGAGGAGACGGCCTTGAGCAGCAGGGAGGGGTTGGTTGTGGCGTCCCGCGGCTGCCACTGGCGGATGGCATCCAGGTCACCGGTGTCGGCGACCACGGTGGTCATATGGCGGAGCTGATCAAGTTTGGAAGTCATCGGCTGGTTGCGTCCATTGTGCATCCGGGTGTCTGGAACCCTGAAGGGTAACCCGCTCCACGATAGCGCGCTGTCGCCGGTGTCACAAGCGCGGAATCCGCCTGTCAGGCGGCATCGGCCTTTTCCCGGACCAGGGCCAGTGCGTCCCGGACAACCCCGGTGCCGGCGCCCGGGCGATGGGCGTTCTCACTGAGATGGCGACGGAACTGGCGGCCACCCGCGCAGCCGTGGAAAAGGTTCATGATGTGGCGGGTCATGGCCTGCAATGGAACCCCCTCGGCCAGGCGCCGCTCCAGATAGGGAATGAGCCGCTCGATGGCCTCTGTGCGCGTGCTGCAGGGCGCCGCCACGCCGTGGATCTCCGGATCCACGCGGCTCAGCAGCCAGGGCTGCTGGTAGGCGGCGCGGCCGATCATGACGCCGTCCACATGTGCAAGCTGCTCGCGGATGGCGTCCATCTCCCAGAAGCCGCCATTGATGATGATCTCAAGCCCGGGGAAGCGTTGCCGCAGGCCATGCACCCAGTCGTACTTCAGTGGCGGCACGTCCCGGTTCTCCTTGGGGCTGAGCCCCTGCAGGATGGCGATGCGCGCGTGTACGATGAAGGTGCGGCAACCAGCTTCCGCGACCCGCTCAATAAAGTGGACCAGATCCCCCCACTGCTCGTGGCCATCGATGCCGATGCGGTGTTTGACGGTGACGGGCAGGGCCGTGCTGGCCTTCATGGCGGCCACCGCCTGCGCAACGGTCTCCGGCTCCGCCATCAGGCAGGCGCCGATGCGGTTGTTCTGGACCCGGTCACTGGGGCAGCCCACGTTCAGGTTGACCTCATCATAGCCCCAGGCCTCGGCCATGGCCGCGCACTGGGCCAGTTCCGCGGGGTCCGCGCCGCCCAGCTGGAGCGCGAGGGGGTGCTCCTGCGCGTCATAGTCAAGGAAACGTGCCCGGTCGCCATGAATGAGGGCGCCGGTGGTCACCATCTCGGTGTAGAGCAGGGCATGACGGGTCAGGCCCCGGACGAACCAGCGGTAGTCACGGGTGGTGTGATCCATCATGGGTGCGATGCTGAATCGGCGATCCGGTTCGGGGTGCTGCATGCCGGTTCTACTTTTCCTTGGGCGCTTGTTCGGGGCGACAGCGGCTCACCGCGTCCGCAAGGGAGTCCAGGAACGCTGTATAGCCACCCACTTCGACAGGGATGTCGCCGCCGATTGGATCCCAGCGGCTGACCGCAAGGGGCTGGGGCACGTCAAGGCCTCGCCACCAGTCACCGCCGAGCTGGGTTTCCGTCATGATACAGGGGAATCGGGCCTCTTCAAGGGACTCCTGGAGGCCGGCGATGTGCCTTGCGCTGGGGCTGCGCTCGGGGTTGCTGGTGAGCGTGCCGGCGATGGTCAGCCCGAAGTGATCCGCGAAATAGTGGAACGCATCGTGATAGGTGAACAGCGTGATCACCTGCAGGGGCTCAAGCTGGGCACGGATGCGCTCCCCGGTCTCATCGACACGCGCCTCAAAGCGCTCGTAATTGCGTTCAATGGCCTGTCCGTCCACTCCGTCCAGTTCGCCCAGGGTATCCCTGGCACGCTGGGCCATGGCCAGGGCCCTTTCCGGGGACAGCCAGACATGGGGGTCCTCGCCGGTTCCGTGGTGGTGTCCGTGATCGTCGTCTTGGGAATGGCTCTGTGATGCCTCGACCAGTGTCCGGGCCTTGCCGGAGAGCGTGCTGTCGCTCATGGTCCCCTGGAGGAAGGGTTCCAGCCCCGCGCCCAGCCAGTAGATGCGGTCCGCCTCCGCCAGGCTGCGCCGCTCCGAGGGGCGCATGCTGTAGTGGTGGGGGCTGATATCCGCGGGCACCAGGGCCTGGACATCCGCCTGATCACCCGCCACTTCCTTGACGATCAGTGCCAGGGGGTGGGTGCTGGTGACAACAAGAGGGCGCTCCGCCCCCCATGCGGGTGTGGCGATGAAGCCCAGAAGGAGTATCAGCAGGTACAGCAGGTGTCGATCAGTCATAAAGCGTTATAACATAACATATCAGTGGAGGGTGCATTCTATCCAATCAGGGCGGGATCGACCATAGGGGAGGATACGGAAGGACGACCCGGCCCGGTGGAGGCGTTATAATGCGCGCTTTCATTGAGTCGATGCCGACCTAGTCGAGGAGCCTTGAACCGATATGACCGTCAGAACCCGAATCGCCCCTTCGCCCACCGGCGACCCGCATGTGGGTACGGCCTATATCGCGCTGTTCAACCAGTGTTTTGCGCGCCAGCACGGCGGGCAGTTCATCCTGCGCATTGAGGATACCGACCAGGCCCGGAGCACGCCGGAATCCGAGCAGGCGATTCTGGATTCCCTGCGCTGGCTGGGGCTGGAATGGGATGAGGGGCCGGATGTGGGCGGTGAGTATGGCCCGTACCGCCAGTCCGAGCGCCGCGACGAGTATCGAGCCTATGCCGAACAGCTGGTCGAGAGTGGTCATGCGTTCTACTGCTTCCGCAGCCCCGAGGAGCTGGATGCCATCCGCGATGCCCGGCGCGAGCAGGGCCTCAACCCGGGCATCAAGGGCGATCTGGAACTGCCCGAGGATGAAGTGAAGCGCCGCATGGACGCCGGCGAGCCCTATGTGATCCGGATGAAGGTGCCGGAGGAGGGCGTGTGTGAGATTGAGGACATGCTCCGGGGCACGGTGACCATCGACTGGACCCAGATCGACTGCCAGATCCTGCTCAAGTCCGATGGCATGCCCACCTACCACCTGGCGAACGTGGTGGACGACCACCGTATGGGCATTACCCATGTGATCCGGGGTGAGGAGTGGATCAACTCCGCGCCCAAGCACAAGCTGCTGTATGAATACTTCGGCTGGACAATGCCCACGCTGTGCCACATGCCGCTGCTGCGCAACGAGGACGGCACCAAGCTCAGCAAGCGCAAGAACCCCACCAGCATCGACCTGTACGAGCGGTTGGGCTTCATGCCCGAGGCGGTGCTGAACTTCCTGGGGCGCATGGGCTGGTCCATGCCGGATGAGCGCGAGCGGTTCACGCTCGAGGAGATGCAGGCAGAGTTTGATATCCATCGGGTCTCGCTCGGCGGGCCGGTGTTCGACCAGGCCAAGCTGCGCTGGCTCAACGGCCTCTGGATCCGCGAGACGCTGAGCGACGAGGCGTTCATGGACCGGGTGGGGGACTGGTGGTTCAGCCGTGCGCAGCTGGCGCCGCTGGTGCCCCATCTCAAGAGCCGTGTTGAGACCTTTTCGGACATCGCGCCCATGGCGTCCTTCATGTTCTCCGGGATGCTGGATGTTCGCCCCGGGGATTTCGAGCACCGCAAGCTGGACGAGGAAACCGTGCGCCGGATCCTGCAGTTTGCCCTGTGGCGGCTTGAGGCGGAGCGCCACTGGAGCCGGGACACGGTCTTTGCCGACCTCAAGGCGCTTGCGGGCGCCATGGGCCTGAAGCTCGGGGACTTCATGTTCCCCATTTTCGTGGCGATCGCAGGGACTCCCAACTCCTGGTCGGTGGTGGACTCCATGGGGCTGCTGGGGCCGGACGTGAGCCGGGCGCGCCTGCGCCACGCACTGAATGTGCTGGGTGGCTTCTCGAAGAAACAGGCGAAGAAGGTCGAGAAGGAATACGCGGCGCTGGAGACCGGCGAGTAAAGGCGGCAATCAGGGGTTGACGCGCCCCTGGGTCGCCACTAATATACGCACCCGTTGGACGCAGTGGGGCCATAGCTCAGCTGGGAGAGCGCGGCGCTGGCAGCGCCGAGGTCGGGAGTTCGAGCCTCCCTGGCTCCACCACTTTTTCAGTCCCGTTCGTCTAGAGGCCTAGGACACTGCCCTTTCACGGCAGTAACAGGGGTTCGAGTCCCCTACGGGACGCCAGATACAGAAAAGCCGGCCATTTGGCCGGCTTTTTTTATGTCCGTATTCCGGACTCAGCCCTCCGCGATAGCGCCCTTGTTCACTCCCTCGAAGGCGTACACCTCAATCCGGCTTTCCGGCTCCAGCTTGCGGGTTTCATCGCGCAGATGGCAGGCAATCCACTCCACCGTGGTATCCGGCCCCATGATCTCGGTGCGGGCCGCTGGCAGGGCGATTTCGAAATGGCCCTGGTCCGAATCGTAGCTGAACCGGTGATAGGTGATGCCCGCATCCTGGAAGGTTCCGGTGCGGTCTTCGGCTGTTGCCAGGTAGATGTCACGCCAGCGCTCGCTCCAGTAGTACTCCAGATCCGGGGCGCGCTGACCGTTGCGCAGGATCCGGATGCGGGAACGGTGGCCGTGGGCGATGCGCTGGCAGTTGCCGTCGTGCTTCTTGAGCCCGTGGGCATAGTGGTACCAGGCGCCCTCTATGGCTTCCAGGCGCAGGCTGATGTGCACGCTTTGGACGTTGTCCGGAAGGATCCGCTGCAGGCTTTGCGAGAGCCGGGTGGCGATGGCCTCGCGTTCAACGGCTGTGCCGGGGACGGTGGCAACCGCCTCGTCCGGTGACCGGTGTTCGATCCAGGTGCCGTCCGCCAGGTGCCAGCGGAAGTGCCCCGCCGCCTCCGGGTCCAGCCACTGCAGCCCGGAATAATCCGCCGGGATCAGCAGCCGGTGATCCACCTGGTCGTCAATATGCGCCTTGATGGTGCTTTTGACATGGCCGAAGTCGAACACCATGCCGGCCTCGTTCAGCTCGCCGGCGAGTTCGATGTCCACGATCCAGCTTTCGCCGACCAGGCCGCGGTGACGGTCCAGGTAGGCAAAGTCAATGACGGTCAGGTTATCAACGAAAAGACGGTTCATGATGCGGTGGCTGCCTGCGGAGTGAAAGCCCGCATGGTAGCAGATCACCGCATGGGGCGGGCAGCGGCTCAGCCGATCAGCCCGCCCAGCCAGGCAATGCCGAGACTGAAGATGCCCAGGCTGACGGCCAGTGCCATGGTGTAGATCCGCGCTGCCGTGGTTTTCTGCTCGCGCCGGTAGAGATCCAGGGTGCGCTGGGCGACTTCCTCGGAGGTATCCCGGGCGATGTCGTGGGCCTGCTGGACGGCTTCGGACTGCAGGGACTGCCAGAACTCGGTATCCACCGTCTGGGCCGCGGTCAGGTGATCCTTGAGGGCATTCAGGTCGCTTTCCGTCAGTCCCTGCTGTGTCTGCTCACGGATCTCCCGGCGCAGTTCGCTGAGCTCATTGCCCAGGTTGAGGGTGACTTCGGCGGCCACTTCATTCTTCAGCGACTCCAGGCGGCTCTCCACCAGCTCGCGGAAATCCGTGGTCTGCTTTTCTATGGCCTCTTCCCGCCGGCGTTCACTGTCCTCGATCAGGCGGCGGACATGGTCGTGCTGTTCGTCGAAAAGGCTGGAAAGCAGCTCGTGCAGCCGGTTGTGGATATGGGTCTTCACCGCCGAGCGCGCGATCTGTTCGATCAGCTCAGTGGTCAGAGGTACGGTATCCCCCTCGGCGCCTGCGCTCTGGCGGTTGTCTGCCAGGCGCACACTGGCCTCGGTCTCAAGGGGGTCGGATTCATCCGGTGCCTCGGCCACATCCTCGGGAGACGGTGGTTCGGGCAGTGTGCCCTGGTTCAGGTCCTGGGTCAGCGCCGTGAGGATGCTGTCGAGCCCATCCGCCTGCGGGGGCTTGGTGAGGATGTTGTAGACCCCGTATCCCTGCGCTTCCTGGATGAAATCATCCGATTTCTTCGAGGTGCACATGACCACCGGGATGGCGGCGGTTGCCGGGTTGCGCTTGATGGCCTTGGTGGCCTCCACGCCGTTCATGCCCGGCATCAGGTGATCCATGAAGATGACGTCCGGCGGCTGCTGGCTGTTCAGAAGATCCAGAGCCTCCTCTGCGGAGCCCGCCATGGTTACATCCATGTTGCGGCTCTCGAGGAGCTTGCTCAGGGCGAAGCGGGCGACCTTGGAGTCGTCCACCAGCAGAGCGGTATTGATGGTCATCTCACTTCCTCTTGCGTACTGCGTTGTTACCGGATCGGCTGACATGGATCACCACGCCTCCATGGAGGGACACTGTGTTTCCCGGTAGCTGCCCTTGCGATAGCACACACCCGGCTCCGAAGTGCGGGCGGTGAAGACCTCGCCCTCCGGTGTCGTCATGCGGACCTCGCCGTAAGGGTCGCCTTCCCGGAATGTGCTTTCAATGCTGGCACCGCTGGGATGACGGATCTCGCCCTGGCCGTGGAATCGGCCATCGACAAACTGGCCCTGGTACTGGCGGCCACTGCTGAAGGTGCGGACCCCTTCGCCATGGAAACGGTCGTTGGCGAAGTCGCCGCGGTAATAGCCGCCATCGGGGTAGGTCAGGCGGCCTTCGCCGTGGAGCTGGCCATCCCGGAAATCTCCCACGTACATGAGTCCTTCGGCGGTTGTGAGGGTGCCGTGTCCATTGAGTTCGCCGTCCTCCCAGTGACCGGTGAATGTATCGCCGTTGCTGGCCGTGAGCGTGCCACGGCCATGGTATTCACCGTCCTGGAACTCGCCCTCATAGACATCGCCACCGGGGCGCTGGAGGCTGCCCTCGCCATGCATGGCGCCCTGCCGCCACTCGCCTTCGTAGATGCGTCCGTCCGGAAAATGGGCCGTACCCTGGCCGTGGAACTCGCCATTGCGGAATTCGCCTTCATAGGTGAGGCCGTCGCTGTCCCGGTAGGTGCCTTCGCCGGTTTTCACGCCGTGCTCCCAGGTGCCGTCGCGGTAGCGGACTGTGGTATAGCGTTCAAGGCGTGCCATCAGGGTGGGGGCATCACCGGCATCCAGATGGATCTGCTCCCGCCAGGTACTGTGCTTCGGCTTGCTGATCTCGATGGTGTAGGTGCCGGGTTCCAGTTCCAGGTCCATGGCGGTGGAGCCCCTGGGCTCGCCATTGACCCGCACCTGGTCGTCGTACACGTTGGAGCGCAGTGTCAGCCGTGCCTGTGTTGGCTCCTGCTTCTGTTCCTGCGGCTGCTGTTTAGACGTGGCGGGCTGGGTGTCATCCGCCGTTCCGGCGCTGGCGGTATCGGCAGTGGTTTTGGCGCTGCTGCCGGTATCGGGGCCGGAGACGGCTGGAATGACCCTGGGAATCCTGTCGGTATCGGCCTGGGCCGCCTCTGCTGAGGCGCGCTCATCGTCCGCGCTGGCTTCAGTCTCTCCGGAAGAAGACGGGGAGACCACTGGAATGCGTGAGCCCACAAGCTCCGGGGAGCGCTGGATGGTGGCAAAACCGGCCGTCACCAGCAGCATGATCGCGAGAAAATTCGCAAACAGCAGCGGTCTGTAGTCGATCATTGCATGCCACTCCGTTCATTCCGACACAACGGGTCAGGCAGGGGGCGGTGTGCTCCCTGTTCAATCTGACTTCATGTTATCGGAGAACAGACGGTGACTGCGTGAAGTGACGCACTTTTCAGGCGTTTTCCGAGCGACTCCGCTGCTGCAGTTCCTCCCAGGCGCGCATGTGCACGTCCGCTTCATACTCGTAGGGCGACTTGAAGGGGGTCAGGACCAGGTCAAAGACCGCGAAAAGCAGGCCCACGGAGAGCCAGGACAGAACAAGTGTCTCCAGGGTGGTGGCCTGGACCTGGGCGGTTGCGTCGACGAAGCGCTCCAGGTGGGGCAGGGCGTTGTCCACCAGTGCCACAGGATTGAAGCGTGCGAATACCAGTGGAATCCAGAACCCCAGGAACACGGGAAAGAATCCGAAGGACCAGAGGGTCCGCCGGAGCAGGTAGACCGCCAGTGCTTTGAGGTATCGCCGCCGCAGTTCCGGTATGCCGCGGATCTCCTCCAGGTAGCGCTTGCGTTCGACCCAGTAGGCCTCAACGCGGGGGCGGGATCCGGAAGTCTCTGTATGCTCGTGTTGGCCGGTCAATGATTGCCCATTCAGACGTTGCCCAGTGTCCCCACACTATAAACAAGATGTGAGCGGTTGCCAGAGGGCATTGCGCCACAGCTGTGGGAACACCGGCGCGCAACCGCTAGAATGGCGGCACATTCACACGACAGGAAGAGAGCATGCTGGATCAGGCGGAACCGCAGGTTCACCCGGCTTTCGAGTGGGTACGCAATCACCGGATCGAGACACTTCACCTGGAGGTGGAGGAGTATCGGCATCGGGCCACCGGGGCGTGCCATCTGCATCTCGCTTCAGACAACGACGAGAATGTCTTTCTCGTGGCGCTGCGGACCTTCCCCATGGATTCCACCGGGGTCGCGCACATTCTCGAGCACACGGCCCTGTGCGGCAGCGAGAACTACCCCACGCGCGATCCCTTCTTCATGATGATCCAGCGTTCGCTGAACACCTTCATGAACGCGCTGACCAGCAGCGACTGGACGGCCTATCCGTTTGCCAGCAAAAACCGCAAGGATTTTGACAACCTTCTCTCGGTCTATCTGGATTCCGTCTTTTTCTCCAACCTGGATCCACTGGATTTCGCCCAGGAGGGCCACCGGCTGGAGTTCGAGACCCCGGATGATCCCAGTACGCCGCTGGTGCACCGGGGCGTGGTCTACAACGAGATGAAAGGGGCCATGAGTTCGCCGGTGTCGCAGCTCTGGCAGACACTGTCGAAGCATCTGTTTCCGACCACCACCTATCACTACAACAGCGGCGGCGAGCCGGACCATATCGTGGACCTGACCTATGATCAGCTGGTCCAGTTCTATCGCCGCCACTATCATCCCAGCAATGCCATCTTCGCCACCTTCGGTGATATCCCGGCGCGCGAGCACCAGGAGCGCTTCGAGTCGCTGGCGCTGAACCGGTTCTCGGCGGCGGAGATCGACCTGCCAGTGCGCAATGAGAAGCGCTACTACGCGCCGGTGCGGGTCCAGGAGCATTACGGCGTGGACCCGGACGAGGGCACCGACAACCGCACCCATGTGGTCATGGGCTGGCTGCTGGGGGAGAGCTTCGACCTTGAGCAGAACCTCGAGGCGGAGCTGCTCACCGCCGTGCTGCTGGAAAACAGCGCTTCGCCGCTGCTGCAGGCGCTGGAGACCACCAGCCTGGGGCAGGCCCCCTCGCCGCTGTGCGGGCTCGAGGACTCCAACCGCGAAATGACCTTTGTCTGCGGCATTGAGGGCACGGAGCCGGAGCAGGCCGGTGAGGTGGAGAATCTGATTCTCGAAACCCTGGAACAGGTGGCGCGCGAAGGGGTGGCTCATGAGAAGCTGGAGGCCATCGTGCACCAGCTGGAACTGCAGCAGCGCGAGATTTCGGGCGATGGGTTCCCCTATGGCCTGCAGCTGATCATGCAGGCGCTTTCGCCCATGGTGCACGGTGGTGATCCCGTAGACCTGCTCGACCTGGAGCCGGTACTGGAACGACTGCGTGAGCGCATCCGGGATCCGGAGTATGTGCCCGGGCTGATCCGGCGCCTGCTGTTGGACAACCCGCACCGGGTGCGCCTGGCCCTGGCACCGGACACCGGACTCAATGAGCGCCGTGAACAGGCGGTTCGCCAAGCGCTGGATGAGCGTAAGGCGAGCCTGACCAGCGAGGAGGCGCATACCCTGGTGGAACAGGCGCAGGCCCTGCAGGCGCGCCAGAACCAGGAAGCGGATGACAGCATGCTGCCGCGTGTCGGCATCGAGGATGTGCCGGCGTCACTGAAGATTCCGGAAGGCGAAGGCGACGGGTCCGGGCGCATCACCCGCTATCACATGGGTACCAACGGTCTGGTGTACCAGCAGCTGGTGGCACCACTGCCGGATCTGGCCCCGGAACAGCGCCAGCTTCTGCCCATCTATTCCAGCATGCTGAGCGAAGTGGGTGCGGGTTCCGATGACTACCTGCGCATGCAGGACCGCATCTCGGCGGGCAGCGGCGGCATCAGCGGCGCGGCCACGATCAAGGGCAACGTTGACGACGTCCAGTCCGTGCGGGGCTACTTCACCCTGGGCGGCAAGGCCCTGGCCGCGAACAGCGACGACCTCGCGGGGCTTCTGCACGACGTTGCCACCGCCGCACGCTTTGACGAAAAGGAGCGGGTGCGGGAGCTGGTGGCCCAGATGCGGGCCCGCCGGGAGCACTCGATCACCGGGAGTGGTCACGCACTGGCCATGGGGGCCGCCTCCCACGGGGCCAGCCCCGGTGCCCGCCTGACCTATGAGCTGGGCGGGCTTGAGGGCATCCGGCAGCTGGTGGCACTGGACGACCGTCTGGACGACAGCGCCGAGCTTGACCGCTTCTGCCAGCGGCTCTCGGAGCTTCATGAACGGATCCACGCCGGGGGGCCGGACTTCCTGCTGATCGGTGAGAGCAGTGGGCTGGAAGGCTCCGAGGACGCGGTACGCGGCCATTGGTCCCTGGATGCGGAGCGGGCCGCGGGCGGTTTCCATCTGGATCCAGTGAGTGAGCAGGTCAACGAAGGCTGGCTGACCGCCACCCAGGTGAACTTCTGCGCCCGGGCCTTCCCGACGGTGCCGGTGGAGCACCCGGATGCGGCGCCCCTGAGCGTGCTGGGCGTGCTGCTGCGCAATGACAACCTGCACCGCAGCATTCGGGAGCAGGGTGGTGCCTACGGCAGCGGCGCGGGGCAGGACAGCACCAACGGGGTGTTCCGGTTCTTCTCCTATCGCGATCCGCGCCTTGAGGAGACCCTGGCTGATTTCGACCGCTCACTGGCGTGGCTGCATGCGGGCGGGCAGACCGCGGCTTCCGTGGAAGAGGCCATACTGGGCGTGATCTCCCAGCTGGACCGTCCGCGTTCACCCGCGGGCGAAGCCCGATTCGCGTATCAGAGCCGGCTTTTCGGGCGCACGCCCGAGCAGCAGCAGCGCTTCCGGGAACGGGTACTGGCGGTGGACCTGGCCTCCATGCAGAGGGCGGCCGAACGCTGGCTCACGCCTGAACGTGCCTCCACGGCCGTGGTGACCGGTCATGGTAACCGGCAGCGGCTGGCGGATCTTGGCATGAAGGTTCTCGAGATCTGATCAGCGTGCTCGGCGTTCGATCCCGGTCTGGACCAGGAGACGGGTGGAGATCTCTTCCACCGAGTAGTCCGTGGTGTTCAGGTTCGGGATGCGCTCGCGCCGGTACATGCTTTCGGCTTCATTGACCTCCATCATGCACTGGCGCAGGGACGCGTAACCGGAGTTGGGCCGGCGTTCATTGCGGATCGCCGACAGCCGGTTGGGGTCAATGGTGAGCCCGAAGAGCTTCTGGCGGTGGGGCTGCAGGGCCGAGGGAATGCGCTGCTCCTCCATATCCTCCTCGGTCAGCGGGTAATTCGCTGCCTTGATCCCATACTGCAGGGCCAGGTACAGGCAGGTGGGCGTCTTGCCGCTGCGTGACGGGCCGATCAGGACGACGTCGGCGTCGTCGTAGTAGCGTGTGCGGGCGCCGTCGTCGTTCTCCAGCGCGTAGTTCACCGCCTTGATGCGCTCCTCATAGCCGCCATCCCGGGAGATGGCGTGGGATTTGCCCACGGTGTAGGAGGAGCTGGAATGGAGCTCGTTCTCCAGTGGCGACAGGAAGGTGCCGAAGATGTCCACCATGAAGGCTTCGGCTCTGGAAAGTTCGCCCCGGATCTCGCTGTCGACGATGGTGTCGAAGGTCAGCGGCCGCGCCCCGTCAAGCTCCCCCGCCTTGTTGATCTGCTCAACCGCTTCCTGGGCTTTCCCCACAGAGTCGATGTAGGGCAGGGTGATCTTCTCGAACTGGATGCTGTCGAACTGGGCCAGGAGGCTGTTGCCAAGGGCCTCCGCGGTAATGCCGGTGCCGTCGGAGATGAAGAAGGCGGTGCGTTTCATGGGGCGTGGGGCTCTCTCCTGATTTTCCGGTATCCTAGGCCGATACGGTCGGTCTGTGAACCCGCTCCGCGCAATGGTGGAGATAACCCTGCCGGTTACAGTATGATACGCGGGCTCTACAGGGCGCGTGGCGCCCCGGGTGACAGGCAATAACGAGGGAGATTGGCTTTGGACGATTTCATCATCGGATTCGAGCAACTCGGCATGGACGATGTCGAGCGCGTGGGCGGCAAGAATGCCTCCCTCGGGGAGATGATCAGTAACCTCGCCAATGCCGGTGTGACGGTACCCGGTGGGTTCGCCACCACAGCACAGGCCTACCGCGAGTTTCTTGAGAAGGACGGACTGCGCCAGCGCATTGATGAGACCCTGAACAGTCTGGACATCAATGACGTGAACGAACTGGCACGGGTCGGCGCAAAGATCCGTCAGTGGATCATCGATACGCCTTTCCCCCCGGCGCTGGAGCAGGCGATTGCGGAGCGCTTCGGCGCCATGCAGGACGGTAACGAACGCATGGCGGTAGCGGTGCGCTCCTCCGCGACGGCGGAAGATCTCCCGGATGCCTCCTTTGCGGGCCAGCAGGAGACCTTTCTGAACATCGTCGGGCTGGACAACGTCAAACTCGCCATCAAGGAGGTGTTCGCCTCCCTGTTCAATGACCGGGCGATTTCCTACCGCGTGCATCACGGTTTTGACCATAACAAGGTGGCGCTTTCGGCCGGTATCCAGCGCATGGTGCGCAGCGAGACCGGCAGCAGCGGCGTGATGTTCACCCTCGATACCGAATCCGGTTTCCAGGAGGTGGTGTTCATCACCGCCTCCTATGGCCTGGGTGAGACAGTGGTGCAGGGTGCGGTCAATCCGGACGAATTCTACGTGCACAAGCCCACCTTCGAGGCCGGACACCCTGCCGTTCTGCGGCGCAATCTGGGCAGCAAGGCCATCAAGATGGTCTATGCCGGTGACGGCGAAATGGGCCGTTCAGTCGAGACGGTCAAGGTGGATGCGGCGGATCGCAACCGGTTCTGCCTCTCTGATGAGGATGTCACCGAACTCACCCGCCAGGCGCTGACCATCGAAAAGCACTATGGTCGGCCCATGGACATTGAGTGGGCCAAGGATGGTGACACCGGCCAGCTGTTCATCGTGCAGGCGCGCCCGGAGACGGTCCGCAGCCGCAAGGGGCTGCACACCATGGAGCGCTACCTGCTCAAGGAGAAGGGCACCGTGCTGGTTGAGGGCCGGAGCATTGGTCACCGCATCGGTGCCGGCCCGGCGCGGATCGTTACCAGTATCAACGAGATGGACCGCGTCCAGGAAGGGGATGTGCTGGTAACGGACATGACCGATCCCGACTGGGAGCCGGTCATGAAGCGTTCGGCCGCGATCATCACCGACCGTGGCGGGCGTACCTGCCACGCGGCCATCATTGCCCGGGAGCTGGGTATTCCCGCTGTTGTCGGCTGCGGTAATGCCTCCGAGCTGGTCCAGGAAGGCCAGGAACTCACGGTCTCCTGCGCCGAGGGCGATACCGGGCTGGTTTATGACGGCCGGCTGGATTTCGAGCTGCGCGAGAATTCCGTTGAATCCATGCCCAAGCTGCCGTTCCGCATCATGATGAACGTCGGCAACCCGGACCGGGCCTTTGACTTCCAGGCCATGCCGAACGAGGGCGTGGGGCTTGCCCGGCTGGAGTTCATCATCAACCGCATGATCGGCGTTCACCCCAAGGCACTGCTGAATTTCGAATCGCTGCCGGGGGACATCAAGCAGACGGTTGAGAAGCGCATCGCCGGTTACGACTCACCGGTGGACTTTTACGTGGACAAACTGGTCGAGGGCATCTCCACGCTGGCGGCCGCCTTCTATCCCAAGCCGGTCATCGTGCGGCTGTCGGATTTCAAGTCCAATGAATACGCCAACCTGATCGGGGGCACCCTGTACGAGCCGGACGAAGAGAACCCGATGCTCGGCTTCCGGGGCGCCTCCCGTTACATCTCGGATTCCTTCCGCGACTGCTTTGAGCTTGAATGCCGGGCACTGACCCGCGTGCGGGACGAGATGGGCCTGAATAACGTCGAGGTCATGGTGCCGTTCGTACGCACGCCGGGCGAGGGCCGCCAGGTGGTGGAGCTGCTGGCGGAGAATGGTCTCGAGCGCGGGCGCGAGGATCTGCGCGTGATCATGATGTGCGAACTGCCGGCCAATGCCCTCCAGGCGGATGAATTCCTGGAGCACTTTGACGGCTTCTCCATCGGATCCAATGACCTCACCCAGCTCACGCTCGGGCTGGATCGGGATTCCGGGATCGTGGCCCACCTGTTTGATGAACGCAACGAGGCGGTCAAGTCGCTGCTTGCCAGCGCCATTGCCGCCTGCCGCAGGGCCAACAAGTACGTCGGCATCTGTGGCCAGGGCCCCTCGGACTACCCGGACCTGGCTAAATGGTTGATGGATCAGGGCATCGACAGTGTCTCGCTTAATCCGGATTCGGTTCTGGACACCTGGTTCTTCCTTGCGGAAGGGCAGCACTCCTGAACGTCCGGTGTAACCCCTGGCTGGTTTGAGGAACGCGGGTATGCAGAGCAGTAGCCGATTGTTTCCGGTGACCCTGTCGGCCACCGAAATGGCCGCTGACCTCTATGAGGATGTGTACCTGCTGAACCCCGGCGTGAGCCCGGATCCCAGCGTCCGCATCGCGGTGACCCGGGTGCGCGATCCGGCCTGGCAGGGCCGACGCGTACCGGTTGTGCTCATCCACCGGGAGTTCCAGAACAAGCGCCAGTGGCTCTCCCCCGGGGGCGAGGGGCTGGCGGCGCTGCTTGCCCGTTACGGTTTTGACGTCTGGATGCCGGAGATGCGCGGCCACGGCATGTCCCCGCGTAACCGCGACTGGGCCCTGGGCCATATTGCGCTGCTGGCGGAGGAGGACCTGCCCCCGGTGCAGCGATTCGTGGAAGAGCAGAGCGGCGTGCCCCCGGCCTGGCTGGGTCAGGGGCTTGGCGCCCGCATGCTGGCACATGCCCTGGTGAACAATCACCGCTTTCTGCGCCTGGTGCCCGCTGTGGTCTTTGTGGACCCCGGCCGGGCGGATTCCCACTGGACGGAATCCGAGGCGACCATGGGCGAGAAACTGGGGCTGCGCCGGCGCCAGCGGTTTCTGGGCGGGCTGCACGGCTGGGGCCCGGAGGATGAGCCCAGCGCCCTGTTCCGTGATCTGTATCGGACCCAGAAACGGTACCGCAGGGGCAAGGGGCACCCCACCCACGAAGGACTGCGTGTCATCCGCTGCCCGGGGCTCGTGGTCGGTGTCGAGGATGACGAGGCAACGGTGCGCGGCTTTGCGGGCAATCTTGGCGGACAGGTCCGTCACACACTGGGTCCCGGAGACGGCGGAAGAAGCCCAGCCGGACAGAGTACTCTGGGGACGGCGCTCCAGGATGATATCCGCGCCTGGCTGACAGAACACACCCGTGACCTGCGGGCGGACAGTATCGACTGAAATCGCAACTGGATCAGGAGGAAATCGTGTCGCAAGAGACAATCGTTACACCGGACCTTGTGGATGAGCATCCGGAAGTGGCTGTGGTGGCGCCCATGTTCGTGAACCTGGGCGGGCGCAGCGCTTTTGGTGGTGAAATCGTGACTGTTAAATGCTTTGAGGACAACTCCGTGGTCAAGGAGCAGGTCGGCAAGGAGGGGCACGGCAAGGTGCTCGTCGTCGATGGCGGCGGCTCGCTGCGTATTGCCCTGCTCGGTGACATGCTGGCTGAAAAGGCTTCGAAGAACGGCTGGCAGGGCGTGATTGTCTACGGCTGCATCCGGGATGTGGACGTGATCGGCGAAACGGACATCGGCGTTCAGGCACTGGCTACCCATCCGCGTAAGAGTGAGAAACGTGGTCTGGGAGATCTGAATGTGGCCGTAAGCTTTGGCGGCGTCACCTTCGAGCCCGGTCATTATGTCTATGCCGATAACAACGGCATCATCGTATCCGCCCAACCACTGCCGGAAGTCTCCGTGTAACCGGCTGTTTCCGGGAGCCGGCGCACACCTCCGGCTCCCGCCCCGCCTTATGCCATCTGATTCTTTGACGCCCGTGGCCCCCTCCCGGTATAACGTAGTCGACCAGTAACAATAACAACCGTGGGACGGGATCATCTCATGACTGGAGGCTCAATGCGGGATACGTCTGAGAAGCGCGACTTTATCCGTATGCACGTGGACACGGTGGTTGAGCTTTTCGAGGATGGCAGTGATCAGAGAATGCAGGGGCGGTGCGTGGACCTGAGCGCCACTGGAATGGCGGTTGAAATGGATCGGGAGATGGTGGAAGGGCAGCGGCTGCATACATCGCTGCCCTCCAACAACCCGGATTTTCCGCCCTTCGAGACCATTTCCACCGTACTCAGAAGTGAACCGATCGACGGCGGCCGCTGGCGTGTGGGCCTGCGGATCGATGAGGTCAAGCGCTGAGCCTGACCATGGTCAGGCCCAGTTTTCGCTCTTGCGGCTGGGTTTGAGCAGCGGGAAGATAACGGCTATGAAAATGCCCGCGATCACCAGGCCGCCACCGGTCAGCAGGTAGCTGGATTCGCGGCTGTCCTCGAGGCGCTGGTTCTCGTTGGTCAGCAGCTCGACTTCCTTGCGCAGCTCCTGGCGTTCCTCGCGCAGCTCGCGGTTGCGCTTCTCGAGGTTGATCGCGTCCTCGGAGATGGTGCGGATGCGATCGAGTTCATCACTGGTGTCGCTGAGTTCCGACTCCAGGGACTCTTTCTCCTGCTGCACCTGCTCAAGCTCGGAACGGGTCTCCTCCAGCTGGGAGCGCGCCCCGGAGAGCTCCTCCTCAGTGCCGGCCAGCTCCTCCTGGACGTCCTGGAGCCGGTCTTCCGCAATGCGCTCGGAGCTCAGGAAGCGGGTTGCGATGTAACCCTCCTCGTCATCACCAAAGCGTACACGCGAATAGTCGTTCTCCACGTCCTCCTCGACCACCTCGACGGGCGTGCCGCTGCGCAGGGCGGACTCGACGATCCGGTACTCGTTGCCAGGGCCTGAGCGGACCGGAACGTAGATCACATCGTCCACATATTGGGTTTCGGCCTGTGCCACGGAGGCCAGCACAAGCAGCAGCGGTACGATGCAGCGTAATGCTCTGTCCATGCCTTTCTTTGGGGTCATGATGTCATTCCCTGTTAAACGAGTCCGGATTCTGCCACAGCGCATTCGCCTTGCCCAGTGAGGCTCAGGGCAGCACTGGTTTGAATGGCCTGACTGTAACCTTTTCGTAAACCCCTGCTTCCACGTAGGGATCCGCATCCGCCCAGGCCTGTGCGGCTGCCTGGGATTCAAACTCCGCCACCACCAGGCTGCCGGTGAAGCCAGCCTCTCCCGGTTCGGTGGTATCCTCCGCGGGGAAAGGCCCGGCCATGAGCAGGCGGCCTTCGCGCTTGAGGGCCTCAAGGCGCTCAAGGTGCGCAGCTCGGGCCTGCTTGCGGCGTTCAAGACTCCCAGCAACATCGTCGGCGATGATGGCGTAGTACATACGGATCTCCTGCCTGGAAAAACGGGTGCGTATGAGTATCAACAGGCGCCTATGATAAGCTGCCCCCGCCTTCGCGCCAATCCCGGCATGGAGCAGCATTTCCCGGAGCACTATGCATACTGACGGACCCAGGCCGCTGCTTGCGGATCTGCACTGCCACAGCACCGCCTCCGATGGCGGGCTTTCACCGGCCTCATTGGTCGCTCGCGCCGTCGAGAAGGGCGTGGGCGTTCTGGCGCTGACCGACCATGACACCATTGCCGGTGTGGCGGAGGCCAGGGAGGCGGCCGCGGCGGAAGGCATGCATCTGGTCAGCGGCGTGGAACTGTCCTGCCTCTGGCGCAATCAGACCATCCATGTGGTGGCCCTGGACTTTGATCCGGACGATGCGGGCTTTCTGAAGGCACTGGAGGGGCAGGAGAGTGTCCGGCACGAGCGTGCGGGCACCATTGACGAGCGGCTGCGGAAACAGGGGTTGCCCTCGGTGCTGGAAGAGGCGCGCGCCCTGGCGGCTGGTGTTCCGGGGCGTCCCCATTTTGCCCGGGCGCTGGTGGATGCGGGTGTGGTTCCCGGGGCACGGCAGGCGTTCCAGCGCTATCTGGGAACAGGCAAAGTGGGAGACGTGGCGACCTGTTGGCCGGAACTGGCCGAGGTTGTTGGCTGGATCCGCGAGGCGGGAGGCATTCCGGTGCTGGCGCATCCGCGGCGTTACGGGCTGACCAACAACAAGCTGAGGAAGCTGGTACAGGCATTCCAGGATGCCGGCGGTCAGGCTCTGGAGGTGCTCAGTGCCGGGCATTCACCCCAGGACAGCGGTTATCTCACGCGCCTGTGCCTGGATGGCGGGCTCTGGGCCTCGGGGGGCAGTGATTTCCACTGGCCGGAACGGCCCTGGTCCGAGCTGGGCCGCCTTCCGGAACTGCCCGCCGGGCCTGAGCCGGTCTGGTGGCACTTCCGGAGGGAGACCCGGGCCCGCCTTCAGGGCGAATGATAGTGCAGGTAGAGGTCCGTCAGCAGTTCCGGTATGGCGTCGGCATAGTCCGCCAGGCGCTTGGGGTCCTTGCGCGCCTGCTGGAAGGCTTCATCATCGAACAGGTTTGAGAGGGTCAGGATGGGCGTCATCAGCTGCCCCACGGTTTCCTCGTCCTCGCCCAACCACTGATCCTCATCCAGCAGGAAGGTGTCCGTAAAACCCGCACACCAGTTCTCAAGCGCCTCCTCGGCGGTGTCGTCATCCTCGGGTTCCGGCAGCTCCAGCGTCTGACCCTGTTCCAGCTCCTGCTGGATGGTCCTGGCAAGCCGTGATACCAGTGTCCCGAACTCGTCGGGCATGGCATCGCCGCCGGCCTCGGGCTGGGCAGTGGCGATGGCGTGGATGCGTTCCACCGATACCGGCACCGGCCCCACAACGGAGGCTGTAACCACTCCGTGGAGGCCAAACACATCCAGTGCCTCATCGCTCTGTCCCGGGGCGAACAGGAATGACTCAAGGGTTTCCACGTCCTGATCGGTCAGCATAACCTGGTGTCACTCCTGTTCACTGGTCTTTGCCTGGTTGCGGGCCCTGCGGAACTCTTCCTGGCGCCGGCGGATTTCCCGCGGGTCGTTGTAGGCACGCCCCTTGATGGGCTCCAGGTGAACCTCATCCTCGGCCGGGCTGTTCTCCGCCTCGTCGGTTGCGGTTTCCGCTGTTGCCGTCTGTGCGGGTGCGGTTGCCGGTTCAGCCTGGGGAGCCCATTCGGGCCGGGGCTCCGCTTCCGGCTGTTTCCGGGCTTCAGTACTGGCAGCGGGCTCACCATCGGTGGCAGCTGCCTCACTGGGGGCCGCCTTCGGGGGGTCCACTGGCTGCCGTGCACTTTCAGCGGTGCCTTCGTCGCCGGAACCGGCGTCCTTTTCAGCTGCAGGCGTTTCCGTCGCTTTTGCGGCGCTTGCCTTCGCTTTTGGCTCTGCGGCCTTACCTTCAGCTCCGGATTCCGTTTCCGCTCTGGCGTTCCCGGTTTCCGTTGTCACACCCCCGGCGGATTCCTGGTCAGCAGGCTTGCCGTTTTTCTGGCGGGGCCGACGGGGACGCTGGAATTCCGGGTTCGGTGTTTCGTCCGCGGCGCTTTCCTGCTGGTTCCGGTTCCTGCCACCGGAACCACCACGGCCCTGGTTCTTTCTGCGGTTGTCGGAGCGGCCCTGGTTGTCGCCACTGCCCTCGGGGGCCTTATCGCCGCCGCCCTGGGGCTGCTTGTCAGGGGATTCCTCCTTCTTCTGCTCGTCACGGTCCGAATCACGATTGCGACGGTTGCCTCCCCCCTTGGATTTCTGGGGGGCGCCGTCGTTACCGCCGCCTTTGTTGCCCCCACCGGACTTCTGCTCGGTGTCGGGCTTGCGCTCGGAACCGGATTTCTGCTCGCCCTTGGGCTTCTGATCGGCGCTGGATTTCTGGTCAGCACCAGACTTCTGATCACCGCCGGTTTTCTGTCCGCCACCTTTGCCGGACTGGCGGGACTGATTGCCGCCACCGCCTTTGCCGCCCTGGCCGGAACCTTCCTGCTTGCCGCCGTCCTGCTTACCACCGGACTTCTGCTGGCTGTCCGAATCCTGCTGTCCCTGGCCCCGGTTGCGGTTCTGGCCGCCACGGCGGCGCCGGTTCTGGCCGCCGCGCTGGTTGTTGCCGTCCTGGCCCTGGCGCCCGCTCTGCTGCTGGCCACCACCCTGCTGGCGCTGCTGGCCGTCGCCGCTCTGAGCCTGCTTCCGGTCGGTAGAGCCGCCGCCCTGGCGCTGGTTGCCTGAGCCGCTTTCCTGCTGGTTTCCACCGGATTCTTCCGGGGGCGCGAACATGGTCTGGAGCTTGCGTCCGACCCGTTGCCAGAACCCGAGCGTTTCACCGGCTGCCGGTGTTTCGGCTTTGGGTTCCGGGGCAGGGGTGCGGTTGGCCGGGGTGACCGCCTTCACAGCGGCTTCTTCCCGCTCGCCGGTGCTCTGGCCGACGGACCAGGCATCCTCCGGCTCGTCCTCGTGCCTTGCCGCGATCTCGAAGCTTGCTTCACCGACGGTCACCTCGGTGTCGTCGCTGCGCAGGCGCTGGACCTCGAAGTGCGGTGTCTCCAGGTTCTGGGAGGGAATCACCCGCACCCGCACATTCTCGCGCCGCTCAATGGCGTTGATCTCGTCGCGCTTCTCGTTGAGAAGGAAGGCGGCGACCGTGACCGGCACCAGGGCCCGTACTTCCGCGGTCTTGTCCTTGGAGGATTCCTCGTACATCAGGCGCATGATGCTCAGCGCCTGGGATTCCATGCTGCGGATGGAGCCCTGGCCGTTACAGCGCGGGCAGACCTCGCTGCGGGTCTCACCCAGCGAGGGCCGCAGCCGCTGGCGAGACATTTCCATCAGGCCGAAGCGGGAAATGCGGCCCAGCTGCACGCGGGCGCGATCCAGCTCCAGTGCTTCACGGATACGCTGCTCGACCTCGCGCTGGTGGCGGTTGGGGGACATGTCGATGAAGTCGATCACGATCAGGCCGCCGATATCGCGCAGGCGCAGTTGCCGTGCAATCTCGTCCGCCGCCTCCAGGTTGGTCTGGAAGGCCGTCTCCTCGATGTCACCGCCCCGGGTGGCGCGCGAGGAGTTGATGTCGATGGACACCAGTGCCTCGGTGGGGTCGATCACCAGCGAGCCACCGGAGGGCAGGGACACCTCCCGCTGGAAGGCGGTCTCGATCTGGGCCTCGATCTGATACCGGCTCAGCAGCGGGATGTCGTCCGTATAGAGTTTTATCCGGTTCTCGAACGAGGGCATCACCGCCCGAACGAAGTTGAGCACGTCCTCGTACACGCTGGGGGAGTCGATCATCACCTCGGTGATGTCCTGGCGCAGGTAGTCGCGCACGGCCCGGATGATGACGTTGCTTTCCTGGTAGATCAGGAAGGGGGCCTTGCGCGCTTCCGCGGCCTGGGTGATGGCGTCCCAGAACTGCAGCAGGTAATCCAGGTCCCACTGCAGCTCTTCGGTTTCGCGGCCAATACCGGCGGTGCGGACGATCACACCCATGGCCTTGGGCACCTTCAGCCCGGACATGGCGTCCTTGAGCTGGCTGCGCTCATCGCCCTGGATGCGGCGCGAGATGCCGCCGGCTCTGGGGTTGTTCGGCATCAGGACCAGGTAGCGCCCGGCGAGGGTGATAAAGGTGGTCAGGGCCGCGCCCTTGTTGCCACGCTCTTCCTTGTCGACCTGGACGATCAGTTCCTGGCCCTCGTTGAGCACGTCCTTGATGTTGATCTTGCCATCAATCTCGGACGGGGCCTTGCTGAAGTACTCGCGGGCGATTTCCTTCAGGGGCAGGAACCCGTGACGTTCGGAGCCGTAATCAATGAAGGCTGCTTCAAGGCTGGGCTCGATGCGGGTGATGCGCCCCTTGTAGATGTTGGATTTCTTCTGTTCGCGGGTGCTGGATTCGATATCAAGATCGACCAGACGCTGGCCATCAACCAGAGCGACACGCAACTCCTCTTCGTGAGTTGCATTGATCAGCATTCTTTTCATGTGGAACAAACTTCCATCGTTCTGCGACGGAAGCGGTGCGGGGCGCAATGACAGGACAGCGGGCGTACGTCCGCCCGCTTCAGTAAAGCCGGAGGGGCCTTCTGAGGCCGGCCCCGTGCTTGAGGCGTGCGGTTGTGTGGCCGCACGCCACCGAAGTCTGTCCCGTACCGGCTACGAGGTCTTATGTCATATTCATGAGCAGGACAGCCCGAACCGGTGCTTCTGTGTTTTCAAACCGTTGCGATGACCCTGCCGCGCGCTTCCGCCCGGATTGACATCAGTTCCTCCGGCCTTGACTCCGGCCGGGCGGAACACCCATCACGACGCGCGTTGTTCTCAGTTTCCGTGATCGTCCACCGGGGAGAGCCTCCTGGGCTCCGGCCGGCGGGTGAAAGGACTCAGCCGCGCGCCTGTGTGATTCTGTTGGCTCTCGCTGTTTTCCTGCCAGGTGGAACCGGTGCGTCCGCTGCTCGTTTCATACCAGGCCCGAAGGCTCTATAATTGCGGATTCAATCGCTGACCGTGTTCCGCCAGTCCAGCCGGCCGAGATCGTCGGTCCGAGCGGAGTGGGAAAACAGAGTCAATATAGCAGTAATCCCCTGCCTCATCAACGAGCTGCGGAGTGGCTCCGCATCCCAGGAGAAACACAGAATGCCAGGGCACCCGGGCAGCCATGACAGCGCCGAATCCAGACCCAGGGTCCAGTGGCTGGAAGTGGCGCCGGAATGGGCCGGACAGCGTCTCGACAACTTCCTCATGGGGCGTTTCCGCGGGGTTCCGAAAAGCGTTATCTACCGCGTGATCCGTAAGGGGGCAGTTCGGGCCAACCGCAAGCGGGTGAAGCCGGACTACCGCATCGCAGCGGGTGACTCGATCCGCGTGCCGCCGCTGCGGGAGCCCGAGCAGAAGCCGGATCGCGCCCAGCCCGGTCGTCGGGTGCAGCGGCGCATGCAGGCGGCGGTTCTGCATGAGGCGCCGGATTTTCTGGTGGTGAACAAGCCGGCGGGCATCGCGGTGCATGGTGGCAGTGGTGTCGATTTCGGGCTGATCGAGACGCTGCGCGCCGGGCGGGATGACCGTTACCTGGAGCTGGTGCACCGGCTGGACCGTGATACCTCCGGGCTGATCCTGGTGGCCCGGCGCCGTTCCGCCCTCAAGGCTCTGCAGGATCAGTTCCGGCAGAAGAGTACGCACAAGGTTTACCGGGTGCTTGTGGTGGGCGAGTGGCCAAAGGGGGTGACCCGCGTGGAGGCGCCTCTGCAGCGGGTCACCGGTGGGGCCGGTGAGCGCCTGGTGCGCGTGAGCGCCGAGCAGGGCAAGACTGCCCGCACGGACTTCCGGGTTCTGGCGCGCTTTCCCGGCTACACCCTGCTGGAGGCCACGCCCCTGACCGGGCGCACGCACCAGATCCGGGTGCACGCGGCCTGCCAGGGGTGCCCGGTGGCGGGGGATGGCAAGTATCTCGATGGGGCCTCCCAGGCGGCCTGGCAGCGTGGCGGTGGCGACCGCTTGATGCTGCACGCCCATCAGCTGGCGTTCGAGACGCCCGCGGGGGAAAGGGTGACCTTCGAGGCACCGGTACCGGAGGATTTTGAAACGCAGATTCAGCGACTGGGAAAGCGTCAATGAGCTTTGATGTAGTGGTCTTTGACTGGGATGGCACCCTGATTGATTCCGTGGATCATATCGCGGACAGTCTTGAACTGGCGGCGCGGGATCTGGGGTATCCGGTGCGCGAGCGCGAGGCGCTGCGCCATATTGTGGGGCTGGGTATGGAGGAGGCGCTGAGTCAGCTCTGGCCTGGCATCACCCGTGAAGAGATGACACAGCTGCGCGAGGTCTATGCCCGGTATTTCTTTCAGCGCGATACCACGCCGGCGGATCTTTTCAATGGGGTGGATGAGCTTCTGGAAACCCTGCATGGTGGCCCGATGCTGGCGGTGGCCACCGGCAAGAGCCGGCCGGGTCTGGACCGGGCGCTGGGCTCCAGCGGGCTGGGGCGGTTTTTCCCTCTGACCCGTTGCGCCAATGAGACAGCCTCCAAGCCCGACCCTCTGATGCTGCGCCAGATTGTGAGCGAGACCGGCGCCTGCGTGGAGCGCATGGTGATGGTTGGTGATACCATCTACGACATGGAAATGGCGCGCCGGATCGGGATGCCGGCGATTGGCGTGACCTGGGGCGTGCATTCGGAGGAGCAGCTTTCGGCACACAGCCCCATGGCCATTGCCTCTGATATTTCAATGCTGCGGGAGCTGATGGCTTCCGGCGGTACCCAGTGAATAACGGCAAGGAGACACCATGTCCGATTGGGATTCGGAAAACGCGGAATGGGGTGTGACGCGGGAAAAAGCCGCCCAGCAACCGGAAGGGCGCGCCCAGGAGGCCAGGGAGGACTCCAAGGAATGGCGCCTGATCGAGAAGACCATGATGTCGATGCAGGCGGAGCAGCGCCGCAGCCGGCGCTGGGGGATTCTGTTCAAGACGTTGACCCTGCTCTATCTGTTCGCGCTCCTGTTCACTTTCGGGTCACCCTTCGGCTCAGGTGATCTCACTCCCGGCGCCGGCGGGCCCCATACCGCGCTGGTGGACGTGGAGGGTGCGATTGTCCAGGGTCAGGACGCCAGTGCCGACAACCTGGTGACCGCGCTTGAGAACGCCTTTTCGGCGGAGCAGTCGAAGGGGGTGATCCTGCGCATCAACAGCCCGGGTGGCAGCCCGGTCCAGGCGGACTACGTCTACCAGGCCATCAACCGGTTGCGTGACGAGTATCCGGACAAGAAAGTGCACGCCGTGATTTCGGATATCGGCGCTTCCGGCGCCTATTACATTGCCGCCGCCGCCGACCGCATCCATGCCAATCCCTCCAGCCTGGTGGGGTCCATTGGCGTGCGCGGCGGTGGCTTTGGCTTCACTGGCGCGATGGAGAAGCTGGGCGTCGAGCGCCGGCTGTACACGGCGGGTGACAACAAGGCATTCCTGGATCCCTTCCTGCCGGAGGACCCGGAGCAGGTGGATTTCTGGGAGACGGTGCTGGACCGCACCCATGACCAGTTCATCGAGCGGGTGCGCGAAGGACGTGGGGATAAGCTCAAGGAATCCGAGGCGGATCTGTTCTCGGGGCTGATCTGGACCGGACAGAAAGCGCGCGAGCTGGGGCTGGTCGACAGCTTCAACTCGGCCGGTCAGGTGGCCCGCAACGTGGTCGGCGCCGAGGATATCGTGGATTACAGCTATCAGCCCTCGCCGTTCCAGCGGATCATGCGTGACCTGGGCAGCTCGGTCGGGCAGGGTGTTACGGAAACGCTCATCAACAGCGGCCCTGTGCTGCGCTGAGCTTTGACAATCAACGGTGCGGACCCTAGAATCGCGGCCTTATGTCGAACCCGGAGATACCCCTGTCGGTCGACGCGCTGAAGCCGTTCGAACAGGGGACCGTCAAAGAGGGCAGTCTGGCCCTTGCCGGTATGAACCGGCTGGAGCCGTTGGTTCTGGAAACAGAAGGCGAAGCGGCGGTCAGGCTGGCGTTCTTTTTTGATGACGAGCGGCGTCGCGTCATCGAAGGCTGGATCCGGGCGGAGCTGGTGGTGTTGTGCCAGCGATGCCTTGAGGCCATGCGTCTGCCGGTGGAGTCAAGCTTCCGGGTGGGCGTTGTGGACACAGAGGTGATGGCAGAGCAGTTGCCGGCCAGCCTTGAGCCCATGGTGGCAGGGCAGCGGGATCTGCCGATCCATGAGCTTCTGGAGGATGAGCTCATCATGAGCCTGCCGGACTATCCGGTGCATGAGGAGGCAGACTGCAGCGCATCCGCCACGCTGGAACGCATCAACCGGGATGCCGACGACGCTGTTGCTCAGGCGCGCGAGCATGATACAGACAACCCGTTCCGTGTACTGGCCGGCCTTGGCAGTGGAGGTCAGGATCAGGGCGGAACGGATTCGTAATTCAAGAGAAAGGCAAGACTCCAGGAGTAATCTGCTATGGCCGTTCAGAAGAATCGCAAGACCCGTTCAAAGCGCGGCATGCGTCGCTCCCACGACGGGCTCAGCAAGCCCGCGCTTTCCATGGACCCGACGACCGGGGAAGTGCATCGCCGGCATCACATCTCCCCCGATGGTTTCTATCGGGGTAAGAAGGTGATCGAAACACCGGAAGACTGAGTGACCGGTGGCGGCTGAGACCACCATCGCCGTTGACGCCATGAGTGGCGACCGCGGCTGTGAGCCGGTGGTCCGCGCCGCGGAAATCGCCGTTACGAATAACAGAGCCTTGAGGGTCGTGCTGCTGGGCAGGCGCACGGAACTCGAGGCTTTTCTGTGTGCGGGTCACGACCGCATCGAGATCGAGGATGCTCCCGACGTGGTCAGCATGGAGGAACGTCCCTCCCACGCGCTTCGCCATGGCCAGCAGTCCTCGATGGCGCGGGCGCTGTCACTGGTCGGCAGCGGCGGTGCCGATGCCTGCGTCAGCGCCGGCAACACCGGTGCGCTTATGGCACTGGGGCGCAACACCCTCGAGACCTGGCCCGGCATTGAGCGCCCCGCCATCATCAAGCGCATCCCTTTCCATGACGGCCACTGTTACGTGCTGGACCTGGGCGCCAATGTGGACGCCAGCGCCGAGCATCTGGTGCAGTTCGCCCTGATGGGGCGCCTCATGGCGCAGGCCGTGGACGGCATCCAGGAGCCCCGCGTGGCGCTGCTCAACGTGGGCCAGGAGGCCGTCAAGGGCAATGAACAGGTCCGACTGGCGGGCCACATGCTGCAGGTGCGGGAGCAATCCGGGTACATTGGCTATATTGAGGGCAGCGACCTTTTCCGGGGGGTTGCCGATGTAGTGGTGTGTGACGGTTTTGTCGGCAATGTGGCGCTGAAAACAGGAGAGGGTGTTGCAGAGCTGATCGGCGACCTGATACGGCGTTCTTTTGCGGACAGCTGGTATTCACGCCTGGTCGCGGTCCTGGCCGCACCGGTGTTACGCAGGATCAAGCGGCGCCTGGATCCCGCACGGCATAATGGCGCGAGTTTCATCGGGCTGCGCGGTGTGGTGATCAAGAGCCACGGCAATGCCGACGTGACCGGGCTGGTGGCAGCCATTGAGCAGGCGGCCCGTGAGGTCGAGCATGAACTGCCGCGCAGGCTCGGGGACTTGCTGGAACAGGTTGAATTCTAGAACAGAACAGGAAGGACAGATGACGACAGCACTGGTGTTTCCCGGTCAGGGCTCCCAGTCCGTTGGAATGCTGGACGAAGCAGCCGCCGAGTGGCCGCTGGTCGGGCAGACCTTTGAGCAGGCCTCCGGCGTGCTGGGTTACGATCTGGCCGAACTCTGCCGGCAGGGTCCGGCGGAAGAGCTGAACCGTACCGATGTCACCCAGCCGGCCCTGCTTACCGCCAGCGTTGCGCTATGGCGTGTATGGCAGGATCTGGGCGGTCCGAAACCGGATTATCTGGCGGGTCACAGTCTCGGGGAGTACTCCGCGCTGGTGGCTGCGGAGTGCCTGGATTTTGCCGACGCCGTTGATCTGGTGCGTATCCGTGGCGATGCCATGCGGCATGCCGTGCCGGAAGGGGCGGGGCGCATGGCCGCGATCCTGGGGCTGGATGACGAGGCCGTCATCAGTCTCTGTCAGGAGCACGTCTCCGATGGCGTGGTTGAGGCGGTCAATTTCAATGCTCCCGGGCAGGTGGTCATTGCCGGCTCCGCAACGGCGGTGGACCGGGTGATTGAACGCGCCCGGGAAGAGGGCGCGAAGAAAGTCATGCCCCTGGATGTGAGCGTACCTTCCCATTGTGCCCTGATGCAGCCGGCGGCGGATCGCATGGCTGGGGCACTGGCGGGTGTGAGCGTTCAGGACGCGGCTATCCCGGTTGTCCAGAATGTGACCGCGGGGGCGGTGACCGACGCGGCCTCCATCCGTGAGAATCTCTACTGGCAGCTGATTTCGCCGGTGCGGTGGACCGAATCGGTACGCTTTATGGGCGAACAGGGTGTCGGTGTCATGGCCGAATGCGGTCCGGGCAAGGTGCTTTCGGGGCTGGTACGGCGCATTGACCGCAGCATGGGGTGTCATCCCACTGAGACCCCGGAACAGATGACAAAGGCGCTGGAAGCGGTTCGCGAAGGCGCCTGACAGCGACGCTCAACGGGAGAAAAGGATGCTGGAAGGACAGGTGGTTCTGGTAACCGGCGCGAGCCGTGGCATCGGCAGCGCGATTCTGGAACGCTTTGCCCGCGCCGGTGCCACGGTGATCGGAACAGCAACATCGGAATCCGGCGCGTCCGCCATTGCCGGCCGGATCAGCGAGAACGGCTGGCAGGGTGATGGTGTGGTCATGAATGTGGGTGATGCGGAGAGCGTCACCGAGGGCATCAAGACGATCGGCCAGACGTTCGGCCCACCCACGGTGCTGGTCAACAATGCCGGCGTGACGCGGGATGGGCTGGCCATGCGCATGAAGCCGGATGACTGGGACGAGGTGATCAACACCAATCTCTCCGCGGTCTATCGCACCAGTCAGGCTGTGCTCAAGGGCATGATGAAGGCGCGTACCGGGCGCATCATCAACCTGAGTTCGGTGGTTGCCCGCATGGGCAATGCCGGGCAGATGAACTATGCCGCCAGCAAGGCGGGCATCGAGGGCATGACCCGTTCCCTGGCGCGGGAAGTGGCAAGCCGTGGTATCACCGTCAATGCCATTGCACCGGGGTTCATTGAAACGGACATGACGCGGGAGCTTGACGAAAGCCAGCGTGATGCCATGCTGTCAGCCATTCCGGCAGGCCGTCTCGGCGAGGCGGGGGAAGTAGCCGATCTGGCTGTGTTCCTCGCTTCCGAGGGGGCAGCCTACATCAATGGCGAGACAATTCATGTCAATGGTGGCATGTACATGAACTGAAGGAGGGCGTGCCCGTCATCATAGCGGGTGCGGCTTCCGGTCAGCCCCTTCCGGGTTGGTTGTTCGGCCCGGGGGATTCAACTAAACTGGCACGCCAGCACTGCTGGACGCACAAATGAGGACATTATGAGTACAGTTGAAGAGCGCGTTAAGAAGATTGTCTGTGAACAGCTGGGGGTTAAGGAGTCCGAAGTACAGAGCACTTCCTCCTTCGTAGAGGATCTGGGTGCCGACTCCCTGGACACGGTTGAGCTGGTCATGGCTCTGGAAGAAGAGTTCGAGACCGAGATCCCGGATGAGGAAGCCGAAAAGCTGACCACGGTCAAGGACGCGGTGGACTACATCGAGTCCCATAGCAGCTGAACGGACCAACGCGGTTCGATCGGTACCAAAGCCGCCCTGAGCAGGGGCGGCTTTTTTGATCGTTACTGGCTCAGGCAGCGGGAGCGGAGCTGATGCCCGAATGGATCTGGCCGGGGAATGACCCGGGGGTGCCGTCTGATGATCGGGGGCTGGCCTATGGCCAGGGGGTTTTCGAGACCCTCAGGGTGACCCCGGAAGGGCCGGTCCTGCTGGATGCGCACCGCGAACGGCTTCTGGCCGGCTGCCGGGCGCTCGGGATCCCGTTTGACACGGATCGACTGGATGCCTGGCAGCAGCAGGCTGACGAACGTGGGTTGCTCGCGCCGGAAACGCCGGCGGTGCTCAAGGTCACGGTCACGGCGGGCTCGGGGGGTAAGGGCTATCGGCCGCCGGCAACAGTGGTGCCCAGGGTGATCTCTGCCCTGGTGGCGGCCCCGGCGGTACCGCGAGAAGGCGTCCGGGTCCGTCTCTGCCGGCAGCCGCTGTCTCCGGTGGCAGCGGGTCGGGGCTTCAAGACCCTGGCGCGCCTGGAGCAGGTGCTTGCCAGTTCCGAACTTTCAGACAGCGAGTTCGAGGGCCTGATGGCGATGGACGACCGCTCCGGCTGGGTCGAGGGAACCCGCACCTGCCTGTTTTCCGTGGTGGATGGCACCCTGGTGACGCCGCCACGGGGCCGGCTCGCTGTTGCCGGGACGCTGCGGGACTGGGTGGTGGGCAACGCAGGACGCCTTGGCCTGACGGTCGAGGAGCGCGAACTGACGGAGGCTGACTTCCACAGCCATGGGCTGTTGCTGGGCAACAGCGTGATGGGCCTGGTGCCCGTCAGCGAGTGCGGTGACAGTGCCGTGCCGATGAACGTCGAGGCCTCGCGGTTGGTTGAGGATGTGAACAGGGAGCTTGGATTCCGGTGATGTGGTCGGGTAAGCGCGTTCTTGGTTTTGTGGTCCTTCTGGCGGCCGTGACGGCCATCGCGGGCTGGCTGTTCATAGAGCGGCAGTTCCAGCGCATGGAAGAGCCGCTGGCGCTTGAGCAGCCCGAAACCATGGAGATTGAGCGCGGCACCACCCTGCAGGGGCTTGCGCGTGAGCTGGAAAGGCGCGGGCGTCTGCACAGCGCGTTCTGGCTGCGGGTGCGTGCGCGTCTGGAGCCTGAACTGGCGGAGTTGCAGTCCGGTTTCTATCAGCTTGAAGATGGCATGTCTCCATTGGCCTTTGTGCGCCGTGTCGCCGCAGGCGACACCCAGAGCTGGACAGTGCGCATCCCGGAAGGCTGGACGTTCCAGCGCATCCGTGCCCGCCTGGCCGACGCGGAGCCGTTGCGCAATGAGCTGGAGGGGGTAAGCGGTGAGGCGGTGATGGAGCGTCTCGGGCAGCCTGGTATGCACCCCGAGGGCTGGTTCTTCCCGGCGGTGTATGAATATAAGCATGGTGATTCGGATCTGGATGTGCTTGAACGGGCCCATAACCGCATGCAACGGATTCTCTCCCAGCTCTGGCGGGACCGCGAGGAGGATCTGCCTCTGGAAACGCCCTATGAAGCCCTGATCCTGGCTTCCATCGTGGAGCTTGAGACTCCCATCAGTGAGGAGAAACCCCGGGTCGCCGGCGTTTTTACGCGGCGGCTGGAGCAGGGAATGCGTCTGCAGACGGATCCCACCGTGATCTATGGCATGGGTGAAGACTACCAGGGCCGCATCGGTCATGCGGCCCTGAGGGAGCACACGCCCTACAACACCTATCGCATCGATGGCCTGCCGCCCACGCCCATTGGGGTGCCGGGTGAGGCCTCGCTGCGGGCCGTTGTGGATCCGGCGAAGGGCGATGCCCTCTATTTTGTCGCAAAGGGCGATGGCTCCCATCATTTCTCCAGCACACTTGAAGAGCATAATGAGGCGGTTCGCCGGTATCAGCTCAATCGTGGCGAGGAGTACCGCTCCTTTCCGGCACCGGAGAGCGGGATAGACTGATGACACGCGGGCTTTTCATTACCTTTGAGGGTACGGAGGGCGTGGGCAAATCCACCGCCATCCGCAGTGCCAGTGACTGGCTCACGGAACAGGGCGTGCCGCACCGGGTGACCCGTGAACCGGGCGGGACCCCCATGGCGGAGGAAATCCGGGAACTGCTCCTGCGCTCCCGGGAGGAGCCGGTCGATCCCACCTGCGAGCTGCTGCTGATGTTTGCCGCCCGGGCGCAGCACCTGGCCCGGGTCATCCGGCCAGCGCTTGAGGCGGGAGAATGGGTGCTCTGTGATCGTTTCACGGATGCCACCTACGCCTACCAGGGGGGTGGGCGGGAGCTGGATGCGGCGCCGGTGGCGCAGCTTGAATCCCTGGTTCAGGGAGAATCGCTGCGCCCGGATGCCGTGCTCTGGCTCGATGCGCCAGTGGAAACGGGTATGGCCCGGATTGCTGGGCGTGGCGAGGGACCGGACCGCTTTGAGCACGAGCGGGTCCGGTTCTTTGAGCGCGTGCGCCAGGTCTATGAGACGCGCTACAGCAATCCCGCCAACCGTTATTGGCGTATTGATGCGGCAGTGACCGCTGAGGAGGTAGCGGACGCTGTTCGAGGGACGATGGAGGAACTCCACAAGAAGTGGCCGTTCCTGCACTGATTGTTGTGCAGGGTTTTTCAACCTCTGCTTTAATGAATGGATAGACCATGAGGGCAGAGGTATCACGCCCAGGATTACTGGAGGCCGAACGCTATGTTTGATGCCAGTCGGGTGCTTGACCCGTCGTTTCCCCACGATGATACCGATTTCCTCTGGCAGGGTATCGTTGATAACCATTACACCGATGAAACGGCCTACCTTGAGTCACTGCTGGCGCTGGCGGAACCCGATGGGCGCGAGCGCCAGGCCATTGCGGATCGTGCAACAGGGCTGATCCGCAAGGTCCGCGAGCAGGATGATTCCGTTCACATGGTGGACGCGCTTCTGCAGGAATACAGCCTGGATACCGAAGAGGGCATCCTGCTGATGTGCCTGGCCGAGGCGCTGATCCGGATTCCGGATTCGCATACGGCGGATGAGCTGATCCGCGACAAGATGGGTGACGCCGACTGGCGTAAGCACCTTGGCCGCAGCGAATCCGTCATGGTCAACGCCTCCACCTGGGGCATGCTGCTCACCGGCCGTGTGGTCAAGATGGACCCGGGGCTGGACGGCCATCCCAAATCCATCTGGCACAAGCTGGTGAACCGCGCCGGTGAGCCGGTGATCCGCAAGGCCATGTACCAGGCCATGGCGATCATGGGCCGCCAGTTCGTACTTGGTCGCGATATTGATGAAGCCCTGCAGGAAGGCCGCCAGTACCGGGATCAGGGTTACAGCTATTCCTTCGACATGCTGGGCGAGGCGGCACTCAATGAATCCGACTCCTCGCGCTATTTCAATGATTACTGGACGGCCATTGAGGCAGTGGGCAATGACCGCTACCCCCGCGGCGAACGTCCGGTGCCATCGGTTTCCATCAAGCTGTCCGCGCTGTACCCGCGCTATGAACGTGCCCAGGAGGACAGGGCGAAAGCGGAGCTGGTCCGGCGGCTGAGCCGGCTCGTGACTTTTGCGCGCGAGAAACAGGTTCCCCTGACGGTGGACGCCGAGGAGATGGATCGCCTGGAGCTCTCGCTCGAGATCTTCCGCACCGTCTACGAATCCGAAGCCGCCAAGGGCTGGGGTGAACTGGGCCTCGCGGTACAGGCCTACTCCAAGCCGGCACTTCCGGTGCTGTGCTGGATCGCGGCGCTGGCGCGCCGCCAGGGCGACCGCATTCCCGTGCGGTTGGTCAAGGGCGCCTACTGGGATACCGAGATCAAGCACGCCCAGATGATGGGTGTTGATACCTATCCGGTCTATACGCGCAAGGAGGGCACGGATGTGTGCTACCTGGCCTGCGCCCGTTTCCTGCTCAGTGACTACGCCCAGGGGTATATTTTCCCGCAGTTCGCCAGCCATAACGCGCACACCGTGGCCTCGATACTGAACATGGCCGATGAGAATGGTGCCGAGTACGAATTCCAGCGGCTGCACGGCATGGGGGATGCCCTCTATTCCGTGGTGATGGGCGAGGTGCCACGGGTGCCGGTGCGCATCTACGCGCCCGTGGGCGCCCACAAGGATCTGCTGCCGTACCTGGTGCGGCGGCTTCTGGAGAATGGGGCCAACTCCTCCTTCGTTCATCGGCTGGTGGACGCCGAGACGCCCATCGAGGATCTTATTGGCCATCCTGCGGATGCGCTGCGGGCCCACAACAGCCTGCCGGACCTGCGGATTCCCCGGCCCCCGGAGATCTACGGCAGCGAGCGGCGCAACTCCCGTGGCCACAACCTGGCGGTGCTGTCCGATCTGCGGCCCTTCCAGCAGGGGCTGGAGCGGTGGGCGGAGCACCAGTGGAAGGCCACGCCGATTGTGAACGGTAAGCGCTGCGATTCGAATGCCAGGACCCGGGTGACCAATCCCCATAACCGTGACCGGGTTGCCGGGGAGATCGCCTGGAGCCGGGCGGATATCGTCGAGAATGCCTTGAGCACGGCGCACGCGGCTTTTGAGTCCTGGAATCAGACCCCGGCGGAAGAGCGCGCGAAGTGCCTTGAGGCCTATGCGGATCTGTTGGAGGCCAACGAATACGAGCTGATCGCCCTGTGCAGCCGTGAGGCGGGTAAATCCCTGCTGGACGGCGTGGCCGAAGTGCGCGAGGCCGTGGATTTCTGCCGCTATTACGCCATGCAGGCACGGCGGCAGTTCGCTGAGCCCATGGAGATGCCGGGACCCACCGGAGAGTCCAACGAATACTACCTGGAAGGCCGCGGGGTGTTCCTGTGCATCAGCCCCTGGAACTTTCCGGTGGCGATCTTCACCGGCCAGATCATGGCGGCACTGGCGGCGGGCAATACCGTACTGGCCAAGCCGGCGGAGCAGACCAGCCTGATCGGTGGCCGCTGTGCGGAACTGATGCTGGAAGCCGGCTTCCCTCCCGGCGTGATCCAGTACCTGCCCGGTGACGGTGCGGGAATCGGTGGCCAGGTGCTGCCGGATGAGCGCCTCGCGGGCGTCACCTTCACCGGGTCCACCGGTGTTGCCCATCACATCAGCCGGACACTGGCCGCCCGTGAGGGGCCGATCATTCCGCTGATCGCGGAGACCGGTGGTCAGAACGCCATGATCGTGGACAGCAGCGCGCTGCCGGAACAGGTGGTCAAGGATGTGATCATGTCCGCCTTCGGCAGTGCCGGCCAGCGCTGCTCGGCGCTGCGGGTCCTGTATCTGCAGGAGGACGTGGCGGATGTGATCGAGGAAACCCTCGCCGGTGCCATGCGTGATCTGCGCATGGGCGACCCCATCCGTGTGGAGACCGATGTGGGGCCGGTGATCGATCAGGAAGCCTATGACGACCTGATGAAGCACGTTGCCGATCTGCGCGAGCGCAACCGCCTGGTTGGCGAAGCACCGCTGCCCGACAATGCGGAGAAGGGCTATTTCGTGCCTCCCGTGGCCTATGAGATCAATGGCATGAAGGATCTGGACCGTGAATTCTTCGGGCCCATCCTTCACGTGGTGCGCTATGATGCCCGCGAGCTGGATTCCGTGATCGACGAGATCAACGGGGCGGGCTATGGTCTCACCCTGGGCATTCACAGCCGCAGTGAATCCGCCGCCGCCTATATCGAGCGGCGGGTGAAGGTCGGCAATACCTACATCAACCGTAATCAGGTTGGTGCAGTCGTCGGTGTCCAGCCCTTTGGTGGACGCGGACTTTCCGGGACCGGCCCCAAGGCCGGTGGCCCCAACTACCTGCCGCGCTTCGCCACAGAGCGTGTCAGGACAAACAACACCACGGCGGCAGGCGGTAATGCGACCCTTCTGTCGCTGGGTGTGGAGGAAATCGGATGAACAAAAACAAGCGGGCATTCCCCGATGGAGCCGGATCATGATTGAAAACACAGTTGCGGTCACCTGGACCTTTATTCTCTACCTTGCGGTGATGCTTGCCCTTGGTGTCATTGCCTACATGCGGACCCAGAACCTGTCGGACTACATTCTGGGCGGGCGTAACCTGGGGCCGATTCCCTCGGCACTGAGCGCCGGTGCCTCGGACATGAGCGGCTGGCTGCTGCTGGGGCTTCCGGGGGCGGCCTTTGCCAATGGTGTCGGCGCCAGCTGGATCGCCATTGGGCTCCTTGTGGGCACCTACCTGAACTGGCTGTTTGTGGCCAGACGCCTGCGGAACTATTCCCAGGCGGCCAAGGACTCACTCACGATCCCGTCCTTCCTGGAGAACCGGTTCCGGGATGATACGCGGGCGCTGCGGGTTATCGCCGCCTTCTTTATTCTCCTGTTCTTCCTGTTCTACACCAGTTCCGGCCTGGTTGCCGGTGGTAAGCTCTTCGAGACCGTCTTTGGTCTGGAGTACCAGTGGGCGGTGATCGTGGGCACGCTTGCCGTGATGTCCTACACGCTGTTCGGCGGCTTCCTGGCGGTGTCCTGGACGGACGTGGTCCAGGGGCTGCTGATGCTGGCCGCCCTGATGCTGGTGCCGGTGCTGGCGATCAACAGTGGCGAGGTTGGCGGCTGGTCCGGTATGGAAGCGTCTCTGCTTGAGAAAGGTCAGGGCACGCTGTCGCTGTTCTCGGATGCAAGCGGTGAATCACTCGGGTTCATTGCGATCGTCTCGTCGCTGGCCTGGGGCCTGGGCTATTTCGGCCAGCCCCACGTGCTGGCCCGTTTCAAGGCCATCAGTGATGAGTCCCTGGTACCCTATGCCCGCCGTGTTGCGGTCACCTGGACCGCCATCACCCTGATCGGCTCCGTGCTGGTGGGGCTGGCAGCGGTCGGCTACTTCGGTCCCGAAGGGCTGGAAGATCGTGAGACAGCCTTCATGATGCTGGTGGATGCGATCTTCCATCCGGTGATCGCGGGCATCCTTCTGGCTGCCATTCTTGCCGCCATCATGAGTACGGCCGATTCGCAGCTGCTGGTATCGTCGTCCGCGCTGGCCGAGGACTTCTACAAGGGCTTCTTCCGCCCCGACGCTGATTCCGTGGAGCTGGTCCGTATCGGGCGGGTTGCCGTGATCGTGATCGCGGTGATCGCCGGTGTGGTTGCGCTTGATGACGACAGCATGGTGCTGGATCTGGTCTCCTATGCATGGGCCGGCTTCGGTGCCGCCTTCGGCCCGGTTATCCTGCTGTCGCTGTACTGGCCCCGCATGAACAAGATGGGCGCCCTTGCAGGCGTGGTGGTCGGTGGCCTGACGGTGGTGATCTGGAAGCAGCTCTCCGGCGGTCTGTTCGACATGTACGAGATCGTGCCCGGGTTCCTGTTCGCCGCCATTGCCGTCGTGATCGGTTCCATGGCGACCGGCGAGCCGGAGAAGGAAATCGCTGACGAGTTCGCCAAGGTCAACGGCTGACTCCATGGGCCGCCCTCCGGGCGGCCTTGCACCCCGGATCAGCCCGGGTCTATGCTTGGCGCTTTTTGACGGAGCGCTGGCATGGCCCGGGTTGATCTTTCCCCCATTCACGACTTTCTCCCCTGCGCAACACCACAGGCCTGGATCGACGCCGCACTGGCGAACCAGGAGCTGCTGCTCATTGACCACGCCCACTGCGAGAAGAAGGCCGCCTCAACGGCACTCGGCCTGATGTATCGCTATATGGAAGATCCGGACCTGCTGCACCGGATGTCCCGGCTGGCGCGTGAGGAACTGCGCCATTTCGAGCAGGTGCTGTCGATCCTTCAGAAACGAGGCATCCAGTACCGGCACCTGACTCCGGCGCGCTACGCCCAGGGGCTGCACCAGCATGCGCGCAAGGAGGAGCCGGGACGGCTCGTGGACACCCTGATCATCGGCGGCATCATCGAGGCTCGCTCCTGTGAGCGGTTTGCGGTGGTGGCGCCGCTTCTGGACGAGGAACTGGCGGAGTTCTACGATTCACTGCTCAAGTCCGAGGCCCGCCACTATCAGGATTACCTCAGGCTGGCGGAGAAAGCGGCGGGTGACGAAGTGAAGGAACGGGTGGAGACGCTGTTGGCGGTGGAGGCGGAGCTGATCCAGTCACCGGATGACAGCTTCCGCTTCCACAGTGGGGTGCCGGACTGGCTGTGATCAGCCGGTCAGCTCCGCGAAGGGCACGCTGAGCAGCTCAGGCGCGGTCCCCTCCCGTGCTTCGATATACCAGGCCCTTTCATGCCAGTCGCCGGTCACATAACGCCTGGCGGGAGCGCCATTGGCCTCCAGCCCATGCACTGCCGGCCTGTGGGTGTGGCCGTGGATGAGCTGCTGCACGCCGTGGCGCTCCATGTCCGCCACCACTTCCTCCGGCGTGACATCCATGATGGTCTGTTCCTTGCCCTGGTTCTTGGCCTGACTGATCTCGCGCATCTGGCGCGCCACAGTCTGGCGGTCCGCCAGCGGGCGCTGGAGGAAGGCCTTCTGCCACTGCGGGTTGCGCATGGTGGCGCGGAACTTCTGGTACTCCTCATCCGCGGTACAGAGGCTGTCGCCGTGCATCAGCAGGGTGGGTTCACCATGGAGGTCGATCACGGTGGGATCATCCAGAAGGGTGGCCCCAACGCGATCACAGAAGTCCTGTCCGATGAGGAAATCCCGGTTGCCGTGCATCAGGTACAGGGCCGTCCCCGTCGCGGTGATCGCCTGCAGCGCCTCGGCGATGGTCTCCTGCAGTGGCGTATGCTCGTCGTCCCCGATCCAGGCCTCGAAGAAGTCCCCGAGAATATAGAGCGCGTCAATATTGTAGGCGTAGGCCGGAAGGAAACCCAGGAAGGCCTCGGTGATGTCCGGCCGGCTTTCCTCCAGGTGCAGGTCGGCAATGAAGCGCGTGGTCATGCGTCCTCTCTCCCGTCGGTGCGGTAGGCCCGGTGGATGATGACATCCTCAACCGGCACATCACGGTGCCCGGCGCGCGCCGTGGTGGGCTTCTCACGGATCCGGTCAGCCACGTCCATGCCTTCCACGACCCTGCCAAAGACGCAGTAGCCCCAGCCGTCCTGGGTCTTGGCCGTGTGATCCAGGAAGCCGTTGTCGTTCACATTGATGAAGAACTGGGAGGAGGCGGTATGCGGGCTCATGGTCCGTGCCATGGCGATGGTACCGCGCCGGTTGCTGAGCCCGTTGTCCGCCTCGTTGGCGATTGGTTCGCCAGGTTTCCGGGGTTCCATGTCCGGGCCAAAACCGCCCGTCTGGATCATGAAGTTGCTGATGACCCGGTGAAAAATAAGGCCGTCGTAGAAACCCGAATCGATGTAGGCGAGGAAGTTCTCGGTGGTGACGGGGGCGCTCTCCGCGTCAGTGGCCAGCAGGATGCGGCCTTCGCTGGTTTCCAGAACGACCATGAGGTTATATCCTTTCGCGTCCAAATCGGCCGTATTGTAAGGCATCCGCTTCTGCCATGCATGAGATCGTGGCGGTGAGCAGGTACAATGGCGGCTTTCCAATCAACCCGGTGGTGTTACAGCATCCATGAGTTCCGAATCCGCTCCGGCCAGCAACTTCATCCGAACCCTCATCCAGGACGACCTTGCCGAAGGCCGTCATGACCACGTCGTTACCCGGTTCCCACCGGAGCCGAATGGCTACCTGCATATTGGTCACGCCAAGTCGATCGTGGTGAACTTCGGCATGGCCGAGCAGTTCGGTGGCGACTGCACCCTGCGCTTTGACGACACCAATCCGGAGAAGGAAAGCCAGGAATACATCGAGGCCATCAAGCGCGATGTGGCATGGCTCGGGTATGAATGGGCAGGGCCGGTCCGTTACGCCTCGGACTATTTTGACCGTCTCTATGAATACGCCGAAGAGCTGATCCGCGGTGGCCATGCCTATGTCTGCAGCCTGGACCCGGAAACCGCGGCCCGGTATCGCGGTACGCTGAAAGAGGCAGGCACGGACAGCCCCTATCGGGACCGCTCGGTTGCGGAGAACCTGGACCTGTTCCGGCGCATGCGCGCGGGCGAGTTCGCTGAGGGCGAGCACGTGCTGCGGGCCAGGATCGACATGGCCTCGCCGAACATGAACATGCGCGATCCGATCCTGTATCGCATCCGGTTCCTGACGCACCACCAGACCGGGGATAAGTGGTGCATCTACCCGATGTACGATTTCACCCACCCGCTGTCGGACGCGGAAGAGGGTGTAACCCACTCCCTGTGCACCCTGGAGTTCGAGGACCACCGGCCGCTCTACGACTGGGTGCTGGAACACGTGACCCCGCCGTGCCGTCCGCGCCAGACCGAGTTCGCACGCCTGAACGTGAACTACACCATCACCAGCAAGCGCAAGCTGATGCGGCTGGTCGACGAGGGCCATGTGGATGCCTGGAACGACCCACGCATGCCCACGCTCTCGGGCATGCGCCGGCGCGGCTTCACCCCGGCCTCCATCCGCCAGTTCTGTGACATGGTGGGCGTGAACAAGACCGGCGGCACCGTGGACCTGGGCATGCTCGAACACGCCATCCGGGACGACCTGAACCGCAACGCGCCCCGCGCCATGTGTGTACTGCGGCCGGTAAAGCTGATCCTGACCAATTACCCGGAGGGCCAGTCCGAGACCCTGACCACGGCGGTGCACCCCCAGGATGAGTCCATGGGCACCCGCGAGGTGACCTGGACGCGCGAGATGTACATTGACGCTGAGGATTTTGTGGAAGTGCCGCCCAACAAGAAGTGGAAGCGGCTTTCCAAGGGCAACGCCGTGCGCCTGCGTGGCGGTTACGTGATCACCTGCAATGACTTCGTTGCTGATGAGGACGGCAATGTGACCGAGATCCATGCCGAATACGATCCAGCCACCCTGGGCGTGAACCCCGAAGGCTACAAGCCGAAGGGGGTGATCCACTGGGTGTCCGCCGAGACGGCCGTGGATCTGGAGCTGCGCCTCTACGACCGGCTGTTCGGGGTGGAGAATCCCGGTACGGACAAGGAGCGGGATTTTGTCGAGGACCTCAACCCGGACAACCTGGTGGTGATGACCGGCTGCAAAGGGGAGGCGAATCTGGCCTCGCCGCGCACGGACATTCCCTACCAGTTCGAGCGCGAGGGCTATTTTTTCTACGATCCCGAGGCCAGCAGCGAGGGCCGGATCGTGATGAACCGCACCGTCACCCTGCGTGACTCCTGGGCCAAGATCAGCGGCCAGTAAACCGAGACCGGAAAGGATGGAGACCCCGTGATCCAGCTCTACAGCACTCTCAGCCGCCGCAAGGAAACCTTCCAGCCCATCACAGAGGGGAAGGTTGGCATCTACGTCTGCGGCATGACGGTCTACGACTACTGCCACCTGGGGCACGCCCGGGTCCTGGTGGCGTTCGATGTGGTGACCCGCTACCTGCGCCATCGCGGTTATGACGTGCACTACGTGCGTAACATCACCGACATTGACGACAAGATCCTGGATCGGGCGCGGGAGAACGGCGAGGACTTCCGGGCGTTGACCGATCGCATGATCGCCGCTATGCATGAGGACGAGGGCGCGCTGGGCGTGCTGCGCCCCACCGAGGAGCCCAGGGCGACCGAGACCATCGACGAGATGATCGCCATGATCGAAACCCTCGTCGAAAAGGGTCATGCCTACCAGGGCAGTAACGGTGACGTGTACTTCGCCGTCTCCACCTTTGAGGACTACGGCAAGCTGAGCCGCAAGAAGCTCGAGGACCTGGTGGCCGGCGCCCGGGTGGAAGTGGCCGAGGCCAAGGCCAGCCCGGCGGATTTCGTGCTCTGGAAGGCCGCCAAGCCCGGCGAAGTGGCCTGGCCCTCGCCCTGGGGCGAAGGCCGGCCCGGCTGGCACATCGAGTGCTCGGCCATGTCCCGTTCCCACCTGGGGCGGACCTTCGACATCCATGGCGGTGGCCCGGACCTGATGTTCCCGCACCACGAGAACGAGATCGCCCAGTCCGAGTGCGCCCACCAACAGCCCTTCGTGAACTACTGGATGCACGCCGGTGCCGTGCGCGTGAATCACGAAAAGATGTCAAAATCCCTGGGTAACTTCTTCACCATCCGGGATATTCTCCAGCAACACGACCCGGAAGTGGTGCGCTATTTCCTGATCGCCAGCCACTACCGCAGCCAGATCGACTACACGCCGGACAGCCTGGCGGAAGCCAAGGGCGCACTGATGAAGTTCTACCAGGCGCTCGACGGCATCGAGCCCGAAGCGGATCCGGCGGAGACGGAACACGACAGACGCTTTATGGACGCCATGGACGATGACTTCAATACTGTTGAGGCCACCGCCGAACTGCATGCCCTGACCGGTGAACTGAACCGTGCGCGGCGCAATGGCGATGAAACGGAGGCGGCCCGGCTCGCCGGGGTTCTCAAGCGGCTTGGCGCCGTGCTAGGGGTGCTGGAGCGGGCGCCGTCCGACTTCCTGCAGGGTGGCACCGGCGATCTCACGGCAAAGCGCATTGAGGAACTGATCGAGGCGCGCGCCCAGGCCAAGAAGGCGAAGGACTTCTCCGAGGCCGACCGCATCCGGGACGAACTGCTCGAGCAGGGCATTGTGCTGGAGGACAGCCGCGAGGGCACCACCTGGCGCCGGGAGTAGGGCGCCTGTCCTTTTGCGGTGAATTTGGCTTAGAATACGCACATCCCGAATTAGCTGGTCGCCGGGCCATGGCTTTACATGCCCGGGTGGGCCGCATAATAAATCTTTTTAAAACAGCAATCTGAGGCGCAAAGATGACAGAACGCGTGAATGCAGGTGGCCTGCAGGTCGCCCGAATCCTGTACGACTTTGTCAACAACGAAGCCATCCCCGGCACCGGTGTTGATGCCGAGCATTTCTGGAATGAGTTTGGTCGCATCGTGGCGGACATGGCGCCGCGTAACCGCGAACTGCTCAAGGTCCGTGATGAGCTTCAGGAGAAGCTGGACAGCTGGTACCGCGATCACAAGGGCCAGTCCATCGACCTGAACGAGTACAAGACCTTCCTCAAGGACATCGGCTACCTCAAGCCGGAAGGCGAAGACTTCACTGCTTCCACCGAGAACGTGGATAAAGAGATCGCCCAGGTGGCCGGTCCGCAGCTGGTCGTGCCGATCTCCAACGCGCGCTTTGCGCTGAACGCCGCCAATGCGCGCTGGGGCAGCCTCTACGATGCGGTCTACGGTTCCGACATCATCTCCGAGGAAGGCGGTGCCACCAAGGGCCCGGGCTACAATCCGGTGCGCGGCGAGAAGGTCATTGCCTACGCCCGCGCCATGCTGGATGAGTCCGCACCGCTGGCCAGCGGCAGTCACGCGGACGCCACAGGCTACCGGGTCGAAGGCGGTCAACTGAAGGTGAGCCTGAGCAGTGGCAGCGAGGCTGGGCTGAAGGATCCGGCCCAGTTCGTGGGCTACAAGGGCTCTGAAGGCGAGCCGGAAGGTCTTCTGCTCGTACGCAACGGCGTGCATTTCGAGATCCAGATCGACGCCAGCCACCCCATCGGCAAGGACGACGCGGCCCACGTGAAGGATGTGCTCATGGAGTCCGCGCTGACCACCATCATGGACTGCGAGGACTCCGTGGCGGCCGTGGATGCCGAGGATAAGACCGGTGTCTACCGCAACTGGCTGGGCCTGATGCAGGGCAACCTCGAAGAGAGCTTCGAGAAGGGCGGCAAGACCGTGACCCGGAGCATGGCGGGCGACCGCGAATACCTGGATACCCAGGGCAAGCCCCTGAGCCTGCACGGCCGCAGCCTGATGCTGGTGCGCAACGTGGGTCACCTGATGACCAACGATGCCATCCTGGATGCCGACGGCAACGAGGTACCGGAAGGCCTCATGGACGGCATGATCACCTCCCTGATCGCCATCCATGACATCAAGGGCAACAACCGGGTGGGCAACAGCCGCACCGGCAGCGTCTACATCGTGAAGCCCAAGATGCATGGCCCGGACGAGGTGGCCTTCACCAATGAGCTCTTCGGCCGTGTCGAGGATGCGCTGGGTATGAAGCGCAACACCCTCAAAGTGGGTGTGATGGACGAGGAGCGCCGTACCACAGTCAACCTCAAGGAGTGCATCCGCCAGGCGAAGGACCGGATCATCTTCATCAACACCGGCTTCCTGGACCGCACCGGCGACGAGATCCACACCAGCATGGAAGCCGGCCCGGTGATCCGTAAGGGCCAGATGAAGCAGGCGCCCTGGATGACCAGCTACGAGGACTGGAACGTGGACATCGGCCTGGAAACCGGCCTCAAGGGTCGCGCCCAGATCGGCAAGGGCATGTGGCCCATGCCGGACAAGCTGGCCGCGATGATGGACGCCAAGATCAGCCACCCGAAGGCGGGCGCCAACACCGCCTGGGTACCGTCACCGACGGCGGCCACGCTCCACGCCATCCATTATCACCAGGTGAACGTGATGGGTGTGCAGGAAGAGCTCAGCAAGCGTGAGCGCGCCAGCCTGGACAACATCCTGACAGTGCCGCTGATGAAGGATCCTTCCGCGCTCAGCCAGGAGGAGATCAAGCAGGAGCTGGACAACAACGCCCAGGGCATCCTCGGCTACGTGGTGCGCTGGATCGAGCAGGGCGTGGGTTGTTCCAAGGTGCCGGACATCAACGATGTCGGCCTGATGGAGGACCGTGCAACCCTGCGGATCGCCTCCCAGCTGCTGTGCAACTGGCTGTACCACGGCATCTGCACGGAAGAGCAGCTGATGGAGACGCTCAAGCGCATGGCGAAGGTTGTGGACCGCCAGAACGAGGGCGACCCGACTTACAT